>JBJEOB010000063.1:10264-13373 GCA_051880495.1 Lachnospiraceae bacterium
TTTGCATAGAAAGCAAGTTTTGCGTATATTAACATATACTCTACAGAATGCGAGCGTGGAAACAGATACATATATTCTTTTGCAACGGATTTAAAATCTTTCGGAATATCAAATGAAGCAAACTGGTCAATGAATTTCTGCATGGTGGAGTTCTGTTTGCCTTTTCTAATAAATTCTGCTATTTCATATGCTTTTTCTAACTTAATTCCCATTTTTAAAAGTTCATCAAAGAAATCCTCCCGCGTATAGCAAGGGTATTTTTTAAACTCCGGTTTTTCAAAGAGGGTTGGTAGAGAATAGTAGTTACCATCATGGGTAGAATAATCTTTATTACTGTATGTATTATGACTGGCTGCATCTAAACATACCATATCAAAAAAAGTTTTTGGCTTTATTGTGCGGAATAAATAGGATTCTACGTCTGTCAATGCTGATGAATTATTTATATCATTCCAGTTAAGTGTGTGTAGTTCCTGAAGTGATATTTCATTTGCATAAATGCCGGTTTTCCGCTGCATTGCAATCATCTGTTCCATGAATTTGTTTTGTAATAATAAAACTCTGTGCATATAATTATTCTCGATATCCAGAATATTTCCGGACAGACATAATTCGCCATCTTCTAAGAAACCAGTCATTTCCGGATAGTCTTCCATATTTCGACCTTCAGGAAGAATCAGAAAACCAGAATGTTTCATTTCAATCACTTTTTCTTCCGCCGGTCTGTTGCAGAGTCCAAGGGGAGCAATTACATGTTGAGGATATAATGTCTGTAACACTCTTTTGGCGAATGGAATAAATTCTTCTGATATATTGTAATCAAAAGATAAAGTCTTTTTTCCGTCCAGACCCCAGACAGCTTCTACCGGGAGATTAAATCCATCTGCAATTAGATTTGTTTGACATTTTGGACATTTTTCTTCCGGAAGATCAATACAAAACAATTTCGTATCAACGGTTTCATAGTGTCCGCATTTTGGACAGTAATAATGAGTAGGAAGTGGATTAAGCAATGAATTACCAAGAAGATAGATAATGTATGAGCTTGTAATTGTTCCTCTCATTGACAGCACTTGAGAACATTTAGCAGCTTCAATATTCAGACATCGGAAGATTTCAAAGTCATCCAGATAATCTGATGTTTTTAAGTACTCCAGTTCTATTTGGTATCGTGCGTTCACTGGCTCTGGTATTTTGATAGGATATATTTGGTTCAGCTTACTGTCACAGGTATTTTTTATCTTTTCATAAGCCTGCTCTATGTGTGGTATATGCATGTTTTGCATCCTCCTTTGGTTTTGATGTAATTACTATAGCAAATAGGAATGACAAAATGTGTGCCTGCCGCTGTGCTAAAAATGGTACACCGAGTGATTGCTATTTTTATTTGCACTCAGTATAATAATGATATTGAAGTAATGATTGGAGGAATTTGATGATCAGTCAAAAAGCAACCATACTTTGTATATATGAGATATTAAAGAAGTATTCTGATGAAAACCACATTATTTCTGCTGAGAAAATTAGGGAAAAATTGAAAGTAATCTATGATGTGGATATGGAGCGAAGGGCGATTTATAGAAATATAGATGCCCTAAGAAGTATGGGAATTGATATTGAAGGATATACCGATAACAGAGAAGGATATTATCTGATAGACAGATCTTTTGAGCCATCTGAAGTCAGGTTGTTATGTGATGCAGTAGCAGCATCCGATATGATAAAAGAAGAAACCAGCAAGGATATTATAGGAAAACTTATTGATACGCAAAGTGTATTTCAAGGAAGAATGCTCCAAAAAACCGTTTTTGTAAAGAATAAGCGAAAAGTATTGAATAAACAGCTATTTTATAATATTGACACCTTAAACATTGCAATCAATCAGGGATGTAAAGTGGAGGTGCACTTGTTGGAATATAATATGGATATCGAGTTAGTAAAAAGTACGGATAGTCCTATTGTGATTAGCCCTTATGCTACCATGTGGGCTTTGGGGAATTATTACATATTGGCAAAACCAGAAGATGGAGAAGAACTAACACATTACAGAATTGACTATTTGAAAGACATTGCGATTTTAGAGCGAAATGTCGATATGATATTTGGTGGAATCAATCCCGGTCAGTATGCTGAGCGTTACATTTATCAGAATGGAGAAAATGTGGAGCGGTACGACATAGAATGTGACAGATGCTTGTGGCAATTACTGATTGAGGCATTTGGAAATGATTTGACTGTGATAAAATCTGACAATGAAAAAGTATTGGTTAAAATTAATTGTATTTCATCAGTAATGCGTGAATGGGTATTAGCTCATGGCAGTCAGTGTGAGGTGATTGCTCCAAAACATTTTCGAGATGAAATACAGAGGGCAGTTATGGAAGCATATAAGAAATATTGGAAGGAAGGTAAGAATATTAATGAATCTATATGAAAGAGATTATACACTTGTACTTACTGATGAAGAGAAAGAAGCACTTAAGCAGGAAACTGAATATGCAAACAGACCGGGATTAAAAAGTAATAGAGGTTTTCCTCGCTTTTCACATCCTGACAAGAGTGTTAGAGATTTTCTATGGCACAAAAGATCAATGTTTCCCAATAATTATTTACATTTTAGAAAATTTCGGGATCTGAATTTTGATGAAGAATCAGCTAAGTTTTCGGATATACTCTCAGAATCTACAAGTGAACAGGATTTTCAAAGATATATTAAAGAAAATAAGAAATGGTTCATACCTGGTTCGATTTTCTTGGACTATAATTTTGGACATCATGACGCATACTTGTTTCCGGAGCAAAAGCTTGGCACAGATTATATTGCAGATTATATGTTGATAGGTAAAAATTCAGACGGATATAGCATTGTATTAGTTGAATTTGAAGATGCCAATACGGATTTCATTTTGAAGTCATCTAATACGGAGGCTGAAAGTGTTAGGAAGGGAATAACACAAATACGGGATTGGAAAAGATGGATGGATAGTAATAAAGACTTTTTTATGAAAAATTGTGGTTTGTATAGTTACGGTATTGATATACCAACAAGTAGGATATATTACTATCTTGTAGTTAGTAGAAGAGAATATATGGACGAAAGAGCGACAGA
>JBJEOB010000064.1:0-2867 GCA_051880495.1 Lachnospiraceae bacterium
TGCGCAGGTTGCTGATATGGATCTTTAAGGAGCTTTCTGTGCAGTCGGGCGTATCAACACTGATTCGTTCCAGAAGCTGTGTCTTTGTGAGAACTTGCTCAGGGTTTTGCAGGAACATCTTCAAAATGGCATACTCCGTCCGTGTCAGCCGGACTTCTTCCGTTCCAACCGTGACAACATGCGTATCCGTTTGCAGCGTAATGTCCGCAAATGCCAGCGCGGGTGCCGTATCGGAAGCTGCCGCGCTTCGCAGCTGTACGGAAATTCTCGCCAACAGTTCCTTGGTGTTGAAGGGCTTTGTGACATAGTCTGCCGCGCCTCCGAGCAGCAGATCGACCTTGTTGTCCACATCGACCTTTGCGCTCAGCACGATTACGGGAATTTCCTTCAACTTTGGAAGCAGTTCCTCGCCGCTCAGCCCCGGAAGCATCAGATCGAGTAATATGAGGTCGGGCTTTGTATTTGTTACAACCCAAAGTGCTTCCGTACCCGAATAAGCGCGCATCGTGCAGTATCCCGCGCCGGTCAGCGCCTCTTGCAGGAGATTTCCAATGGAAGGGTCATCGTCGACGATCAGAATTTTTTTCATGGTTGCGTGCCTCGATTCATGCAGATTTCAGTCCTGTATATTATATCGGATTTTCTGCTGCTTCTCAAGTACGCTGTTATAAACTACTCTATTTAATACAATGCAAGCCTCATGAAGCGGGAGCTGAGTATGACTTTTGTTCCTGCAACTCTTGAATGAAGCGTTTCAGCACACACGGTATGTTTTGTGCCTACAGCAAAGCAGCTTTCATGGCTTTGCGTACACGGCATGCTTCTCGACTCACCGCTGATCTTTTTTGCTATATCAGTTCTGTATCTCTTGCATAATGGCTTGAAATATGATATAATACGATTAAGTATTTAATTATGTTTTGAAATGGAGAGGTATAAATGGATAAGATTAAGCGATTAGAAGCGGAATTTGAGGCTTGCCAAAAAATCCTAATTGCGTTTGGTGATGAGGTTCGTCAGCATCTTTTATTGTTAATGGTTACCGGAGATCGTAATGGGGTAAGAGTTTCTGAAATTGCCGAGAAGACTAATCTGACATGTCCGGCAGTATCCCATCATATGCAGATCTTAAAAGATGTGGGCATTGTAAAGAGTCGTAAAGAAGGGAAATTTATATATTATTATTTGGATTCCAGTTGCAGAAATGTTGATGCATTAATCAGATTGTTTGAAAGTGTAAAAGATGTTATCCAGTCTGATAAAGCAGAGACCAATTCGCAATTGTAATATTAAGGTATCGCACCGGCGAGATCAAGGTGAACGAATAGTCTGTTGTTTGCTTTTATTAGATTTTATATGCGGGTGATTATATGGTAAAAATTATTTCGGACAGTACATGTGATCTTTCTGCGGAGTTACTTCAAAAATACAACATATCCGTAATTTCACTTTCTGTTAATTTCGGTGACGAATTTGCAAAGGACGGCAAAGATGCCACCCCTCAAAGAATTTATGATTATGTGGCTGATACAGGTTTACTTCCGAAGACCAGTGCTTGTAATGTTTCTGAATATGAGAATGAATTTATACATTGGAAAGAACTTGGATATGAAATTGTACATATCAGTCTCGGATCAAAATTTTCCAGCACCTACCAAAACGCCGTAATTGCTGCACATAATATGGATGAAGTGTATGTGATAGACTCAGCTAACTTATCAACCGGTCAAGGGCTTCTGGTGGTACACGCTGCGGAAATGGCACAAAAAGGGGCGTCTGCTGAAGAAATATATACCGAATGTCTTGCACTTGTTCCGAAAGTTGAGACCAGTTTTATTATCAGCCATCTTGATTATTTATATAAAGGCGGACGGTGTTCGGCTCTTTCGGCATTTGGTGCAAATCTATTAAAAATAAAACCTTGTATTGAAGTGACCGATGGGGAGATGAGTCCGCATAAAAAGTATCGAGGTTCTTCACAAAAAGCATTGCTTGAATATGTTACTGACCGACTCTCCGGAAGAACAGATATTGACTTTGACAGAATTTTCATAACCCATACAGAATATTCATCCGAAGCCGTTGATGCTGTGCGAAAAAAGATTCAAGAACTCAAACCCGATTTTAAAGAAATTTTGGAAACAACCGCAGGTTCAACAATCACTACACATTGCGGTCCGGAGTGTCTCGGAATTCTGTTTATAAGAAAGTAGGATATCTGTGAAAAAAGACTATTGTATGACCGTAAGGGTTCTTACAGTCGCGCCCGTTATGGCTACGGCATTTTTAATATGTATGCTGATACACCGTTTTGAAGTGTTTACGAATATATGGCAATGGCTTTATTATCTGTTGCTTATGGGAATCTTGCCGCTGTTGGCTTATCCCGTGCAAAAATATATTCCTCATTTTAGAACCGATGGGAGGCACGGGCAAAGAATCCTTGCTATGATATTCGCTGTCACAGGGTATATATTGTGCTGTGTGATTAATTTCATTTTTACGGCTTCTGCAGGTGCTTGGGTCATTATCCTTGAATACTTGCTTTCAGGTGTAGCAACCCTTGTTTTTAATAAAGCTTTTCATGTTAAAATAAGTGGTCATGCCTGTGGTGTTTTAGGTCCTGTTATGCTGCTGTTCTATTTTGGGCTTTACATTCAGGCTCTATGCGGGGTATTGATAACTGCACTTGTATATATTGCAAGCCTAAAAACAAAGCGGCATACTTTGCCGCAGCTGATCGGCGGCAGTATTGTTCCGATAGCTGTGATTGCAGCTCTGAAACTGATTCTCGGATAACAATTAGGAGGGGTAAAATGAGTTCAAAATTTATTTTGTCTTGCGAATCAACGGTAGATCTTCCGTTT
>JBJEOB010000065.1:0-2865 GCA_051880495.1 Lachnospiraceae bacterium
TGCTTATTATGGGAATCCGTACCTATTTTCAGAAGGCCAACGGCAATGATGATGTGTCAATCAATGTAGCGTATGCAAGAAGAGCAACGATTTCAGAAAAGAAATCAGGAGGCACAAGAATTCATTCATTTCCGTTTAGAACAATTATACCGGAGGACAAAACATTTCTTGAGGGAATACACATCATTCGTGACGGACAGAATGAGATATTCCGCCATGTAAATTACGGCCCTGTGGAGTACTTCGCATATAGGGCGAAGACATACCCGGTTCCAATGGGCAGAACCTACGAACCTATGTCACTTACATACCAGCCTATGACATCGAAGGAACAGGGACTTAGTAAGTTAGGCGATATTAAGTATAAGACAAAATGGTATCCAAACGGTGTCACCACACAGGCTTTGTACCTTACTGTTATGCACAGACCGGATGATAACGGCCTTGATTTTAATTTTGAGCATCAGATTATGGCAATCTCAAAGAACACATTGGATCATTTTTATTATTATATGTGCAGGATTATGTTTAAGGGAATTGAGAATCCTAATATGAAAATAGGTGATATCATCAAGCTCACCTAATCGGGATACCTACGGATTGCTACGCACTTTGTGCTCCTGGTATCATATTAACAAATCTATTTTTTGAAGGAAGGTTGATTGTATGTTTGATAAATTAGTGGAAATTATTATGAATTATGTTGAGGTGAAAAAGGAAGACATTAAGCCGGAATCAAGATTTATGGAGGATTTAGGATTTACTTCCTTTGATTTTATGAGTATGTTAGGGGAAGTTGAAGAAGAGTTTGATGTGGAGATTGTACAGGAGGAAGCAGCTGATATTCGCACTGTGCAGGAGGCGTTAGATTATCTTCAAAAGATATCAGGAGGAAATGCATGAATATAGTAAGCAGCACAATCAGGGAATTACTTATTAGAGCGGAGGCATCCTACGGAAAAACGGATGCGTTCAGATATAAGGCAAAAAGTGATAATCCTGATGAGAAAAAGACCGTGGTTTTAAGTAAAACATATACGGAATTTAAGAAAGATTCAGAGAAGTTCTCATCAGCACTGGAGGCAATTGGTGAAAAGAATGCTCACGTTGCTATTCTTGGTTCAACCTCCTACGAGTGGGTTGTCGCCTATATGGGAACCGTAAATGGAGGAAGTGTGGCAGTTCCTCTGGATGCACAGCTTCCGGCTGAGGATATATGTGATTTGTTAATTCGGGCAGATGTAACAACACTTGTATATGATGAAAGCAAGGCTAAGACGGCTGCAGAGGCATTAAATAAATGTCCCGGACTTCGCCATCTGATTGCAATAAATAGCGAAGAGGATGACGGCAAAATTCTATCCTTCTGGAAACTTGTCAATGCGCAGAAACCGGAATTTGATTATTCGCCTTCACCGGAAGATTTGGCTACAATTATGTTTACGTCCGGTACAACAGGAAAAAGCAAGGGTGTTATGCTCACACACAGGAATCTTGCAGAAAATGCGACCTGTCTTGATATGAAAATTGAAGCGGGAACCGTTATTATGTCAGTGCTTCCGATTCATCATGCATATTGTCTGAGTATGGACATTCTAAAGGGACTTTCTGTTGGAGCCGTCATATGCATCAACGATTCTCTTATGCGTATTGCCAAAAATATTAAGCTGTTTGAACCGAATATGATACTGATGGTGCCGCTTATGATAGAGACACTGGCAAAAAAACTGGAGGCAGCAGCGCTTCTTCCTGCGCCTGTGGTAAAGGCTAAGGTATTTGGAAAACAGTTTCACACCATATGCAGTGGCGGAGCTTATATGAATCCTGCATACATAGACACATTTAAAAAATATGGAATTACAATCCTTCAGGGATATGGAATGACGGAATGTTCCCCTGTTATCAGTACCAACCTTCCATGGAACAGTAAAAAAGGCTCTGTTGGAAAGCTGCTTCCTAACTGTGAGGCAAAGACAGTGGATGAGGAGCTGTGGGTAAAAGGAACAAGCGTAATGCAGGGCTATTATCACATGCCAAAGGAAACCACTGAGACACTTGAGGACGGCTGGCTGAAAACGGGAGACCTTGGGTATGTGGATGAGGATGGATTTGTGTTCCTGACAGGTAGAAAGAAGAACCTTATCATTACTCCTAATGGTGAAAATGTTTCGCCTGAGGAAATTGAGAATAAGCTTTCTGAAAAGCGAATTATTCAGGAGGTGCTTGTTCGTGAGAGTGAAGGTGTCATTGAAGCCGAAATCTTTCCTGATTACGAATACGCTGCTAAGAAAAGAGTGAAGGATATAAGAAGTAATCTTCAGGAAATTCTTGATGAATACAATCTTAATGCTCCACTTTATAAGCGCGTAGTCAAATTAAAAATTCGCGAGACAGAATTTGAGAAAAACACAACCAAAAAAATTAAACGTTTTTGATGTGATGTCAGAAAATCAAGAAAATTCGATGCAAAATCGAAGAAGATGTGGTAAAATACATCTCAATAATGTGTATTGAAGGAGAAAACGGTATGGCGTGGTATGATGAAGCGGTATTTTATCACATATATCCTTTGGGGCTTACAGGTGCACCAAAGCAAAATTCTTACGGGGAGCCTGTACATCGTCTGAATACATTGCTTCCGTGGATTAGACATATTAAGGAAATAGGATGTAATGCAATTTATATTGGCCCTCTTTTTGAGTCAGTTGGCCATGGATACGAGACAACAGATTATAAGAAGTTAGATACCAGACTTGGAACTAATGAGGATTTGACTAATTTTGTTGCTGAGTGCCACAAGCAGGGAATTCGAGTTATATTAGACGGTGTGTTTAATCATACTGGTCGTGATTTTTTTGCATTTCA
>JBJEOB010000066.1:0-13335 GCA_051880495.1 Lachnospiraceae bacterium
GATATGGTCTTCATGACCATGCGTGATAACAAACCCCTTAACCTTTTCATGATTTTCCTTAAGATAGGTAATATCAGGAATTACCAAATCAATTCCAAGCATCTCATCATCAGGGAATGACAGTCCGCAATCCACAACAACAATACTGTCTTCATATTCGAAGGCAGTCATATTCATTCCAATCTGCTCTAATCCGCCCAAAGGTATTACTTTCAGTTTGGAATTCTGTTCAGTTTTTTTCAAAATAACACTCTCCTATACTATTTTACTATATCTGTATCTTCGAGGAGTTCTTCAAAAACACGCATTACGATATCTAATTCATTATCATCCTCTACTGCTTCATACACAGCTTCTGCATCACCGTCTTTTGACACATCCTTAAGTATGTAGCAATCCGCATCGGATTCCTCATCATCAGATTCCGTAACGAGTATATAATCAACTCCATTAATTCTTGTTTCTTCTAAAACATAAAACTCAACATTTTCACCATCACCGGTAAATAAAATTTTTTCCATATTACTCTCCACCCATCTTCAACATATCAAGATAACTCTGCAAGATAAAAACAGCCGCAATCTTATCTATGTATTTTTTTCTGTTTTCTCTTCTTACTCCGGACTCCTGTAAAACACGTTCTGCTTCAACTGTAGTATATCTCTCATCCCACATAATGACAGGAAGACATGTTCTTCTCTCAAGTGCTTCCTTAAACTCTAAGGTACGCTGTGCACGGTCTCCTACGGTATTATTAAGGTTTTTCGGATATCCAAGCACAATCTTATCAACCTCGTACTCAAGGCATATTGCTTCAATTCTCGCATATGTCTGCCGAAGCTTATTTTCTTCCTTACGTTCTATGACTTCAACTGCCTGTGCCGTCACAAGCAAGGGGTCACTAACAGCGACCCCTACCGTTTTGCTTCCATAATCTAATCCAAGAATACGCATATCACAGTCCCTTATTCTTAATAAAATACTTAAGAACCTCTTCTACTATTTCATCACGCTCAACCTTCATAATGAGACTTCTGGCATTATTATGACTGGTAATATAGGTAGGATCACCTGACATAATATAACCGACAATCTGATTAACAGGGTTGTAGCCTTTTTCCTTTAAAGCAATGTAAACACGCTCAATAATCTCTGAAACAGAAAGATCAGAGAATGTTTCTATCTGAATAAATTGTGTTTTAGTTAAGTCATTCATCATATCATCACGTCCTTTACTTCCATACACATTTTAATATAAAATGGCAAATAAAACAAGTATTAATCATTAACTATCTCTCCAAACAGCATATCTTTAGATAATAAACCGCTAACACGGACCTTTAACAGCTGATTTTGGATATTTTCCTTCTCTGATACGCATACTTTAACATAGGTATCCGTATGCCCGACATAATATAAATTACCATCCACTGTTATCTGCTCCTCAAAAAGCACCTTACATTCATGCCCGATATATGCTCTGCGATATTCATCGGACATTTTTTCTTCAAGCTTAATCAGTATATCACTTCTTTTATTCTTAATATTGTCAGGAACCTGTCCCTCCATTCTGTCAGCAACAGTTCCCTTTCTCCTTGAATATTTGAAAATATGCATCTCAAAGAAATGAATTTTCTTAAGGAAATCAACCGTCTGTTCAAATTCTTCTTCCGTTTCCTGAGGAAAACCTACTATAACATCGGTGGTAATTGCCGGATTATTATAATATTTTCTCAAAATACTGCAGCCCGCCTCGTACTCATCAGTATTATACTTTCTGTTCATACGCTTAAGGGTTGTATCGCATCCGCTCTGCAATGACAAGTGAAAATGCGGACAGACTTTCTTAAATGTGATGAGTTTCTGCACGAACTCCTCAGTAATGATTCTTGGTTCTAATGACCCAAGACGAATCCTTTCAATTCCATCAATTGCATTTACAGCCTCAATAAGCATGATAAGTGATTTACCCTCGCCATCCTTTTCAAGACCGTATGAACTTAAATGTATACCGGTAAGCACGACCTCTTTGTAGCCTTTGGCGGCGAGAACAGTAATCTCCTCAACAACCTCCGAAAGCTTCCTGCTTCTGATTCTTCCCCTTGTGTAAGGAATTATACAATATGAGCAAAATTGGTTGCATCCGTCCTGTACCTTTATATAAGCCCTTGTATGCTCTGACACTGTTTCAATGTGAAGATTCTCATATTCATTTGTATTTGCGATATCAATCACATTGCGGCGTTCTTCCCTGTCAGCAAGAAATGCATCAATAATTGCGACAATATCGATTTTTTTGTTATTACCGATAACGATATCAACAGAAGCATCATCTAATACTTCCTGACTTGCCGCCTGAACGTAGCAGCCCGCCGCAATTACGATTGCATCAGGATTCATTTTCTTTGCTTTATGAAGCATCTGCCTTGACTTACGGTCAGCAATATTGGTAACTGAACATGTATTTATTATATAAACATCTGCTGTTTCTTTTTCAAAATCAACTATTTCATACCCATTATCCCTTAACATCTGTTCCATGCTCTGGGTCTCATACGAGTTGACCTTGCAACCCAGATTGTGAAGTGCTGCTTTTCTCATTTTTTTAATCCTTTACTCATTTTTTTCAAAATAAAAACGCCATTTTTATTGACATCCTCAAGCATAAAAGCTAATATAAAGATAGATTATGTACATAATAATTTGTTGGAGGTATTGGATATGAAGACAGTTTCTATCTCATTAAATTCTATTGATAAGGTTAAATCATTTGTAAATGATATTACCAAGTTCGATGTTGATTTTGACCTTGTATCAGGAAGATATGTTATCGATGCAAAATCAATTATGGGTATTTTCAGTCTTGACCTTGCTAAACCTATCGAACTCAACATCCACGCTGAGGATGAAGTAGATACAATTATCGAGATTTTAAAGCCATATATTGTAGAAGCTTAATTTTAAATCAATGGGTATGGAATTATTCCATACCCTTTTTTTATTCAACAATAATAGTCTCAACATTTTCCAACGCAACACGTACTAATTCGTCAATCTTATCATATACTCTCTCTTCCGATTTACGGATAGCCTTTGGATTAGGCCTTGTTACAGGATGCTTTGCAACAAATGTCGTACAGCAGTCCTCAAACGGCTGTATGGATGTCTCATATGTTCCAATCTTTTCAGAAATATCAATAATCTCCTGTTTGTCAAAACTTACTAAAGGTCTGATTACCGGCATTGTTGCGACCTCATTTATTACGGCAAGACTCTGCAGCGTCTGGCTTGAGACCTGTCCAATACTTTCACCCGTAACGAGTGCCAGACATCCGCTCTTTTCTGCAAGAGTCTGTGCAATACGGTACATATATCTCTTCATGATAATTGTCAGCTCATCATGCGGACATTTTTCATAAATATATAACTGTACATCCGTAAAATTAACAATATTTAACGCAATCGGACCTGTGTACTTAGATACAAGTCTTGCAAGGTCAATAACCTTCTGCTTTGCACGTTCGCTTGTATATGGCGGTGCATGAAAATATGTCGCATCAATCGTAACGCCACGTTTTGCTGCCATATAGCCTGCAACCGGACTGTCGATACCGCCGGACAGAAGAAGCATAGCCTTACCGTTTGTTCCTACAGGCATACCGCCGATACCCTTGATTTCCTGTGAGTAAATATTAATTTTTGAACGGATTTCAATATTAACAAATATATCAGGATTATGAACATCCACCTTCATACCATCGGCTTCAAATGCTTCAAGAATCTTTTCGCCCATCTTCATATTGATTTCCATTGAATCTAACGGGTAGTTCTTTCTTGCCCTTCTTGCCATTACCTTAAATGTAATTTTTTTGTCAGGGTATGTCTCATCAATATGCTTTACTACTTCTTTTGCAAGCTCGTCAAATCCATTATCTTCAACCTGAATCATCGGACATATTCCTACAATTCCAAAAACAGAGCTTATGGCATCTAATGTATCCTCATAATCATAGTAATCGCTTAATACTTCGACATAAACACGTCCGTTCTCCTTTGAGACACAAAAATCTCCATCAACTTTTTTAAGAGAATGACGAATCTGTCTGCACAAAGCATCTTCAAAAAGATGTCTGTTCTTGCCCTTTACACCAATTTCTCCATATTTAATTAAAAAAGCCTTATACATATTCTTTCCTACTTTCTGACATATTTCTGTAAAACAGGTATAATTTCTTTTAATGTATCCAGACAATAATCAACTTCCGAAGCTGTATTATAGCACGAAAAACTTATTCTTACCGAAGACTCGATTACTTCTTTGGATGCATGTATATTGGTAAGCGTCCTGCTCGGTGCCGGTTTATTGGATGAACATGCAGAACCGGCTGAAACATATATGCCCTTGTCTTCCAGCGCATGAAGAAGCACTTCACTTCTTACATTCTTAAAGCTTACACTGATAATATGTGGTGCAGCCGTGTTGTCGTCATAACCATTAACTGATGCGCCCTCTATTTCTTTAAGACCTGCAATCATACGGTTTCTTAAATCATACAAATACTGCTGTTTCTTTTCAAAGTCAGTATATGCAATTTCTGCCGCTTTAGAAAGTCCTGCAACGCCCGGAACATTGTCTGTTCCTGAACGCATACCTTTCTGCTGGCCTCCGCCCAGAATAAGCGGTTTGATTTTAACCTTTTCATTTATATACAGGAATCCGACGCCCTTTGGTCCGTTTATCTTGTGTGCACTCACGGAAAGCATATCGATTCCCATTCTTTTTGGGTGAATCCTTAACTTTCCGAACGCCTGAATTGCATCAACATGAAAATATGCCTTTGGATTTTTTTCCTTAACAATTCGTGATATCTCTTCAAATGGCTCTATTGTACCGATTTCGTTGTTAACAGCCATAATCGAAACAAGTATGGTGTCATCACATACTGCTTCCTTTAGTGCCTCTAAATCCACAACTCCCTTATCATCTACAGGAAGATATGTAACACGAAATCCGTTTTCCTCCAAAAACTTCATAGGCTCAAGAATGGCCGCATGCTCAATTGATGAAGTAATTATATGATTACCGCTTCTTTTATTAGCCATCGCCACACCAAGCACAGCCATATTATTAGCCTCTGTACCGCCCGAGGTAAATAGTATTTCCTTTTCATTCACCTTGAGTATCTTAGATATGGTTTCTCTGGCCTCTTTTAAATATTTCTCAGCCCTTACTCCCATCATATGAAGAGAAGAAGGGTTCCCATAGTCCTCATCATATACTTTATTCATAATCTCGCGAACTTCAGGAATACATCTTGTAGTCGCTGAGTTATCAAAATACGCTTCCATGCTGCCTCCTAATTAATCTTCCAGTGTATACATAAGAACAGACAGCATCATAAGTCCTGCTGTCTCAGTCCTAAGAATTCTCTTACCGAGCGTTACCGGATAAAATCCGCCCTCCTGTGCAGTTAAAACCTCCTTGGGATCAAAGCCGCCCTCCGGGCCGACAAAAACCGCAACAGATTTATTTCCTGATATCTCTGATATTACACGTCTTGTCTCGGCAATACCTTTGGCATTTTCATACGGCATAAGCTTTACGTCAATATTTCCGGCATATTCGATTGCTTCCTTAACCGTCATTACCGGTTTAATCTGTGGTATAATACTTCTCTTGCTCTGCTTTGCGGCACTTTCCGCAATCATCTGCCAGCGTTTAATCTTCCCTGCTTCCTTTTTATTATCCAGTTTTACAACACAGCGGTTCATGGCAACCGGTATAATTTCATAGACGCCAAGTTCAACGGCCTTTTGAATTATAAGTTCCATTTTATCGCCCTTAGGAAGACCCTGAAACAAATATATTTTATTATTTAGTTCCCTGCCTTCTTCTACCCAGTCAATGTGAACCATCACTTCGTCATCAGATATCTCTGTAACAGAACAATAATAATCCTTATCCTCGGTTACATCTGTTCTGCTGATTATAACCTGCTCTCCGATATTCATTCTTAAGGCATTTTTAATATGATTAACATCTTCACCGGTAATTCGGATGTTCTCACCCAGAAAGGCATTTCCATCTACAAAGAAATGATACATAAAATCCTACTTCTTTCTCGCTGTTACATTTACCCATTCGCCCTTATGATTAATCTCAACAATCTCAAGTAACGGGTTTTCATTAAAGGCCTTAACTACTTCCTCTTCCTTGGTATCAATGATACCTGAAGTGATAAAGTATGCACCCTGCTTCATATGCTGTGTAATAATCTTTGACAGCGGAATCAAAACATCAGCAAGAATATTTGCAGCTACAACATCGTATTTCTCATAGCCAACAGCATCCTTTATCTTCTTATCATCAATAATATTGCCTTCGATAATATCTATCTTGTCCAGAGAGATATTATTTATTTGGGCATTTTCCTTTGTTGCAACAATCGCATTTGGATCAAGGTCAGTACCAACCGCATGGCTGGCACCAAGCATAATACCGATTACTGAGAGAATACCGCTTCCGCATCCGACATCAAGAAGCTCATCGCCCTCCTTAACATACTTGTCAAGCTGGCTTATGACAAGCTGTGTGGTTTCATGTGAACCTGTACCGAATGCTGTTCCCGGGTCAATGTTTACAACAATTTTGCCCTGCATTGACTCATCAATTTCTTCCCAGGTCGGTTTGATAACAATTCCTTCAAAAACAAATGGTTTAAAATACTGTTTCCAGTTATTAATCCAGTCCTTGTCTTCCGTCTGGGACTCTGTAATGGTTCCTTCACCTATATCAATAAAATCACGAAGCTCCTCTAAGCCTTGTAAAACCTTGCCGATAATGGTATTGTCATCTTCCTCCACATCAATATAAAAATTCACTGTAGCAACACCTTCATCAGGCGGAAGTTCCGGAAGAAAATCAACGAACATGGTCTTAATATCGGACTCTGAAAGCTGGACATTGTCTTCAATTTCTATTCCCTCTATACCAAGCTCCATCAGCATATTGCTTACAAGGTCTACTGCTTCTGTCGTTGTTTTTAAAGAATACTTATTCCACTTCATTAGTTTGCCCTCCAATTTTATGCATTCTCAAGGAATACCTTATAACCGCATTTTGTCTCATATAAATCTGCCTTGCTTATAACTTCGTAAGGAGCATGCATGTTCTGTACTGCAATACCGCAGTCAATAACATCCATTCCGTAATTTGCAAGAATATACGCGATTGTTCCGCCGCCGCCCTGGTCAACCTTGCCAAGTTCTGACGTCTGATAACAAATATTTTCCTTATCCATCATCTGTCTAAGGTCTGCAATAAATTCCGCACTTGCATCATTTGAACCTGATTTACCTCGAGAACCGGTGTACTTCATAAATACCATACCGCATCCAAAATATGCTGAATTCTTCTTCTCGCTGACTGAAGCATAATTAGGGTCAAATGCTGATGTAACATCAGAAGAGAGCATCTTGGAATTGTAAAGAGCCCTTCTTAATTTAAGCTCAGAATACTGTCCCATTCTGTCCATAATCTCAGCAACCGTGTTTTCAAAGAACTTGGACTGCATACCTGTTGCACCGACACTTCCGATTTCTTCCTTGTCAACAAGAATACATACTCCTGTTTTCTTTAATTTCTTTGTTTCAGTCAGTGCTGCAAATGACGGATACGCGCAGACTCTGTCATCATGTCCGTATCCTATAATCATACTTTCATCTATTCCGTAATGTCTTGCCTTACCTGCCGGAACGGCTTCTATTTCAGCAGACAAAAAATCCTCTTCTTCTATTCCGTATTTATCTTTTAAAATCTTAAGTATGTTGGCCTTTACCTTTTCCTTAATCTCTTTTTTATTTTCAGTCTTAAGAGGTCTGCTTCCGACAAGAATATCCAAAGCTTCACCCTCAACTACCTTATTAGCTTTCTTCTCCATCTGTTCAGAAGCAAGGTGAATCAAAAGGTCTGAGATTCCCACTACCGGATCATCATCATTTTCACCGATAACAATGTCAACAACACTGCCATCCTTAAGTGCCACAACACCGTGAAGTGCCAGAGGTGTTGTCACCCACTGATATTTTTTAATTCCGCCATAATAATGGGTATCGAAAAGTGCAAGTCCGTTATCCTCATAAAGAGGTACCTGCTTTAAATCAAGTCTCGGTGAATCAATGTGTGCACCAAGAATATTCATGCCTTCCTCTAATGGTTTTTCGCCTATGTTAAACAGAATAATTCCTTTTTTACGGTTAACGGCATAAACCTTGTCGCCCGCCTTTAACTTCTTATCACTACTTATTATTTCCTGTAAATCAACATATCCCAGTTTTTTTGCAAGCTCAGTAAATCTTCTTACACATTCGCGTTCCGTCTTGCATTCACTAAGGAAAACACGATATTCCTCTGCGAACTTCTCTACCTTTTTAATGTCTCTTTCGTTGTATTTTTCCCATGCATTCTTATTTTCCATGTTACAAACACCTCACCAAATAATATTATACTTCTACATCAAGCTTTAACTGAATCTCTTCCTCAGCTTCAGCCTTGAATTCCTCAACCATCTCAGGATTCACAACAGGCAGGTCTTCCACAGACTGCACCCCAAATGCCCGAAGGAAATCTTCTGTCGTTCCAAAAAGCATCGGACGTCCCGGTGCATCCATACGTCCTACTTCACAGACAAGATTATATTCCACAAGCCTGTTAACAGCGTGCTCGGAACTAACACCACGAATCTTTTCTATTTCCAGCTTGGTAATAGGCTGCTTGTAAGCAATGATTGACAATGTTTCGAGCAGTACATCCGTAAGCTGGTATTTTCTCGGCTGGCTCGCAACCTTTATAAGATTCTCATAATACTCCGCCTTGGTACATAGCTGAAATGAGTCTTCAAGCTCAATTATCTTAATTCCTCTGTCTAACGCATCATACTTGTCCATCATGTTGCGTACGATTTTTCTTGTTGTTTCCACATCATGCTCAATTGCAACGGCAAGCTTCTCCGTTTCAACCGAATCGCCCATTGTAAATAATACTGCTTCAATTATTGCTTCTATCTTTTCTATTTCCAAAATACTAACCTTCCATTCCTAAATACTATGCCTGCAGACATTCAATATAAATATCCGCAAATATTCCATCCTGTTCAACGTGTATGAAGCTTGTTTTCATAAGCTCCAAAATAGCAAGAAAAGTAACAACTATCTGCATCTTGGTCTTGTTTTCCATCAGGAGATTTCTAAACGAAAATCTCTTATGTTCCATCGCATACGCCTTGACATACTCTATCTTATCTAAAAGATTGACCTCTTCCTTCTCGATTTTGCCAAATTTGCTTCGTACCTTGTCCACCTTGTCTTCCTGACGCTTCATTACTTCAGCAAAAATATCATTAAGTTTTTTGAGTGTCACATCAGATACAAGCTTTTCAAGGTCAACCGGCTCCTGATAGGCCTTTACCTCATCCGGCACCGTAGACGGCTTATAGAGTGAACGCATGGCATCCACCTGACGGTCTTTAAGCTCATACGCCATATACTTGTACATCTTGTATTCCAGAAGCTTTTCAACAAGTTCCGCCCTCGGATCTTCCTCTTCGCCCTCCTCATTGACCTCTGCAGGTAACAACATCCTTGATTTGATATCAAGAAGCGTCGCTGCCATAACAAGGAATTCACTTACAACATTCAAATCCGTTTTATCCATTGCATTTACATATTCCAGATACTGCTCCGTAATCATAACAATCGGAATATCATATATATTTACTTTATTTTTGTCGATCAAATGCAGCAGAAGGTCAAGCGGTCCCTCAAACGCCTGCAATTTTACCGATATTGCCATATTATTTCCTCACTATTATAAAAATAAACCACTCTTTATTGTACCCAAAATCCATCACGATTGCAAGTGAATCCGCAATTTCATATTAAATTTAATTATTATAAGTCAACAGCCGGACCCGACACGGTTAAAAATCTTTTTCATGACTTATCTTCCAATAATTATTAACCCTTTTTTCTGCTTCCTCCCGTGAAAATCCGTATTTATCCATTACCATCCCAATTACATTTTCAATTTCTACTCCCACGTTCTGCATACATTCAACTAAAATCTTTAATCCTTCCTCTAGACCTTTTTCTATACCTTTTTTTATGCCTTTTTTTATGCCTTTTTCCAATCCTTCTTCTATTCCTTCCTCACGGCTATCCCTTGCTGTGTACTCCAGTCTCTTTTCATATGTAAAATCTAATACTGCTACTTCCATAATTTCGTCTCTCCTTTCCTCAAAAAAATCCTTTAAGACATCTTCTGCTATGCATTCATCAATTGCCTGTTCAATAGCCTCTTTTAATTCTTTTTTCTTCTCATACTTACGTACTTTTTCAACAAATGTTGTGTAACCTGACATTACCTTGCTGCTCCTTTGAATTTCTTCATTATAACCGGGATTAATATTGTACACTGTACATGCCAAATCTAAATCATATTCATCAAGCCGGTGCTGGTACAATTCTGACAAATAAAACACCTCCCGCTCCGGTCTCTTTTCTAAACCATTGTAGAACACGACAAATTTCGGTGTAGGGACAGATATCTTTCTTCTTCCGTACAAATCATATTTCTTTTCACGTACATAATCCACTATCATTTCTGCAAAATACAGCATGAAACGCAGTGGTCGAGTAGGACAGTGCCTCACAGCACTACCCCCTCACGGAACCGTGCGTGCACAATTCATGCACACGGCTCTTCATATCAAGATTAAACAGCTCCATATATGTCCACATATATTTTAGGTTTTACCAATGGATAAGTCTTTAGCATTGCCTCAAACTGATAGAAATTATAACTGCGCTTTTGACTTCTCCTATTTAGCCATTTATACAGCATATTATGTGTGAGTTCATAGAATCTCTTAATGCTGTAGAAATTATCTGTAATTCCAAAGTAATGGTAGTGACCAATGAGTTTCAGATTAAGTTCAGAAATGATTTCCTTAAGTTTCCTGGTGCGATTTTGTTGTAGCCATTGTTTCATCTCTGCCACTTTTAAGTTAAACTTCTTTGAATCTGTTTTCCTTTTCACTCTAAATCTTCCACTTCTGCTTAGTCCACAGTAATGGGTAAATCCAAGAAAATTAAATGTTTGTGGTCTCTTACCTTTATTCCGTGCATTTTGTTCTGCAAATCTACCAAACTCAATCAGTCGAGTCTTGGTTGGTTCTAGTTCTAGCCCAAATTCTACCAAGCGGTTTTTGAGGAGTTCGAGGAATTTCTTTGCATCAGATTTGTACTTGAAGCAACCAACAAAGTCATCCGCATAGATGATGATATTTGCGTAGCCTTTAAGTTCTGACTTTACCTTCTTCCAGAACCACAAATTCATTACATAATGCATGTATATATTAGCAATCACTGGTGAGCAGAGTGAACCCTGCCCTGCACCCTGTAATGTTTCATGCTTCTGTCCGTTTTCTATATAACCAGCCTTGAGTATCTTTTTGAGTAGCCATATAATGTTAGGGTCTTTTATATGTACCTCAATCATTTTTACAATCCAATTGTGGTCAAGATTATCAAAGAATCCCTTTATATCTGCATCCAAGACCATTGCGATACTTTGTTTTTCTATTGTTTGCGCTAATGACTTGAGTGCATCATGACATCCCCTTCTGGGTCTGAAGCCAAACATATTTTCTAAAAATAATGGTTCATATACAGCTTCTAAGACGCATTTCAATGCATACTGGACTATTTTGTCCTCATAGCAGGCTATACTAAGAGGACGTTTCTTCCCATTTGCCTTTGGAATATAAGCCCTAAGCACTGGCTGTGGTTTGTATCGGTGTGATTTAAGGTTATCTACTAGTCTGTCGAGATTTTCTTCGAGGTTAGCTTCGTATAACTCTTTGCTCACTCCATCTATTCCCGTCGCCTTGTTGCCATCGAGCCTTTTGTGGCACTCTCTCAGCAAGTCTTTATCTATCATATGAAACAGAGATGTAAAAACCATACTGTGGTTCTGTGCCGATAGCTGTTGTATCCTTATAAGTTTAGTTTCCATCTATTGTCTACCCCTGTGTGTAGTAAATGTGTCCCTCATAAGGACCTTGATATGTGGTGACCTTCCCTCCACTGGCATTACCCAGCATCAACGGTACTATTTCACCATCCGACTCCCATTAACACATTTGACTTCCTCCTTTTGGTTGTACACCATACTCACGTATGTGAGATGTCAATGGGTCTCCATAGTTACCCTTGAGTCATTGTATAACATGCTTGGCTCTACGACCCCGGGAATCCCTGTAGCTACTCGTCCTAACGCAGTTACAAGTGTTGCCTTCCATCACATGCAAGATGTCGGCGAAATTCCGTTCCTATAACCCTTAACGGGGCTCAATCACTTTCAAGCCTATTACCTGACTGTCAACGCTTAAGCACCATCATTGCTGGTGATACTCCATGACTCGCTATTGGTTGTCTGACTGGACTTTACCAAGCAGGATTTCCACCTGCTAAACTCAAGGACATTGCTATGTCGCTCGCATGTTTGGATTAAATGTCGACTGATGTTCATACAGATTCCAAACAAAATCAATAATAAATGATGCATCATTTCGTACTGACAACAATATTCTGCCATCCAGTTTCTGAATCCGGACATCACCTGAATCTACATAACCTGTACCATTCAATGTATTATATACATCAAGTGCATACCTTGGTTCTTCCAATAACATAGAAAAAACACTACTTTTAAATTCTCTTTTACTCATTCACATACCTCCCTAAGACAGGAGCGCATGAGTAAAAACACAATCTCCTGCCCATATTAAAAATTTTGAAATTAAAGCAGGAAACTAAAATTGAAAATTAAGAAATAAGATGGCGGCTCAGCCTGTATCAATTGCGATACGTCCGCCTGCATTAGAATATTCTGCTTTAAAGAAATGATAGCATTATTTTAATGAAGAAGCAAGCAATATTTTTTCCGGAAACGTGCGCCGCCAGGCGCACAAGGCTACAGGCCGGGCAGAAAATCTGTCCGGCCTGTATTAGGAAAGCAATATTAGTTTAATCCAAAACTTGCAAGAATTGAACCAAACTCATCTGAATTAGCAAATCCATCAAGAACTTCATCTCTTGTCCATTCATTTCTATCGAGTAAACCTACCCACATTTCGTATCCTTCCTGGTCTAGTTCTCTTCCAAGGAATGTCTGGTAGAGAATTGATACATATTCTGCGTTTGTTGTATTCTTTGCAATGAATTCGTCTGAGTGGAAGAATCCGTCTGCAGCTACATTTCTTGGTGTCATGTAGC
>JBJEOB010000067.1:0-62018 GCA_051880495.1 Lachnospiraceae bacterium
CATCTCTTTTTCATTTCAGTTTCCCTTCCTTTCCAAAATCATCTCGCTTAACGCATTTCCCGGTGGAACAATAGGCATGACATTGATTTCTCTGTCAATAATAAATTCAATCACTGTAGGTGTCTTTGTATCTCGTCTTGCTGTTTCCAATGCTGTTTCTATCTCTTCCGGCTTCGTAACACGGATTCCTTTTGCTCCATAACTTTCTGCCAGTCTGACAAAATCCGGCGTATACTCGGGACAATCATGTTTTGGCTGACTGCATCCGATTTCACAGCACCTGCGGTAACGCATACAGGTACTTGAATAATGCCTGTCATAGAACATTTCCTGCCATTGTCGCACATTTCCCAGATACCCATTATTCAAAATACAGATAATAATGGGAAGTTCATATACCACTGCTGTTGCCATTTCCTGAATATTCATCTGCATCCCGCCATCTCCGGTAATCACAATAACACTCTTTTCCGGATTACCAAGCTTAGCGCCAATGGCCGCCGGCAAACCATATCCCATTGTTCCTAATCCACCCGAGGTAAGCATCTGCTTTTTATCATTTAGCGCAAGAAACTGCGTTGCCCATAGCTGATTCTGTCCCACATCCGTTGTAATAACGGCCTCTTCAAAAATATTGTTGATTGCATCGATGATTTTTTTCGGCGTTACCCATTCTTCCTCCATGGTAAGTGGGTATTCCCCCTTCCATTGTCTGATTTGCTCCACCCATTCTGAAATATGAAGCGGTTTTGCCTTTTCAAGAAGCGCCTCTATTGCTGTTTTTGCATCTGCCACAATTGGAACATCTACCTCGATATTTCTTGAAATAGACGCTGCATCAATATCGATATGAATGACCTTTGCATGAGGCGCAAATTCCTCTATCTTCCCTGTAATCCGGTCGTTAAAACGTGTGCCGATGGAGAACAGTACATCACAGTTGCTGATGGCTGAATTAGCTGCAAAGCTTCCATGAATACCAATATTACCGACATACAGTTCATGGCTGGTAGAAATTGCTCCCTTTCCCATAATCGTCGTAATCACCGGGACGCCGGTTCGTTCTGCAAGCTGTGTCATTGCCTGACCTGCACCGGCAATATTTACTCCTCCACCCACCAGAAAAACAGGTCTGCGTGAGCTGTTTAGAATATCAAGTGCCTTATTGAGCTGTCCAAGATGTACGGAAGTGTTGGGTTTATAACCACGAATGGATATTTCTTTCGGATAGAAATCACTGCCATAAGCCCTTTGAATATCCTTTGGCAAATCCACAACAACCACTCCCGGCTTTCCACTTTTTGCGATATAAAATGCTTTCTTAATGATTTGGGCCAAATCCTCTCTTTTGCGAACGGTTACTGCATACTTACAAATACTTCTCGTAATGCCAACAATATCAACTTCCTGAAAAGCATCATTTCCAATCAAATGTGTTGGCACCTGACCCGTAAAACATACCAGCGGAACGCTGTCATAATTGGCTGTTGCAATCCCTGTCACAAGATTAGTAGCGCCCGGACCACTTGTTACGAGACATACGCCCACCTCCCCGGTGGAACGTGCATACCCGTCTGCCGCATGAACCAATCCCTGCTCATGTCGTGGCAAAATAACCTCTATCTCCTTCTCTCCATAAAGTGCATCAAACAAATCAATGGCCTGCCCTCCCGGATAAGCAAACAGCGTTGTAACGTTCTCTTCTTTTAATGCTTTTACAAATAATTCTGCACCTGATATTTCCATCCTTACTTCCTCCTTGTTGATTGCGTGTACTTGCTTGCATGGATGCTATTTTTTTGGCACTACATAAAGCAGTGCCGATTTTTCTTTATTCTAAACCCTTAATAAACATTTTTACACTATTTCTGATATAAGCATCTTTCTCAACTTTTACCAGTTTGTTTCCAAAAGAAGCACTCAGGAAAGTATAACCAAAAGTAGTGGAAAAAAAGTTCATAGCCAAAGCATCAAAATCTCCTTCAGGAATCTTCCCCTTCTCGCACATTTTGTTTAGATAATCTGTAAAAGATGACAAAAAAGCCTGCGGAACTTTCATAATCAGGGATGCCGTCTCATCATATAACTGCGGAGCACGCAAACCAATCGAAAGATTAACAAAATCCGGCGTCATCCGGTCCATGTATGCTCTCATAAACATTTCAAGGTCCGACTGCAAATCCCATTGTATATTGTCAAAAATCTCCGGCGTGACATTGGCTCTCCACTGTGCCTGATTAACACCCTGCAGGACAATGTCCTTTTTATTCTCGAATTTACGAAACAATGTACACTCATTGACCCCTGCTTCTTTCGCAATTTCCTTGGTTGTGGTTGCCACATATCCTTTTTCTCTAATCAGCTTCATCGCAGCGTCAATAATCTTTTGGCTTGTATCGTCCATGTAAATACCTCCATGCAAGTAAGCACTTTCATTTTATCAGAGCAGACTGGTTTACGTCAATATTTTTAATTGTGAATTTTTAATTCAATACTCATCAACGCAAAAAGAAAAGCCCCGGAAATTATATCGCTTGAATTTTATTCAAGTTTTTATAAAATATACTTGAATTATATTCTATTATAATGAATTCTTGAAATACAGAAAGGCGGTGCATCTTCATATGTGTTTAAGTGATAATATTAGATATTTGAGAATTAAAAAAGGGCTCTCTCAAGAATATGTTGCAAATGCACTTGGATATAAATCATTTACCACTATTCAAAATGGGAGTCTGGAGTATCTGAGCCACCAGTTAAAAAATTAAAAGAACTAGCAGCTTTACTAGGAGCTGATATGGACGATATGACTACAATGGATTTATCCGTAGAACAACCTGATTCAAAATCTTCATATTATCTTGATGATGAAGCTAAAGAAGCTGCACAGTTCTTATATTATAATCCTGAATATAAGGTTCTCTTCGATGCAACAAGAAGGGTTAAAAAAGAGGATATCGATTTTGTAAAGCAGATGCTCGACAGGTTTAAGTCCGAATAATGTGACTATTTATGGAATATATTTTAAATGGTGACTATGATAAGAAATGTGATGTTGACATTATAGAATTCAATGCACATATAAGTTAAAACTATTAAACCATGTGATAAATATAAATATTTATACGTATTAATATGTATTTTATTGATATACGTACAAACACGTGTTATAATATATACAAGGTAGGGAAAGGTGATACACGCAATGCCAATGACTCCAAAAGAAATGATTAAACTTCTTATAATGAATGGTTTCAAAGAAGTTAGTCAAAACGGCTCACATGTTAAAATGGTTAATGAAACCACTAATCGACAAACCATTGTTCCTTATCATGGTAAGACTCTTAAAAAGGGGCTGGAACAGGCAATACTTAAACAGGCAGGGTTTAAATAGTCCTGCCCAATATTGGAGGTATATATTATGAACAGATTATTTTATCCGGCATTATTTCACAAAGCAGACGAAGGTGGCTTTTGGGTTTCTTTTCCAGATATTCCTGAATGTCTGACACAAGGTGACAACATGGAAGACGCTTATAATATGGCTATTGATGCACTTGGTTTATGTCTTGCTGATATGGAAAAGAGTCATATTCCTTTCCCTACACCATCATCAGTAGATAAAATTACTGTAGATGAAGACGCTGTGTTAGTGGTTATTGAATTTGATATGCTCGCCTACAAAAAGAGCACCGGTTCTAAAGCTGTAAAGAAAACTCTTACTATCCCGGAATGGCTTAACGAAGAAGCGCTTCGGCTCAATCTGAATTTTTCACAGGTGCTTCAGGATGCATTAATTGAAAAAGTTGGCAATAGATATTAATTGCGCCGCCGCGAACATAAAAACGCCCCTGCACCAACAGGGACGTCATTATAGATACTATTCAGACAAGAAGCCTGACGGAACTGTTAAGCGTAAACAGAGATATATAGCATAATTCAAATTTCAATACCTGAACTTATCGCCGAAATAAACAAACTGCCTACCATATTTTAGAAAATCGTTTGTAGCTCACCTGTAGCTCACTTGTAGCTCACTTGTAACTATTACCCCCCTTTTACCCAAATTTTCTTCCGTTTCGTGAATATTCTGACAATTCTTTTGTCATTTCAACACACAAAGAAAAGTCCCATAAACACTGGGTTTACAGGACTTCTCCATATCTTATATTATCTTAGAAATTCTTGATTAGCAAACACCCTGAGCTAACATAGCATTTACAACCTTCTCGAAACCGGCGATGTTAGCACCTGCAACATAGTCACCTTCTACGCCGTAACGCTTTGCAGCATCACTGATGTTAGCGTAGATTGTTTCCATGATGTTCTTAAGCTTTCCGTCAACTTCTTCAAATGTCCAGCTAAGTCTTTCTGAGTTCTGGCTCATTTCAAGTGCTGATGTAGCAACACCACCTGCGTTGGCTGCCTTGCCGCCTACGAAAAGAACACCGTTCTCCTGAAGGTACTTTGTAGCTTCAAGAGTTGTAGGCATGTTAGCGCCCTCTGTTACAGAGATTACGCCGTTAGCAACAAGCATCTTGGCATCTTCAAGGTTAAGTTCGTTCTGTGTAGCACATGGAAGAGCAAGATCACACTTGATTGACCATACACCGTGATCTTCTGAGTTCTTCTTCTCATGATACTGAGCTGAAGGTCTTGCAGCAGCATACTCTGAAAGACGTGCTCTCTTAACTTCCTTAATCTCCTTAAGAAGTTCAACATCAATTCCTTCAGGATCATAAATCCAGCCTGTAGAATCTGAACATGTAACAGGCTTAGCGCCTAACTGGTATGCTTTCTCGATTGCGTAGATTGCAACGTTACCTGCACCTGATACTGCACAAATCTTACCCTTGATATCAATGTTGTGATCCTTAAGTAATGCATTTGTAAGGTATAATAAACCATAACCTGTAGCCTGTGTACGAGCTAAAGAACCGCCGTATGAAAGTCCCTTACCTGTAAGTACACCTTCGTAAAGGTTTGTAATTCTCTTGTACTGTCCGTACATGAAACCGATTTCTCTTGCGCCTGTTCCGATATCACCGGCAGGAACGTCCTGATCAGCTCCGATGTACTTGTAAAGCTCTGTTACAAAGCTCTGGCAGAATGCCATGATTTCTCTGTCTGACTTGCCCTTTGGATCGAAGTCAGAACCACCCTTACCACCACCGATTGGAAGTGTTGTAAGTGAGTTCTTGAAAATCTGCTCGAAACCAAGGAACTTAATAATGCTAAGGTTTACTGAAGGATGAAGTCTTAAACCTCCCTTGTATGGTCCAATTGCATTATTGAACTGTACACGGTAACCTCTGTTTACCTGAACCTGGCCATTATCATCTACCCATGGTACTCTGAACATAATCTGACGATCAGGCTCTACGATTCTCTCTAAAATTGCGTTCTTTCTGTAAAGTTCTTCATTGGCATCAACTACCGGTCTTAATGACTCAAGTACTTCACCAACAGCCTGTAAGAATTCTGGCTGATCAGCATTCTTTTTCTTTACACTTTCTAATACTTCATCTACGTATCCCATAACTATTCTCCTTATAAAATAAATTTCTATGCCTGTCTTTTTGCCGCAGGCATTTATACCGTAATTAAGATTATAAAGTATTTTTCCAAAATATTCAATATTTTTAACTTTTTCGTTTCAAAAATTAATTTTTTAAATATAATAAGGTTTTTGACTTTATTTTCTTTAGTTTGTTATATAAAAACAGGGCATAAAAATGCCCAAAACTTATTATTTGAAACATTGTTACGAAATTAACTTAATATTTCAAAAAAAATGCTTTTCTTTTTTTTAATTATCTGTTACAATGATATTCGTTAAAGGTTATGAAAAGGAATAGTAATTATAGACCTGCTTTCAGAAAACTGTTGGTTGATGCGAAACAGTGGACGGAATATAATGAACTCGCCTTGGAACTGTCATCCAAAATCCATTGTTACATCATGGAGAGTAGACGTGAACGGATACCCACCGTTACAGGGGTAGGGCATACAATATGTGCCTGATGAGTGTATAAACGAGAGTTTATGAATTAGAGTGGTACCGCGCGGGAATATATCCTTCGTCTCTAGTTGCAGGATGTGATTATTGCAACAGAAACGAAGGTTTTTTATTTTTCTGTATGCATGATATCACCTCCTCCATATAAAATTTGTATAAAAACATTTTAAAAGGAGAAAAGAAATGCAGAATTTTAAAAAGTATGAGCGTACTTATTTCATGCCACCTGTCGTTACTTATGACTGGGTAAAAAAAGACCATATTGAAAAAGCACCCATCTGGTGCAGCGTCGACTTACGTGACGGTAATCAGGCTTTGATTGAGCCAATGAGCCTTGAAGAAAAACTTGAGTTTTTCAAGCTTCTTGTAGATATCGGATTTAAGGAAATCGAAATTGGTTTCCCTGCTGCATCTGACACAGAATTTGCTTTTACGAGAGCCTTAATTGAACGTAATATGATTCCTGATGATGTAACTATCCAGGTTCTTACACAGGCCCGCGAACATATTATCAAAAAGACATTTGAGGCAATCAAGGGTGCTCCTAGAGCAGTTATCCACGTATACAACTCAACATCTGTTGCACAGCGTGAGCAGGTATTTAAAAAATCAAAAGAGGAAATTAAACAGATTGCAATAGATGGTGCTTCTCTCTTAAAGAAGCTTGCCAGTGAAACCGAAGGAAACTTCGCATTTGAGTACAGCCCGGAAAGCTTCTCCGGCACAGAAATGGATTACGCACTCGAGGTCGTTAATGCAGTTCTTGATGTATGGCAGCCAACATCTGATAACAAGGCAATCATCAACCTTCCTATGACGGTTGAAAATATGATGCCACATGTTGCCGCATGCCAGATTGAGTATTTTGACAAGAATATGAAATACAGAGAAAATACTATTCTTTCACTTCATCCTCATAATGACCGTGGATGCGGTGTTGCCAATGCTGAACTTTGCCTTCTTGCAGGAGCAGACCGCGTTGAAGGCACACTCTTTGGCAATGGTGAAAGAACAGGTAATGTAGATATAATCACTCTTGCAATGAATATGTTTTCGCATGGTGTTGACCCTCAACTTGATTTTGGCAATATGTCTGAAATTGCAGAAACATATGAGCGTCTTACAAGAATGACAGTATCCGAAAGACAGCCTTACGCAGGTGCGTTGGTATTTACAGCATTCTCAGGTTCACATCAGGATGCTATCGCAAAGGGTATGGCATGCAGAGAGGCTAGCGGTTCTGACATCTGGACAGTGCCTTATCTTCCTATTGATCCAAAGGATGTCGGACGCACTTATGATTCCGATGTTATCCGCTTTAACAGCCAGTCTGGAAAAGGCGGAATCGGCTACATACTTAAGAATTCATTTGGCATTATTCTTCCGGATAAGATGCGTGAAGATGTAAGCTATCATTTAAAGGGAGTTTCAGACAGAACCCACAGCGAGCTTACACCGGATGTTATTTATGACGAATTCCAAAAAGAATTTGTTAAAAAGGAATCCGAATTTTCAGTCAGCGAATGTCACTTCAAACAGGAAAATGGTATCACCGCAACTGTTACCATCAAAGATCCAAATGGTACATCTGATGTGACCATGACAGGAAACGGTCGTCTTGATGCAGTAAGCAACTGTTTAAAGAAACATTTCGGAATTTCATATACTTTGGTAGATTATACGGAACATTCATTATCTACCGGTTCATCTTCAGAAGCGATGGCTTATGTATGCATCAATATGCGAAACAGAGTCATCTGGGGTGCCGGAATTGATTCCGATATTATCAAAGCCTCAATTAAGGCTCTTTCAGTAGCAATTAACAGAGGACTTGAAATCAAATAATCCTTACAGATAATTTAAGGGAACACCGTATCTTATACGATGTTCCCCTTTTATTTCTATATCATTCCCTGGTCTGTAAGTGCCTTATAATATACCGACAGCGGTATGAAACACTGTGCAAATCCTTTTGTTCCGGCATTTCCGACCATCACTGTATCTTCTACTATTTTCTTTGCTCCAACCGACGATGGTGCCGGAGCTTTAATCGCGTTATCAAATGTTTTTTTACCGTATGACAGGTATCTCTTATCACCGGTAAGTTCATATCCTATTGTCATTGCCTCAAGAAGCAGTGTATTGCTTCCGTTACGAGCAAGGCTTGGAAGCTCCTTATAATAGAACAGACCGTTATCCATCAGGCAGTTATCAACGAGGTCATCTACCGCGCTAAGAATCATTTTCTTTAATTCTTCGTTTGGAAATACCCTGTAATACCTCATAAGGCTTCCAACTGCCACAGAAATCATAAATCCGACTCTGACAGTTGTATTATCCGTATATGGCGCTACCCATTCTCCATACTCTTCAATCCACTCCTTAAAGTGACCGACAATCCACTCGCACTTGGCAGTCCATTTTTTATCCCAGGTTTCAACATAGAGCGCTGTAAGCGTTCTGAGTGCCCAGCCGGTTTCTCTTGCGTTACTCTCACCGCTTGTCTGATACATAGGAGTTTCAAGAAGTTTTAATACATTTTCGCCAATTCCGAGAGCCGTATCAAGTGCACGCTTATTTCCTGTAAAATGATAGCAGTCCAGAAGACCCTCAACCCACTCATGACTGCATACCATAAGTCCTGCGCCGCAGTGTCCCATTGTATGCTCCCACTGTCCTCCGACTCTTAAAGGATTGCTGCTGTAGTGACACACATCGACATCCATCCAGTGGCTCGCAGCGACATTGGCACAGTCAAGGAATCTTCTTGTACCTGTTTTAGCAAACATGAGATACATTGCATGTGGATAATCATACTCGTTATTTGTCCAGACAAGCCTTCCCTGACCACGTCCCTGCGAGGTATATCCCGGATCAGGCACATCGCCCCAGTTCATCATTCCATAGCACCTTGCATGTCCGTCTGCCTTTCCAATCAGTGATATTTCCACATCATAATCAATCTTATCCTTATCAACAAAAATATCCGGCATAATATCAGCCGCTTTAAATTCTTCCGGAAGAATATGCGGTGTATCAGGCATCTGGTAAATCAGACTTCTGTTGTCAATTTCAGTGAGTGTCTCATCTGCAGAATGAAAATGCAGCATAAACTTCTGCTCTCTTGACATTCCTGATGCCATTTCAACATAATCAACATTTTCAGGTACAAGATATACGTATGCTCCTGAATTTTCTGCCATAACTGCCTTCGGATAATTCTGCTGTGCCTGGAAAATTGTCGCACACACGCCACCTTCAGGTGTCGTTACATCTGCAAAAAATGTGCCATACAACACTTCAGCAAAATGCTCATTCGCCTCACTCACAAGGAATTTGGCATCTACGATGCTGTTTACCTGCATGCCATCTTTTGCAACAGTAAATGAGGTCTTATAATTAGAACGTCCCACGCATGTTCTTATCGTATCCTTACCTATTCTTTCTTCAATCATAGGAAGTTCCTTGATACCATTTGTTGCAAATACCGGGCCAAAATTATCCGAATTATCTGTCGGAGCATCCCCACAGCCTGTCGAATCAGCCTTGTCATTGCTGCAAAGGCTTTCAAGAACGGGATGATATTCCCCTCCGTCATTAGTTTTCACTGCAAATACCAGTGAAGACAGCGTTAATTTGTCATCCGTTGTATTGATTATTCTGTACGAAATGTTTACCCACGGTTTGCCTGCGTAAGCCGTTACCATACATTCAAACTGAATATCCCTGCTTCCGATACATTTTCCCATGGTCTTTAAAGTAATATAAATAGGTCCCTCTTCCTCAATCTCCCATGTTCCAAACAATACTCCGTATTCCTCTTCACCGGTTTTTAAAACAGGTCCCACAAACTGATCTGCGGTATATACTCTGTTACCATCATCCATAGACTCAAACAGGTGCTCTGAATTATCCTTTAGTGAAAATTTAAGACAATCACTGTCAATTACATATACACCATTGTTTTTACATGCTTTTATTCCAACATATGAATTAACATCATCACAGTTAAAATCACATTCAAATTCTTTACCTGCATTTCCCGGAAGATCCGCCATAAATCGAAGAAACATAAATCTTACCGACCCATCCTCATGTCTTGACGTAACCTTCTTCTGGATTGGTAACACCCTGCCATTATCAATAATCTGCACTCTGCTAATGTCCGTAAGCTGCCCCTTCTTTACAGGAATCGCTATACTGCAGTGTTCGCCCGGTCTGTCATATCGGTATAACTTATCAAATTTAATCTTCATTATCGATACCTCCACAAAATGTAAATAAACAATGAATACTATCTATGAATCTAATGATATTAGCTTTTTTCAGTGTTTTCTATGATTTTATTTGTTAATTGGCTATTTTTTACAGAATATTTGTTATATTGTTAATAATATTTTTAGGCTGATACATCTCATTATCCCAAAATTCGTCCGTAAGTCTTGCAATATTTTCCTCACAATGTTCAATTTCTTTAGAGTACAGATAAAAAATGTCTATCTGGTCCTGCATTGAAAAGCATTTCCCCTTACCCGCATAGAAAGCCACATCCATCTCTTTAATTACGATACAGGCAGTCGCGCAGAGAACAGCCTTAGAATAAATATCTCCGTCAAAAATCATTTTCAGGAAATATCTATAAACGTAATATACCATGAGATGTTCAAAAACATAGTTGTCGTTTTTATACATTGTATCAAACTCATTATGTAATGTTTCAAAACTTTCCTCATCAGACGTCTGCACCCACTCCACAGTATCTGATAACATTTTTATCCAACGCGAATTAATATTTTCCAAACCGGTAATAAATGACAGTAAATTGCTGACATATTCTTTTGTATCACTCATTTCATACTTTTCAACGGAAGATAAGCATTTAGAAATATATTCGTCTGATGAAAATTTCCCGGCAATCGTTTCAATGTTTTCATATTCTTCATTATCTACCGCATTCTGAAGCTGCGCCGCAAACATAAGATACAGTGTCATTCTCTCAGATATTTTTAATCTGCGGTTCTGCAGAATACCGAAAAGGATGTCTCTTGCGTCTGATAACATCAAGAACAAAGGATCTTTCGTGTAATCCGTTCCTGTAACTTCCTCATCTTTATTCCACTCACCAAAGCGGATTGGCTTGTCAGACGACAGCACAAGCTTCGAAACCTCCGGACACGCCAATGAAAGCCCCATTTCTCTTAAGGAGCCAAACTCTTCACCAATTCTCGGATAATTGTCGCACAAACTGCAAAGCGATTTATCACCCAGTTTAATTACCATCTCGCATAAATTATCTTTATTTAAAAATGCACACCTGCCATCTTCGTTAAGGGCAAAAAAATGTCCATCTTCTCTTGTAACAATATTCTTACGAATATTTTCTCCCCATTCGCCTTCCATTTTCATAAAGCGTTCGTAAGAGGCATCATCAATCTCTATCATCCAGCCTATACAGCATGTATCAGGGCATTTACTCCCCGTACACGAAAACATGTCATAGTAATGTGGTATTCTAACCTTCATCATTTTCCTCTTTTCCTAGAACTCACGTAATTTGTAAAATTTATCTACCCATAACGTCATCATTTCCTTCAGTTCAATGCTGCTTCTCCACGATGCAGGAATATTCCCGTCACCGTAAAATGCACCCGCAAGACTTCCTGCAACAAACGCCGTCGAACTCGTAAGCCCTTTTGTATTTGATGCCTGATAAACAGCCTCCTCATAATCATTTGCCTTGAGTGCACAGTATGTACCAAGTGCCAGCACCTGTTCAGCAGTATTCCCCTCACCAATCATCTCAGTTGCCACATTCCACGGATAATCACATTCCGACAGATGAAGTGCATACTCAAGTGCATCATTTACCTCGTCTATATATAAATATTTCTTAAGCTCCAAAAGTGCATTGCGGACAGCCTCATCCATATCCTTCTCATTGGCAATCTCCGCAATAATATATGCATATGCTCCTGCAGCCAGGTATCCCGTCGGATTCCCGTGAGTTATCGCCGCAAGTCTTGCCGCCACAACAAATGCATCTGCCGGATTGTCACGAAGAAAAAGTCCAACAGGAGCAACTCTTGTAAGGCAGCTCGGATCCTTAAAATCATTTATTGGCATTTCCATAGTGCCCATCTGCATACTTTCAAGCATAACCAATGACTGCTCACTCGGGTTGCGGTTGCTGTACAATTCATCATATTCCAAGATAGTCTTAACTCCAATCGAACTAAGTGCAACCGGCTCATGCTCATGCTTATGCATGATATAATCGTCAAGCACTATTCCTGTCTGCGTATAATACCAGCGGGCATACGACTGCCATACCCCGCTCGATTCGTAGCTTCCAATCCCCCTGCTGTTGCAGCGGATATATGCCCACATCATTCCATCCATTGTAAACAGCATCATCTGTGTATCATCAGAAATCATATTCATTCCTGTATCTTCATCTATGTAAGGTTCTTTTATCATTCCGTCTTCAAAATAATTACTCTTTTCAAAATCAGCCAGTCCCTCTACGGCAAAGCCCATTCCATCTCCTATGGCCGCCCCGAGAACGCATCCCAGATACCTGTCCTTCAACGAAATATTTCCTATATGTTTCTTCATCTGACTAATCACCCCGGTTACAAACTATAACTTATTTTGTAAGCACAATTAAGTTGTTTTTCAATCGCCTATTATTATATCAAAAAAAGAGGAGATAGAAAACTATCTCCTTTAGAAAACAGGACAACAATTATATTGTTTTTTTCATCCTGCTCATTTCACCGTCACTTTGCCTCCCAGACACAAAATCCACATAAATCACATTTTTTCTGCCATGTTTTTTACAATGCTTTGAATCCCTGTCATACCACATAAGAATTAACCCTGTTAAAATGTATGCAATAAAAATAATATCTACCATAATCATACCTCCAAAAATTTTATATCTCCTCTTGACATTGATAGAATATCATTTTATGTGTCCCATTTTACGTACAGTTGATGTATAAACCACTCTCACCTAAAAATTTCTAATTAAGTTCAAGTACTTTATGTATATACTTTACTTTTTCTGTCGTATCAAATTGAGTGTATTGATAACAGAAAAGCTGTTCCATTATTTCATCAATACTCTTTGTACCGCAATTTCTTATCTTCTTCAAATCTTCACTGCTATCAATCGCTTCAACAAGTTCTCCTATGGTTCTATATCCGGCTCTATGCAGGCAGTTACTTGAACGAACAGATAATTCTAACGCATTTAAATCTGTTGACTTTAATTTCTCATTGATGTAAATAGGAAATCTTAGCTTACCTCCCCTATTCTTCTTAATCTCTGAAAATCTTGATGTAGGAACTAATAATAAAATCTCATCAAATACTTTTTGGCACTTATCACTCATAAATGTCTCCTTTCTTTTCGAGACATCAATTTCAAGTACCTTATCTTTACATCTAAAGATATTATGGTTGCTGCTCGCTTTCCAAATGTTCAGATTCTTGATATCGTACATATTTGACGCCTCCATCTACATCTTTTATCGTTGTAAGTAAAAGATGCCAACTAAGCTTGCGAATTCCTTTTGTCTTTAAAAACAAATGATTCACATGGCTTACCAATGTGTTTGCATTTGGAGCAAAACCAATGGCATGAAGTCTGCAATCTCCGGTGGATGTATATATCTGTCTGAGAAACTTATCCGTTCCTAATGTGTCAACTACTTCCTGATACATTTCGGGTGTAGCTTCTACATCAATAATGAATTTTATACCTTGTGGAACCTTTGTCGGATTAATTACAGTTTTATATCCCTGAATAATCCCGTTCTTTTCCAGAATATCCATACGATTCTTAACAGCCACTCTCGAAAGACCTACAATTTCTCCAATCTCCGAATACGTTGCTCGTGCATTATTCTCTAATACTTCTAAAATCTTATTATCTAATGCATCTAAACCATCTACGTTCATGTGGTCCTCCTTTTGCTCCAAAAAAATTTACAGCGTCGACTCTGTGTGTCTATCATATCAAAATTATTTTTAAATAACAACAGTTGCATTTTCGTTGTGTAAGTCATCATTTTCATTTCGCAAGTTTATGACATTTTTTCACACATACTGTTATTCAAATATTTCGATATAGTAACTTTTATTCTATTACCCGAGAAGCAAAAAGGCATCAGCCGTTTATGACTAATGCCTTCACTTATACCATGACTACTTGCTCCTCCAAAGGTAATAATTGTTTTACCATTGGTCATATGTGTCACCTCGTTACTGTTGTTCGAGATTAATTATAAAGCGGAATGATACGCGTCGTGAAGCTGCCGTATCGACATTTCCGTCCGCACCCATGAAAGAATGTAAATCAGACTTAACAACTTTCCGGTAATAAACTTCTCCCTGTCTCATTTTTACTGTCAAACTTAAGTTCTTTATCCAGTCATTATTTTTCTGTCAATTTATTCATTTTTATTGTATTTTTTGTCAAATTATGTTATATATTTTGTATATTCAAACTTTATTTTAAGGAGGAAACTAATTCATGGGTAAGTTCGTAATCAAAAAGACAAATACCGGTATTAAATTCGATTTAAAGGCTGGTAACGGTGAAGTTATTGCTACATCTGAAGTTTATACGACAGAAGAGGCATGTAAGAATGGTATTGCGAGTGTGCAGAAAAATGCTCCTGCTGCCGCTGTTGAGAATCAGACAATCGAAGGCTACAAAGAAGAAAAGCATCCTAAATTCGAGGTATACAAAGACAAAGCCGGTGAATTCCGTTTCCGCTTAAAAGCAACCAACGGTCAGGTTATTGCTACCGGAGAAGGATACAAGGCACTTGCAGGCTGCCTTAATGGAATTGAGTCAGTCAAAAAGAATGCTCCTGATGCAGCCATTGAAGAACAATAATATTGCGAGGAAAACAAAATGGATATCAAAGAGCAGATAACACAGGTTGTTAACACAATTACCAATGACAAATCTTTGTTGGAGAAATTCCAGAAAGACCCTGTAAAGGTTGTCGAAGGTATCTTGAAAATAGATTTACCGGACGATATAATCAACAAAATCATCACCGGTGTTAAGGGAAAGATTTCCGTTGACCAGGTATCAGGTGCCGTAGATGCATTAAAGAAATTATTCTAATAAATTCACAATTAAAAGGCTGGAAGCTCGGCTTCCAGCCTTAACCATTCATATAACTAATTGTTAAACTTAATATTCCAATATTGGTCAGCTAATTGCTGAAGATTCAATATAGTCTCATAATTTTCTGTATATATATCTGTATATTTTTTTATCTCCTCATCATTCAAAAACCGGTCGCCACATTTTAACATTATTTCATTATATAATGAGATAACAAACTAAGACATTCTATTAAACCTTTAAATAGTGTTAAAAAGAAACTACCTCTTCGCGAATTTTGCCTCATTAAAGTGGCAGCCTCTTTTTGACTTACATTTACGAATTAATCAACACTTATGTAATGATACCCTGTAACAGTAGCTCTTGCCTGAATAGTATACGTTCCACTATTTGCAGGAATACGATCCAAGACAATACTATTACCTGGTGCAACAGCATAAGTACTTCCTACTATTTCTCCTGAAGCATTTATTACTCTAACAAAAATCGAACCTGGGTTAGATATATCACTTGTTACTGTAGGTGAATCAGCAAAAATATTATTTGATGCTGTTACATTACACCATTGAGATGCAACTAAATATACCGAACCACTCCAATTAATTCGCGGATTAAATAAATGCTCAATAGTATTAGACGTATCTTCTGAACAATTACTCTCATTTTGATTATTCGCTGTAACTACCGTTGCTTTGCTAAAAATTAAGCCAACGCACATTAACGGGATTAAATAGATTAAGCTTTTCCTCATCTTATTCCCTCCTTTCTTACCTGATATAAACAAAATATTGTCCTTCCTCTCCGTTAATTTCGAGTTTGTAATTTTGTCCAATTTTTAAATCGGTTATATAAAATGTTTCTCCGGGAGATAACAATATTTTGTCATATATTTTACTGCCACTGTCATTGTATACTGAAAAGCTCATAGTTGTGCTGTTCGCATCATTTATTATCCTTTTTTTGTAAAAGACAGTGTCCATTGAAAATTCAATTGTTTCACTGACATTTTCATCATTAAGTGTGAACGCAATCATTTGTCTTGGATAAAACAAATCATTTAATATTCCTATTTCCTGTACTGAAAATGCAAAAATAAGTGTAATAACAACCGATATAACTGCCGCAATTATTATCTTGAGCCTTGAAACCTTCCTGACCTTTTCAAACACCTTTTTTTCCGAAATATCTCCTGTCAAATCAGTTTCAGACTGCATATCGTGTTCCATTTTTTTAATGATATTTTTGCATATATCACAATTTTGTATATGTTCTTCCACCGCAGCATTGGTGTCGCAGCTTGATATTTTATCCATATAAAGCGGTATAAGATCCTGTATTATATTACAAGTTATTTTCATACCTTCTGCTCCCTTCTATAATTTTTTGTTTTGCCCGATAAAATGTTACTCTTGCCCAGTTTTCGCTTTTTCCAAAAACATCTCCTATTTCTTTAAAGCTTAACTCTTCAACAAGCCTTAAAATCACAACTGTGCGTGACGGTTCCAATAATGAATTAATTGATTCTTCGATATTCATTTGCATCTCTTTTTTTATGTAAATTTCCTCGGGCGATTGAAAATCTGCACATTCTGCTTTTTCTTCATAGTCCACAGGCAGACTTGAATTCCTATCTTCTTTTTTAAGATAATTATAATATTGGTTTTTTGCTATCTGACACAGCCAGACTTGGATTTTACACAGTCCCTTATATTTGTCGATACTCTTTATTGCCTGATAGAAGGTTTCCTGAGTCAGCTCTTCCGCCAGGTTAATATCCTTTGTTAAATGCAGACAGAATCTGTATACATAATTTGCGTGTTTTTGATATATTTCATGAAATTGTTTATCCACCTATTTTTACCTCCTCTATATATAAGTAGATAAAAGCCCTAATTCGTTACATAAATAGTTGTATTTATTCAAAAAAATTCGCTGCAGTTTTCATTTCTGCAGCGAATTAAAATCTTACTGAAATTATTATACTGTTTACTCTTCTTCTAAAGCATTTTCCTGCTCTTTCTGAATATCCTCAAAGAATGATAACATAGGTTTCTCACTCTGCCCCTTAAACTTACGCTTTGCATAGTTATTGGTAATCGCCATTACCGTGCCCGACAGTGTTAATACACCGATAAGGTTAGGGATTGCCATGAGACCGTTAAATGTATCTGATAAATCAATTACAAGGTCTGCATTTAACGCTGAACCCATGATTACAACTGCAATAAAAATCACCTTATAAATAACAGTTGACTTGGTTCCAAATAAGAACTCCCATGACTTTGTACCGTAATAACTCCAGCCAAGAACTGTTGAGAATGCAAATAATGTAACGGCAATAGCAATAAACACACCGCCGAATGTACCGAAGCTGTTTGTAAATGCCTCAGTTGCAAGTCCAAGCTTGGTTGCACCGCTGAGTGATGCTCCTGTATCAAGATCAACGATTCCGGTTGTTAAAATAAGTAATGCCGTAAGTGTACATACAATAATTGTATCGAAGAATACTTCGAAGATACCCCAGAGACCCTGTGTAACAGGCTCCTTAACATTTGATGCCGAATGTACCATTACCGATGAACCAAGGCCGGCCTCATTAGAGAAAACGCCTCGTTTAAAGCCCCATGTAATAGCCTGCTTAATAACTGCTCCGCCGACACCGCCTGCAACAGCATGCATATTAAATGCATTTCTGAAGATTGATGCAAATGCCGGAATAATCATATCTGCATGCATCGCAATGATAACTACAGAACCAACTATGTAGAAAACTGCCATGAAAGGAACAATTTTTTCATTTGCTTTGGCAATACGTGTTAAACCTCCAAGTATTACGAGTGCCGCAACAATCGCAATAACAATACCGATAATCAGTCCGTCCGTCTTTGCATCTCCGGTAAAACTAAATACATTCAGAATACTTTCCCTGATTGATGCAACCTGTCCCATATTACCGATACCAAATGATGCAAATACTGCAAATATAGAGAAAAGGACAGCTAATACTTTACCGATCTGCCTGCAGCCTTTCTTTGCGCCAAGACCATCCCTTAAGTAGTACATGGCACCGCCTGACCATTCGCCCTTTTCATTTCTCCTTCTAAAGAAGATACCAAGGACATTTTCTGAGTAATTGGTCATCATTCCGAAAATCGCGGCAACCCACATCCAGAACACTGCTCCTGTTCCACCCATGGTTATTGCATATGCAATTCCGGCGATATTTCCTGTACCTATTGTTGCAGAAAGTGCTGTACAAAGCGCCTGAAACTGTGATATTGACTGTTTATCCTTACTTTTTAAAATATCCTTTTTCTTAAACAGACTTCCTACAGTTTCCTTCATGGTATGTCCAAAATGTGTAAACTGGAATCCCTTGGTAAGAATAGTCATGACAATACCTGTTCCAATCAACAGGATAAGTGCCGGAACTCCCCACACAATATTGTTGATAATACCATTGTAATGTGCAATTATTTCGGCCATAAATAGCCCTCCTTTAGTAAAACTTGCCCACAAGACAGCGAGATTGCAATGCAATCTCCTGTCGAATAAAAAGACATTTCCTATATTACAAAAAATAGTTTTATTCGTCAACACAATATGAAAAATACTAAAACATCTTAAGTAATAACCGAATTTTTTAATTAAAAACTTCCTTTATACTGTCATAATGAAGGAAAATACCTCCTTTAGCAAATGCTTTTATTTCATCTGCAGTAGCAAGCATATACCCTGCGGTTTCCTCTTCCTGAAGGTGAATATCCTCCTCAGAAAAATCTCCGACAAAACGGTATACATCTACAAAATAATTGTCACCCTTACCCAGATTTTCCCTGTGATATGTAAACTGATAGCCTCCATCCCAGTTCGAAACATCAAGTCCTGTTTCTTCCTTAACTTCACGAAGTACGGCATCATACGAATCCTCTCCGGCCTGTGCCGCTCCTCCTGAGACTTCCCACCATCCCGGTGCCCATGCTTTAGTCATGACACGCTTAGTAATAAGGAATCTGCCATCCCTTCTTGCCACAACACCAAGCACTGTAAGATGATATTCTCCATCCTTAAGACACCAGTCATTTCGTTTCATCGTACGACCCGTTTTCTTCTTATCCTTATCATAAATATCCCAAAGTTCCATTTTCAATTCCTCCTGCAAATCTTCCAGATTATTTTCTTAAAATGTCAACCGTATGACTGCTTGCGCCCATTAAATCCATCCTCTCACATGTAGACAGATGATACTCAATAAAATGTTCAAATTCCTCTTCTGTCAGTGCATTAAGTTCACGCCTCATATAATTGGCCGCACCATCTGCGGCAATTATCTGACATCTGTGAAGACCGGTGATTTTATTAAGTCTTTCAATATCTTCAAGTCTCATATAGCTGTATAATGAATTGGCATTCTTTGTACAATGGAAAGAATCATCAAACATGCCTGATTCCAATGCCTGATTAATATTTCTCTCCTTAAATGCATATGTTATTACACTATATTCGTTCATTATATAAGCCACAAGAATTATTCCACCGCTTCTTGTGATTCTCTTGGCTTCAAGCAGTGCCTTTAATTTATCTTCCTCATCATGCAGATGATACATCGGCCCAAAAACAAGTGTCAGGTCAAAGCTTTCATCTTCAAATCGTGACAGCTTCATTGCATTTCCCTGATAAGCCTTAACCGTACTGTTTTTAGCTTTCAAAAGTCCGAGATTATGCTTTACAAGCTCAACTGCCGTTACGTCATATCCCTCTCCGGCAAGCAGAACAGAATATTTACCCGTTCCCGCACCGATATCCATTATCTTAATATCTCTTTTTTCTTTACCGGTTGCATTTGCAATCTCATCAAGATACTTATGTATATATTTCAGCGATGTCACAAATTCTACACGTCCATGCCTTCTGTCCAGCCTTTTTTCTTCGTTAAATTTGTTGTAATACAACTCCAGTTCTGTCTGCATCTGTTTTTACACCTCATAATCGTGTGATAAACGTCTTATTTCTTCCTTCATCTGTTCAACCACATAATCCGGACTCACTATTCTGATACCCTCACCTAATGACATTATCCAGCCTAAAAACTGACGGCTCATTGCCACCCTGACCGTTACCGTAAAATGCTCCTCATCCACCGGAATCAGGGATATCTCTTTGCCGAAGCGGTCTATGAAAACACCTGCAAATCTGTTTTCACAGAGAATTTTTACATTCAGTTCCTCTCCTCCGAACATCCCAAATGTCTTCTTCGCATATGCCGCCATATTGAACTGTTTGAAAGAATCCTTTCCCAGTCTCTTATCATCTGATATTTTGATATGCAGCATTTTATCAACCCTGAAATGCTTAATCATGTCTTCCGTGTCATCATATGAAATCAGATAATAATTCTCATCATCACATGAAAGTGCCCACGGACTCACACGATATAATTCTCCGTTTTTACGAAGTTCCATCTTCTTCTGAACATTCCACTGGAAATACTGAAACGTAATCTGCGAATTTGATGCAATTGCCGTATGAATACAGTCAATATTGTAATAAACACTCTCATTCATAGTCTTGATGCGGTCAGTAACATATACCTGGCGTTGTAGCTGCGTAGCCTCGTATCTGCTTGCCAGACCTTCCAGTTTATGAATAAGCTCATTTGATTTCCTTGTTGTTATAAATTTTGCGGACTGCACAGAGTCCACAAGAAGCTTTAATTCTGCCAGTTCAAATTCTCTTGCACCAACACGGTATTCGTACCTTGAGCCATTTTTATCACTGATAATATCAATTCCATACACCTTCAGAAGTTCAATATCGTTATAAAGGCTTTTTCTTTCAGCCTCTATGTCATATCCCGAAAGTGCTTCTATTATTTCACCCATGCTCAAACCATGGTTTTCATCCGTATTTTCCATCAATATCTTGAGAAGATACAGCATTTTTAATTTCTGATTTGTACCCTTTGCCACAGCAATTCCTCCGTTTCCATTAAAATTTTATCATACTCCGGCAAAAATACAAGCCACCCAAAGCATAAAAGAAGACTAGCATATACTAGTCTTCTTTTCAAGCCAGCTTAAATATTTATCCTTAATCTCCCCTCGCTTGCTGCTATTGTCTCTGTCATTCCCACGAATTCCAACATCATTTAGAATTTCCTCCGACAGTTCTCTTTTGGCAAATTCATATACCACGGTATCTTCTTTTTCAATATGACGTTTTATGAGATTTACATAACTTCCGGCATTGGAAACAATAATAAATTTGTTTTCCACATTAGCTTCACATTCATATGCCAGTATTCCGTTTTCAAGCTCTGTAATATAATATCTCAAAAGGTCATGTTCAACAAGCATACCATGGCGGATAAGCTTCTGTGCAACATCCCCCGACTGCTCCATCATTACCTTAAAAAGTATTTCTTCTTCCTTTCCATGATGGTACTTATCCGCATAGTTGCGTGCAAATGCAATACATTCACGAAGGACCTTCGTATCAACTTCAGCTCCTTCAATAATATCGCAGCAGATATTTTTTAAATAATCACTAAATCTCAATATATTTTTATGTTCCTCAACCATAACATCTATTCCCTGCATACTATCCACCTCAAATTTCATTAATTTCTGATAGTATCTGCAGAAAAACTATTTTTATGCATTTTATTCAGACAAAGGATCAACCGCCTCACCATCTGCATACACCGCAAACGAAAGATTGGGGCCCGTTGCCATACCTGACTGTCCCAGGGTCGCTATTTTCTTTCCTGCCGATATATTATCACCCGGCTCAACCAGTATTTTTTTCAGATGTCCATACTTCACAGTTACACCGTTTCCAAAATCCATTATTACATAATTTCCGTAAACCGTGTCAAAACCGGTTTCCAAAACCACACCGTCTGCAGACGAATAAACATCATCGCCTGTATTTCCGCTTATATTAATATGATCCGTATAATTTCCGCAAACCGTTGTACTCTCTGTCGGCCAGAGCCAGCCATCAAATCTTAACTTATACTCAGCAGATACGGTACTTTCCTCTTCACTTTCAATTAATGCCGTCACCGGTGTGCTGTCATGCTCCTTCCCTTTAAAACCTACAAAGCACATCCAGTCCTGTCCAAACACAAAATTGTTATTTGTAAGCACAAGATAATACCAGTCCCCGTTTGGAAGTCCCTTTTCCAGTTCTTCAATATCATACCCTTTTGAAAAATCAATTTCTATTTTTTCAGTTGTATGTGGCAGCACAGTTGTTTTGCTCAATTTAAGCTCCTTTGCATTTCCATTTACAGTACCACCCTTCCAGCTTTCAAATCTGACCTGTTGCTGCAAATTAAGCACCTTATCCGAGGAATTCGTAATAATGACTTCCATTATGCCGTTTCCCTTATAATTATAATCAAATGCAAGCTCATCGCCATTTACTCCCGAGAGACTGTCATATGCAAATGCAGATACCACGACCATACAGATTATCATACAGACAACTGCCATTCCCTTCATCGGTGCATAAGCTCTTTTATTTGTGCTCACATTCGCACCTGTTTTCTCTTCAAAAATTTTTTGTATGTTCTTTAAATTCTTTTTTTGAAATCTTTCCATATCTATACCCCTTCCAAATCATCCATCATTTCACGAAGTTTCTGTTTTGCATGATAAAGCCTGTTTTCAACCTGTTTTTTTGACATATTAAGTGCAATCGCTATCTGTTTTGGTTTCTGCTCATAATAATACCTTCGCACTATAACTTCCCTGTCATTTTCGCCAAGCTCATTTATGCAGTCCCATACTTTTCTTTTGTCTTCCTGCCTGGTAAGCTCCATAAGCGGTTCGACGCCATATGCCACACTCTCCTCTTCCATCGAAACCATCTGCCATCTCACAGCTTCCCTGTAACGGTCAATTGCTTTTGTCCTCGCCACCAGTGAAAGATACGTTGATAACTTTCCCCTTCCTGCCTCATACTTTTCCGGATGCTGCCACAGATGAATAAAAGTATCTGCCACACATTCTTCCACATCCTGCACTGATGCCACATTTACAAGGACAGCCGACGCAATCTTCCACAGAAGTTTCGAGTATTTCTGTATAACATACGCCATAACCTCTTCATTTTGATGCCTTATCTCCAGAATAATCTTTTCGTCACTCAATTCCAATTCTCCCTTTAAAGTACAAATTAATTCAGTCGTTTGCGAAATTGATATAATATGATTTTAAATATATTTGCGTGTGCAAATTAAGTGGCAATTGTGAGCCGCCGGTACTTAGGTTGCCGTATTGTGGCACCTTATGTACCGCTGCGAGCGAGCATTAGTGCAAACGTGCCACTTAATTGTACACGCAAATATATTTATTACATACTACGGTAATTTCGCAATCGCCTGATAATAACTAATTAGTTACTTATAGTACGACAAAAAATTGAAAAACACTAATTTATGTTTAAAAAAAATTTTACTGCAAATAATAATCCAAAATTAAATAAATTCGGGAGGTAGTAAAATGAATACAAACAGAACGTCAGAACTTGCAAAAGCTTCTTTAGACGATATTCCTACACCGGATAAGGATGCCGTAACAATCACGGGGCTTGTAAAAGAGCATGGAAAGATATCAGGATACCAATTGTCCGACGACAGAATCGTAAGCCGTGCCGAAGGCGTTGAGCTTGCCAAGGACGGCAAAATCAAAGGTGTTGGTGTTGCCCACAGGAAGGAAACCGAATACCTCAAATCCATACCTGATGATTCAGAAAATAATAATCTCTCTTCGTTACCGACAGTAAAATAAGACAGAGTAATTAAAATAAAGCCCTCGTTGCGAGGGCTTTACTGCTAATACATAAATTTCATACAGTAGCTTCGTTCAAATATTTCACCGGCACCTAACGTGTTGGTATACTCCCTGTCTTTCAGTTCGCCGTTAAAATCCTCGGCATCGCATCTTCCATACCATGGTTCAATGCACACAAACGGAGCATTCTTTCCTTCCGGTGACCATATTGCAAAAAGAGGTGTGTCAAAGATAACCGACACATACATTTTCCCCTGTTTGTCCACGAGTCCAACTTCACCTGTCTGATTTCCTTCAACCATATATGTACATCTGTCAAAAAATTCCTGCGTTATTTTAGCAACATTATTTTCAAGTTTAAGTACGATATCCTCCCTTAATGCCATACCGGTTGCAACATCATTTCCATGATGATGAATCTCATTCTTACCGTCAAAATATATGCCATAACCGCATTTATCAGTATCATTTCCCACAGGACAATTAAACGCAGGATGCGCACCTATGGAAAAATACATCTGTTTATCGCCTGTGTTGACAACCTTCCACATAACTTTTACACTGTTGCCGGTCAGTTTATAACCTATGCACAGTTCGAATTTGAAAGGATATTTTGCCATTGTTTCTTCGTTCGACCTAAGGCAGAACCATATCTCATCACCGGTTTTCGAGACCATTTCATGCTCCATGTCTCTTGCAAATCCATGCTGTCCCATCGGATATGATTTTCCATTGTAAATGTACTCTTTGTTTTTAAGACTTCCTACAAACGGGAAGAGCACCGGAGATGTCCTGCCCCAGTATTTTTTATCACCCTGCCACATGTATTCCATGCCGGTTTCCCTGTTTTTTACTGATTTAATTTCAGCTCCGAATGTATCAATTTCAACATGAAGCAGTTCATTTTCCAGAATATGTCTCATGATATGCCTCCTATGGTATTACATATGTCCAGTAATGCTGATTGTAAATATCAGTCAAACGATATGTTGCCTGTGCGTTGTCGGTTCCAATCTCGACATAGGATATTTGAAGGTCGCCGTTTACAGTCATCCTATCACCCAGATAATAACTGTCAAGATACTTCCCGTTATAACTGTAGTAATCACAAATAAAATCAATTTCGTCGCCATCCGAAAGCTCTATCATACTTTTGGCAACAGTATCCGTCTCACCATTTTTATATACTGTGCGTGCACCTGCCACATATCCGTATGGATTTTTATTATCGAACACGAGAATAATTTCTACCCTCTCGCCATTTAACATTGCAGGCACATAACCGGTCATAGTGTAGTTACTGCTGTCTCCTGCCGTATCAGTGTGATAGTATGCCACCGGCTGGTTATTAATTGCGAGCCATGTACCGTCATATTTTCCAATCAGATTACCTTCCGAATCAAATTCAAATGAATTATCCAGTCCAAGGTCTATGAAACCTTCTCCATCATCAAAAAATACGTTGAGGTCAAGCTGCAAAATAAGCTCCCACTGTTTCTCAGTAAGCTTTAACTTATAATCTCCATCCGAATCCTTTGTCCATGCAAATTCAGATGAGCTGCCGAGAAGTGACGACAATGGCGAGGTTGTTCCTCCTGACGCCTCCTGACCGCTTTTTTCAATTCCCGCAAATTCCTGAATGCATCGCGAATACTCTGAATCCATTCCTATCTGACTGTAAGCAGATACCGCACGGTCAACATTTGATACCTTCTTATACGGAAAGTATATTGAAATTCCATAAGCATTCGTCATGCTGCCTGAAGTACGGTTATACTTGACTGCACTAAGCAGAACCCTGGCAAGCTCATTGCCTTCCTTTGTATTCATGTTTTGTGCGAGATTTACGAGGTCTACCTGATCTATTTTAGAAGAAACTGCAAACTCTCTCGTATTATATCTTGCATTTGAAACTGTCTTGTATTCATCATTCTGAATCATCTGGTTAGTTGACCTGGCAAAATCCGTAAGTTCTGCAGGTACAGTCGCGGAAAGCTCTGCAAGGTCAATTACGGAAAGTGTTGTTTTCTGTCCATGACATTTCTGATTACAAACATCGACAAAATCATCAACGATTTTCTTTCCAATTTCAATTGTCGGCTTCGATGTATCTTTTGATAATTCAGTCAGCCAGTTTGTATAATACCAGCCTATACCCGGTTCTGTTTCTTCCGATGCAATAAGATAATCTGCATAATCCGAAAGCATCATTGCATTTTCCAGTGTTGCCATCAGACACGCATCAAATCCAACAAAATCATATGTAACCCCGGCATTTTTAAGTGCTGTATCTATTCCGGCAAGAGTCATTGAACCACTGTTCTTATTCTTTTCATCATATCCGTAACCACTGATTGAGCCGCCACCGTGGTCCCAGAAAATCAGATTATTTCTGTTAGCCGGAAAATACCTGCTGCAATACTTTATAAATTCCGTAAGTGTGTCAGGATTTGTCATTGAACCTGTTCCCATATCCTTTTCAAGGCATACAAGACTACCGTTCTTTATCTGATAAATCTGGTTCTTCTGACTGCTTACAGTATTATTCTTCCACTGTGTGCATCCGCCTGTGTAAACAATCAGATTCACATTATTTCCAATCGTTGCAGCAGTCATTTCTTTTAAATCCGAAGTTGCCATTCCGCTTCTTGATTCAAGATCAGTACCACACATATATACCATAATGGTTACTGTATCCTGTCCATTTCCAAGAATCTGCGTTCTCTTCTCACGTGAACCGCTTGCAACTGTAGTGTCAAGCCTGCCGGTATTGGCATCACCCTGCCATCCGGTTATATCCGAAGTATTACCGCTGTCGTAGCTTCCACTGTCTAAAACACCATTAAGAAGGCTTAGTCCGCCACGGCCTCCTAACAGTATAATAATTAATAAAATTACAATAACAGCCGACAGCCCGCCTCTTCTTTGTGAGCCGCCGCTTTGGTGGGAATTTCTTCCTGAATATCCTCCGGTGCTTCCTACCGGACCTGTTTTAAGGCCCGAACCACGCTTATATACACTGCCGCTTCCGGTCACATTTTTCTCGTGGCTTAGTGGTCTTTTCCTGTCCATCACTATTTCCTCCATCCAGCATAATTATCTTAAATTCTATGTGGATTGTAACATATCAACAGACTTTTATAAATATTTTTTTACCTGCTCCTCAAGTTCCTCATCACTTATCATGGTTATTCTGCCTTCGTCATACTCCTTCATAACCCATGCATAAACATTCTGAACGATAGTGTCTGTCTTTGACACCTCAGGTTTTCCAAGCTTTTTAAAATACCTGTTAATCCAGAAGGCTACTCCTGCCGCACCGGATGTGTTGGTTACGGAAACCTTTGGAGGGCAGTTTAAGATTCCTTCCGTGTCAAAAATGTTGTATATTTCCTGATTCTTCATCATACCGTCAGCATGTACTCCTGCCCTTGTCAGGTTGAAATTCTCGCCGACAAACGGAGTCATCGGAGGGATGTCATATCCTGTCTCATCCCTGATGTAATCAGCAATTTCAGTAATTACCCTTGTGTCCATTCCATTTGTCGTACCCCTGAGTGAAGCATACTCAAATACCATTGCCTCAAGCGGAACATTTCCCGTTCTCTCACCGATTCCAAGAAGAGAACAATTGACTGCACTTGCGCCATACATCCATGCCGTTGTTGCATTTACAACGCCCTTATAGAAATCATTATGTCCATGCCACTCAAGCATTTCTGAAGGCACACCTGAATAATGCTGAAGACCGTAAATGATTCCCGAAACGCTTCTTGGCAATGCAACACCCGGATATGGGACACCATAACCCATCGTATCGCACGCACGTATTTTAATCGGAACGCCGCTTTCCTGCGACATTTCCATAAGACGTGATGCAAACGGCACTACAAAACCATAGAAATCTGCTCTTGTTATATCTTCAAAATGGCATCTTGGTCGAAGACCTGCTTCAATACAGTCCGAAACAATTTCAAGGTATTTATCCAGAGCCTGCTGTCTTGTCAAGCCCATTTTATGGAAAATATGATAATCCGAACAGCTTACTAAAATACCTGTTTCCTTGATACCAATTGATTTTACAAGCTCGAAATCTTTCTTTGATGCACGAATCCATGTTGTAATCTCAGGAAATTTATAACCCAGCTCCATGCATTTTTCCAATGCAAGTCTGTCCTTCTGTGAATACACAAAGAACTCTGTCTGACGAATCATGCCATTTGGTCCGCCTAATTTATGTAAAAGTTTATAAATATGTACCATCTGTTCTGTCGTATAAGGAGTTCGCGACTGCTGTCCGTCCCTGAATGTGGTGTCCGTAATAAAAATATCCTCAGGCATATTTTCCGGAACACGTCTGTAGTTAAAAGCAATCTTTGGTGTTTCAACGTATGGAAACATCTCCCTGAAAAGCTCAGGCTCTTTCACATCCTGTAACTGGTAGCTGTATGGGTCCTGCTCCAGTTTATTTGTTTTGCTGCTTAATTTAATTTCCTGCATTTTTCATATCCTCCAAACATCCAAACTTGACTATATTATATATATACTATATATTATCTGTAAAATAAATAATTTCGATTATTATAATTTATTTTTCGAATAATGGAGGATTTATGGATATTGAAGCACTAAGAACCTTTAAGGTTCTTTCAGAAACAAAGAATTATACACATGCGGCAAATCAGCTGTTTGTCGCACAATCAACGGTAACCAACCGTATTAATGAGCTTGAAAAAGAGCTGAACGTAACACTGCTTACAAGAACCAACCGCAGCGTAAAGCTTACGCCTGAAGGCGAACAGTTTTTAATGTATGCAGAAAAAGTGATTGAGCTTACCAGTTCCTCACTGTCTGAACTGACCCTCTTTCACAAATACGAAAACCACTTAAGAATTGGTGCATCCGATTCCATATACGACGGTCATCTCGCACCACTAATTCTGAAACACAGACAGAATTATCCTAAAGACTCCCTCAAAATAACAATCGGTATGACAAGCCATCTTCTCGAACAGCTTCAGGACGACATACTTGATATAGTATTTACTTACCTTCCGCTCAATAAATCAAAATACATATGCGAGGTTTTCCGCCAGGACGACATGATTCTTGTATCAGATATCAACAATACTGAATACGAAAACGGAATAACCAAAAAAGAGCTTCTCCTGGCTGATTATCTTATGTGTAACTTTGCCCTTCAGGATGTCGGACAGTTTATCCGAGGATTATTTCCAAAATATCATCACTTTTCATTGGAAATCGATGACTGTTCCAAAATTATTCCTTTTCTTTTGGGGCAGAATGCATATACATTTCTTCCAAAAGACATGGCCACACCATATATTCAGTCAAAAAAGCTTCGCATCATTCCGCTGATTGATTTTAAAACACCGGTAATAAACAGCTACATCATAGGTAAAAAATCGAAATTAGAATTGTGGAAAAAATTATTTCAATAGTGTATAATCCAAATTATATACAAATCATAAAATCAGGAGGTCATCATGACAAAGAAAAACTATGCTTTTGCATGTGTAGCCGCACTTATTTTCATTGTCCTGCTCGTAATTACGTTAAACACTCCATGTGTAGCAGATATTGAAAATTACACTCCTGCAGTCTACTCATCACTCATTTCACTGCTTCCGCCGGTTATAGCCATTGTACTGGCACTCATAACCAAGGAAGTATATTCATCACTTTTTGTAGGTATTGTTTCAGGCGCACTCCTTTACGCCAACGGCAACCTTGTATTAATGCTCAATTCCATGCTGTACAACGAGGACGGCGGTATGATTTATAAGCTTGCTGATTCATGGAATGTCGGTATTCTTGTATTTCTTGTAATTCTTGGGATAATGGTAGCGCTCATGAACAAAGTCGGAGGTTCTGCCGCATTTGGCCAGTGGGCTTCGACTCACATCAAGACAAGAGTCGGTACACAGCTTGCAACCATGGCTCTCGGTGTTCTTATATTTATTGACGATTATTTCAACTGTCTTACAGTTGGTTCGGTTATGAGACCTGTTACAGACCGTCATCAGGTATCACGTGCCAAGCTTGCATATCTTATCGATGCTACTGCAGCTCCTGTATGTATCATCGCACCTGTCTCAAGCTGGGCTGCTGCCGTTACATCATCTGTTCCTGACGATTCAGGCATAAACGGATTTGCAATGTTCCTTAATACTATTCCTTTTAATTTCTATGCTCTTGGAACACTGCTCATGATACTATTTATAACAATTCTTAAGTTTGATTTTGGTCCGATGAAAACTCATGAGGATAATGCACGTAAAGGCGATTTATTTACAACTGCTGCCCGTCCGTATGGCGATGCAGACCATGAACTTACCAACCCAAAGGGCAAGGTAATCGACCTTGTATTCCCTATCATATCGCTTATCATCTGCTGTATTATCGGAATGATTTACACAGGCGGTTTCTTTGATGGTGAAAACTTCATAGACGCATTTGCAAATGCTGATGCCTCAATGGGTCTTGTTCTTGGAAGTATTGTTACACTTATAATTACTTTCTGCTTCTACATGATCCGTGGCTGCATAAGCTTTAAGGAATTCACTGACTGCATTCCTGAGGGCTTTAAGGCAATGGTTGCTCCAATCCTTATTCTTACAATGGCATGGACATTATCAGGCATGACAAATCTTCTTGGTGCCAAATACTATGTACATGATATCGTAAATGCATCAGCCGGTGCACTTAATATGTTCCTTCCTGCAATTATATTCCTGATTGCTGCATTTCTTGCTTTCTCAACCGGAACAAGCTGGGGAACATTTTCAATACTTATACCTATAGTATGTAATGTATTTGGAAGCGCTGATACTTACCAGATGCTGGTTATTTCAATTGCAGCCTGCCTTTCGGGTGCTGTCTGCGGTGACCACTGTTCACCTATTTCAGATACCACAATCATGGCATCTGCAGGTGCTCACTCAGACCATGTAAATCATGTTTCAACGCAGCTTCCATATGTTATTACCGTAGCTGCAGTATCGGCTGTCGGATATGTCATTGCCGGAGTATTAGGTCATTTATACGGAAACAATCTGGCTCTGATTGCAACCCCGATAACACTTATTATTCTGATGGTTGTATTAGGTATAATCAAACGCAGTAAGCTTGCTAAATAATATTTAATTATACCAAAAAACGCTTAAACCTTACGGTCTAAGCGTTTTTTCTTTAAGGCTTTTTTACAGCCCCAACAAAATATTTTTCAATTAGCTTTTGACACCCGAATCTTTATAATCCAAACAAATGCATCAGCTTTTGCCAGAAATTCAATGTTTCTTCCTGTTCAGTTTCAACTGTATCAGCTTCTTCTATCTGGATTGCATCCGTCTTTATCACAAACTGCACTGACTTAATATTGGTATTCTGTTCTGAAACAAATGATACTATTTCTGCATCTTCTCCTGACATTGATGATATCATTGAATCAATTTCATCACTTACTTCATCATTCATTCCTGATACCTCACCGGCAAATTCTCCGGTTCCGTCGCTTATTTTTTTGGCACCGTCATTTAATTTACCGGCTGCTGTATTAAGCTCCCCAACAGAATCTTTTAGTATTTCCGTATTAGAATATAATGTATCTAATCCTCCCTGCAGAGCATTTGCGCCGGATGCTGCCTCCGAAACGCCTGCGGTATACGCCAGCAAACCATTATAAAATGCTCCATAACTGTCAAGCTGTCCCTTTAGCTCAGCTACTTTTGCTGCCGCCACATTAACCTGTGCTACAACTGCCGCTATTTTATTTGTAATCTCCTCACTTGCCATAATCTGCTTAATATATGCGTCACGGATTTCTTTTTTCTGTTCATCTGATAATGATTCAAGTGCACTCTGCAAAATCTGTACTTTCTGTTCGTCTGTCATACCTGCCACTGTCTGTGCTACAAGTGCCTGCCCTTCCTGTGTCTGCAGATACGCATATGCCTGTTCATCCGTATATCCCGCTTCAATAAGCTGTCTGTAAACAAGCTGCATGGCAGTCTGCATATAAATTGTATCCGCCTGTGACTGAATATACATATAGTATAATTGATCCGCCTGCGCCTCTACCTGTGCGGTGACCTCCAGCAATGCAGCGTTGTATGCCTGTTCATATACCAGATTGGCATCCATTTTACTTAAAATATCCATTAACACGGCAGAATAAGTATCAGGCGTAAGCGTTACCGTATCCATGCCATTTGCCGTCAATTCAGCATTTAGCTGTGTCTGTGCCGCCGTACAAAGTGCAGAATATGCATACAATGCGGCATTATTTAATTCCCGGCTTTTTTCTGTAAGTCTGGCAAGTCCTGAATATAATTTATCTGCTCCGGCAGACAGACTGCCAACGCCTGCATGAAGCTCTCCGACTTTATCTTCTAAAGTACCGGTTGCACTATATAATGTATCTGTTCCTTCTGATAAATCTGTTGTGCCATCATCAAGTTCATTTACCGCATCCTTGATTTCGTCAATCTTACTTTGCAGTTTTGCATCATCTATTTCTATATCCATGTTTAACTGAATACCATTTATTGATATGCCATCCATCTCAAAATCATTTACGTTTGCAGTAATTTCAATATCCGTTTCTTTATTTGGCAAAATAGTATATGTTAGCTGTTTGTCGCTTCCCACATTGGCAATTGTGGCACCATCAGCAACAATATCCCTACATTTTTTTGTATCAAGAACAAATGATGCCTGCAGGGCATATCCCTCAAAAAATGAACTGTTACATTCTAAATTTTGACGTATGGACATTGTAATTTTTAGCATACCGCTCTTTCCCGCAATTTCCCCGGCAGTATATTCAACACCATCCATGAAATAATGAATTGAAATATTCCACGGTATAGCATTTGCAGCAAGCTTACCTTCGTAATACAGTTTTCCTACAGTTGTATCAATTGTAACCTTACTGTCAGAATAGCCTATTTCATCCGTAGTCGTCATGTTACGAAGAGTCTCATACTCTCCATAGTCAATAATCCTGCCATTTTCATCAAGAGCAAAAATATTAACTACATAGATTTCTCTTACAGAACCGTCCTGATTAAGGCTTATGTATACAACCTCTTCCTTGGGTGTATTCGATTCCTGTGCCAATGCAGGCACTGTTATTTGCAGCATTAACAACAATGCCAAAAATGCTGCAATTATTCTCTTATACTGTTTCATTATTCCATAACCTCCTGTGCTTTATGTCCTGTTTTATTTCGAATTACCAGCCTGTCAAATAACATCAAAAGCCCCGGCAGCACAAATAAAACTATTGTTAATGATAAAATTGCACCTCTGCCGATAAATAAACCAAGCTGTGCAAGCAGCTGATTTGTTGAAATGTAACCAAGCAAAAGTCCTACTGTCGCAAGTACACTTCCTGATGTGAGTATGGAAACCGTGACATCTGAAATTGTTTTGACAACGGCCTTCTTTTTTTCATAAGATTCCCTGTTTTCTTTATATCTGTCTGTCATTAATATCGCATAATCAACCGTCGCCCCAAGCTGGACAGAACTTATAATCAGATAAGCAATATAGTATATTGTCGAATCTGCAAAATATGGAATTGAAAGGTTTATCCATATCGCGGTTTCAATGCCAAGCACCAGAATGACCGGTACTATCACTGACTTCATCGTAAGAAGCAGTACCACGAACACTGCGCCTATTGCCAGCAGATTAACCTTCATCATGTCAGCCGTAATTGTCTTCATAAGGTCATATGTACTGACTCCTTCTCCTGCCAGGAAATATGTTCCGGAATAATATTTATCCGCAGTTTCCTTGATACATTCTACCAGCGAAAATGTTTCTTTACCCTCATAAGCTGCATCTGCCGATATTACAAACCGACTGTAATTATCTGATTTTAACAGTGACAACGTGTCGCTATCCAGATAACTTTCCGGTATTTCCACTCCTACCGTATCAACGTAAGAAATAATTCCCGTTATCTCTTTTATATTGTGCAATTCATCAGATAAACTTACCTCCGAAGCATTGTCACCTTTAGGAACCAGCAATACATATGTATCCATTTTTCCGAAAATATTTTCAATAGCTTCCTTATCTCTTCCATACACGGTTCCCTCACCATATATTTCTGATGAACCATAAAAATAATCATTTGAGTTAGAAGCGAGGAAGGCTGGTACTATTATAATGACAAAAATACAGACCATTGGAACAGCAATTTTTTGTACAAGCTTCCCAAACAATGTAAATCCCGGCATAAACGATTTATGTCCGGTTTTGTCAATCCATGTATACGTTGCAAGTATTACTGCAGGCATAAACAAAAATACCGTAAGCAGACTGATTGCTATTCCCTTTGCGAGTGCAAGTCCTAAATCAGGTCCAAGCTTAAACCGCATCATTACAAGTGCAAGGAATCCTATCACCGTTGTAAGTCCGCTTGATAATATAGATGTTGTTGATTTGCATAAGGCATTTATCATTGCCTCTTTCACATCGTCCGTTTCCTCATTACATTCGATAAAACGATGAATCAGGAAAACCGAATAATCCAATGAAACCGCAAGCTGTAATATTGTGCCCGCCGCATTGGTTACAAAAGATATTTCACCAAAAATAATATTTGTTCCATTATTTATAACAATTGCTATTCCAAGACCAATCAAAATGATAACCGGTTCAACCCACGAATTTGTTGTGAGTATTAGAACAATAAGAACAAATATTACCGCTATCACTGTAATTTTCTGTATTTCAGATACCGTATTTGTTGTTGCTATTGCCGTCGATACGGCACTTCCGGTCATGGAATTATCTTCTCCGATAATCTGCCTTATTGCATCTACTGCCGACAGCCGGTAATCTTCCTCTATTGTTACGCTAAACAGTGCAGCATCATCTTTGTAGTAATTATCCACTGTATCCACATCCAGCATAGACAGCGGAGTCGTAATATCCACCGCATCATCAAGCCAGGTCACTTCCGTAACACCCTGTACCTCTTCAATCTTTTCTTTATATTCCAATGCCTGTGGTATCGTAACATTTTTTACCATTACACGTGCATTGGGAATACCGCCTGAAAATTCATTTTTCATAATCTCAAGTGATGTTGTAGATTGGGCATCGTCCGGAAGATAATCGCTCATATCATAATTTACTCCAACAGCATTCTGCAAAAACATACAGATAAAAGCCAGAATCAAAAAAAATGACAATATCCATCTGCGATGCTTTACCACACCTTTGTAAAACTTATTCATATTCTTTCTCTCCCTCCGTCATGGATGCAACACCCATAATTCTAAAGGTATTTTTTTTGCTCTGTAATTGAAGGCAGATATCATCCCGTGTGATTTTACCGGTTGCAATATACTCAATAGTTTTCATCAGGGATTTTATGCTTCCCTTAATTGTGCAATTTCCGTCCTCTTCAACCGTTCCCTCAAAAGGACCGGAATGCTCCAATATTTCTATCGTGCCCATAATTTTATCCTGTATCATTGTCGCAGACATCATTCCACGTCTGACACCTATTGGTGTATACATGTTAATTGCATAGACTATGGTTTTCATATTAATCGTCCTTTCCTGTATTTCCTAAGACATATCAGATTCACACAAATATTATCAGTGACATAAGCAGTTCAAAACGGTCAAATACACACATTTGTATAAAAAACGGTCATTTTTCTTAATTTGACGGGGAAATATTTAATGGACAAGTGTCCGAATTTGGCCATTGAATAAATAAGGATAATTAATATAATAAATGTATATTTATTATTCGGAGGGCTTTGGCAATGAAATACGAAACCACATCCTTAAATACGAAAAAGACCCTTGCTGAGTCTTTAAAGAAAATTATGAGACAAAAAAGTTTTTCAAAAATAACCGTCAGTGAAATCATTGCTGACTGCGGTCTTAATCGAAAAACCTTTTATTATCATTTTACTGATATTTATGACTTGTTAAAATGGATATTTGAAAATGAAGCCATTGAAGTGATACAACATTTTAATCTGGCAGTTGACTATGAAGATGCTATTTTATTTGTGATGGATTATGTTGAAAAAAATGACTATATTATCAACTGTGCATATGATTCTATCGGACGGGACGAAATGAAAAGATTTTTTTATTCGGATTTTATAGAATTAGTATCAACAATTATAAACACTGCGGAAACAGAATTTGAAACACATTTGGATGCAGGATATAAAATTTTTTTGTGTAATTTCTATACGGAAGCACTTGCAGGAATGCTTATAGACTGGATAAAAAACAGAGAGACCAGAAACCGGGCTCTTGTAATAGAGTATATATCAAAAACACTTAAAGAATCATTAACCGGAATTATGCAAAAAAATATCGGTTCCGGCCAATAGACCAAAACCGATATTTGTAAAGATTTACTTTCCAAACAAGCTTCCGAGTATGCCTCTTCCAATACTTGCACCGACGTTGCCTCCAAGCTTCTTACCGAAACTTCCGCCAACTGTCTTGCCGATGGCATTACCCACCTCACGTCCGATTGTGCCTCCGGCTGTCTTTGCGACATTGGATACCGCAGTCTTTCTTGCCTTTTCCGCCTTTGCGGCTTTTGCTGCTGCCTCTTTTTCAGCTTTTGCAGCCTCTTTTTGTGCCTTAAGCTCCGCAGCCTTCTCTTCCTTCGCCCTCTCAGCTTCTTCTTTTTCTCTTGCTGCCTCTTCTTCAGCCTGAACCTTAATTCTCTGCAAAAACTCGTAAGCAGAGTCACGGTCTACGGCATCAGAATATTTTACTGAAAACTCACTATTTAAAATGGCATTTTTACGCTCATCATCGCTTATCGGTCCAAGAACGCCCTCAGGTAAAATCACTTTGGCTCTCTGTACCATAGCAGGTGTACCGTCTTCCTGCAGGAATGAAATAAGTGCCTCACCAATTCCAAGCTGTTCAATAACCTCTTTTGTGTCAAATGCCGGATTAATACGGAAAGAATCCGCTGCAGCCTTAATTGCCTTCTGGTCTGCAGGTGTATACGCCCTTAATGCGTGCTGAATTTTATTTCCAAGCTGACCTAAAACTCCGTCAGGAATGTCTTTGGGATTCTGTGTAACAAAATATACGCCAACTCCCTTAGAACGAATGAGTTTTACAACCTGTTCTATTTTCTCAAGCAATGCTTTAGGCGCATTGTTGAATAAAAGATGTGCTTCATCAAAGAAGAATATCATCTTAGGCTTTGCAAGGTCACCTGCTTCAGGCAGCACCTCAAATAATTCCGATAAAAGCCACAGCATAAATGTTGAATACATTTTAGGATTATTAATAAGGCTCTCACTGTGCATGATATTAATCACACCCTTGCCATCACAGTTGGTTCTAAACCAGTCTCTGATATCAAGCGCCGGTTCGCCAAAGAATATATCCGCACCCTGTTCTTCAAGAGCAACAATATTTCTCTGGATAACATTAAGGCTTGCTTTAGACATATTGCCATATGCATTACTGTATTCAGCTGAATTTTCAGCAACATAGGCTAACATTGAACGAAGGTCCTTCGTATCAATAAGCAGCAGGCCTTCATCATCTGCAATCTTAAATACAATACTTAAAATATCTTCCTGCGTCTTTGTAAGGTCCATAAGTCTTGCAAGCAGCGTAGGTCCCATTTCAGAAACAGTCGTACGCAAAGGTAAACCCTTCTGCCCATAAATATCCCAGAAATTAGCCGGATGAGACTTTACGATAGAAGCCAGATCTCCTTTAACATCTGCAAGAAATACAGGAATTCCGGCATCCGAAAATGATTCTGCCATATTGCGAAGTGTTACCGTCTTACCCGTACCTGTAGCTCCGGCTATCAGTCCGTGTCGATTAGCCAGCTTTGGAATAATTGCAATATCTTCCTCGCCATTCTTTGCAATAACAAGTTGTCCATTGATGTACATGCATAAACCTCCTAATCGTTTGTAATTATATTTCTTTTAATTATAATCTACATTTGATAAATAAACAATAATAAATGCCCCTGTACAAGCATATAATATATAAAACCGGTTAAGTCCTTCATACTTATAATTATTATGATGTACATCCAAAAATACCATGTTTTGTGTAAATTGTATAATTTTCACAAATATTATTTGTGTCCTATTGACATTTACACCAAATATACACCTGTGATACTATGGATGTGTTGTTTTTAATTTTTAATCTATTTAAAGGAGGTATTCATTTTGTTTAACAGAGCAAAAAGGGCACTTTGGGGATTTACTTTAAGCTGTGCAATGATTCTTACATCACTTTCATTACAGCTTACAAGCGTTGAGGCTGCAACTTCAACATCATGGAATTTTAAGTCCACTAATTTTAAGAATCTTGGAAAGATTTCATCAACCAAGACTGTAGATGGTCTGACACTTGTAGCTACGAGCTCCAAGACCATGCAGGTCAAGGCAGAATCCGTTACGGTAAGCGGAACATCTTACACCTATTGTCTCGCACTCGGTGGTTCAGGTTCCAAGGATTATCGTGCAATTAAGGTTCCTGTTTCAGGTTCTGACACAATCAAGGTTGTTTTAAGAAGCAGCGGCAGCAGCACAAGAACATTAATTGTTGCTGATTCTAACGGAAAGCAGCTTGGTACTATTTCAGCTCCGAGTTCAGCAACACAGGGTACATACAGCTATTCTGGTTCAGCTGGTTATGTTTATCTTTACTCAGCAGGCAGCGGAATTAATGTTTACAAGATCCAGGTAGATTCTAACGGCTCTACTTCAGGCTCTTCTTCAAGTTCTTCGTCAGGAAGTTCTTCAAGCAGTTCTTCAGGAAGTTCTTCGTCCTCAACTGTAAGCGGCACAACAATTACAGTTAAGAATGGCGGAACATCTCTTGCAGATGCAATAAAGAAAGCCAAGTCCGGTACAACAATTATTATCGACGGAACTGTTAAGTCAGGTGCAGTAAGTCTTCCTGCAGGCGTTAACATCTCAGGTAAGAACAATGCAACAATTGATTTTTCACAGACATCAGGCAGCTCCGGAAGAGGAATTACTATTTCAGGTAACGGAAGCACATTAGAAAACATCACAGTAAAGAATGCCTCTGATAACGGAATTTATATCACAGGTAATAACAATACTTTTAAATATGTAACTTGCTGCTACAACGACGATGCAGGATTCCAGGTATCTAACGGTGGCGCAAATAACAAGTTCTACAACTGTACGTCACATCACAACGCTGATGCCAAAGGTGAAAATGCCGATGGTTTTGCCGTAAAGCTTCATTCAGGTGAAGGCAACTATTTTGAAAACTGCGTTGCTGAATACAACAGTGATGACGGATGGGACTGTTATGCAGCTCATGGTGCCGTAACACTTAAGAACTGTCAGGCTAACTACAATGGTTTATGCGACGGTATCTATGGTGACGGTAACGGCTTCAAGATGGGTGGCGTAGACAACAAGACATCAGGTGTCGCAGCACACTTAGATCCTCTAAACCACTACCTTGAAGGATGTACAGCCAAGGGTAATTACGCTAATGGTTTTGACAGAAACAACCAGAGCGGTGTTGTTACAATGAAGAACTGTATAGCAGATTCTAACAAGGGCAAAAACTACAACTGGCCTGCACAGGGTACACCTTCTGCTTTAGGCTACAAGGTAACATTTGGCAAGGCAATCATCGACAGTTGTAAATCAATTAATGGTAAGAACAACATTACAGGTGCTACATTAAAGGGCAGCTGTTCAGGATTCTAACCCAAAATAAAACAATAGACAAATCCCGGAAATCCCTATTCAGGGTTTCCGGGATTATTTATTCTTAATCTTAAATATTACTAATGCTGTGAATAAAGTCCATAACTGCCTTTTCATATGCCTCATAATTCGTCATAGCACTATTGGCATGGTCTGCTCCATCAATCAATACTCTTTGTTTAATTCCCGTACAGTTATCAAAAAGTTCCTCATTCATTGACAGTGGAACAACCGAATCCTCTTTTCCATGAATAAACAATACCGGAATCTTCAGATTCTTAACCGCTTTAAGTGAAGTTGTTTCATCAAGATTAAAATGCCCAAACAGCTTTGCTCCCAGATTGACAAAAAAATACACCGGTCCTACCGGAAACTTCATCTGTCTTATAGTTTCTTTTATCATGGAAGCAGGTTCAGAAAATCCGCAGTCTGATATAATTCCTTTAACATTTCCGGGAAGTGTAAGCTGTGTTGACATCAATACCGATGAAGCCCCCATTGAGACGCCGGCAAGAAAAACATCCTTATCATTACCATATCTGTCCACAACATAATCTGTCCATAACTTACAGTCATATCGTTCCTTTATACCCAGAGTAATTATGTTTCCTTCACTCTTTCCATGTGCTCTCTCGTCTGCCATGAGAATATTTATTCCATTATTTTTACAGATTCTAAAAAATCCAAATCCATCCCATTCAGATACGCCATGATATCCATGAAGAAATACAATAACAGGCGCTTCTTTTTTCATCTCATAAAGCCGCCCATAAAGCCTGTGACCATCTGAGGATATGATACTGACCTCCTCATGCGGGATCTTTTCCATGTCATCAACTACATCTGACATGATATCCTTATATTTACTATACAGTCTGCTATCAGGAATCTGATGTGCATCAGGACGTTTTCTGACAGGATGTGCAAAAACAAAACGATACAACCCATAATCTGCCGCAATTAACATTATAATAAAAACCAGCACAATCACAAAAATCTTCATCATTTTCTGCTCTCCCTGCTTAGTTTCTTATTCTCATACATATGAGCATCTGCCGCTTCAACTACCTTAAGAACATCAGCGCCATTTCCAAATGCAAGCCCGACAGCGCTTGATACTTTAAGGTTTTCATGAATATAATCATCCTCCAGCTTTTCCTTAACAGCTTTTACTATGCTTTCTGCCTCGTTTTTTGCAGGATTGTCTATAATCATGAGAAATTCATCTCCGCCAATCCTGTATACACAGCATCTGTCACTCGAATGCCCATATAAAACCGATGACAGTTTTTCTATAGCTTTATCACCAACTGCATGACCGTATCTGTCATTTATGAATTTGAGATTATTCAAATCCCAGAATGACACTGCTATTCTCTCTATCTTCGGATAATATCCCGAAACCATTTCCTCATATTTATTTTTGTTGAAAACCTTTGTTTTTGTATCTGTTTCCTTTTGGTATGTAAGCTTCGATATTAGTAATGCGTCTTCATTACTGCTAACAACAGCGTACCGTAACATTATTGAGAAAATAAAAAGAATCATACTTCTTGGGAGCACTTCAAAAACTATAATAATAAACACCGGATTGGCATTAAACGGGATATTGAGTGCACTTTCAGTAATCGTCTCCAGATACCAGCTTCTTACATGCTGGCTTTCAAGCAGAAGATTCAAATCACATATTCCATAATAAAAGCTTACCAGGGAACTTATCAGCATAGTAACCGTATTCACTGCATACGCAAACCATATTGTACTGCGTCTTCTGTACTGAATGGCAAAAAGCAACGGAATCACATATAATAATACCGCATGATACGACAAAAAAGATATAATCACTCCCGAAACAATGCAAATCAGTGTTAAAAAATAATATTTCAGCCACGGCTTTGACAAATCACCCTTTATAAATATGCAAATTGGTATTATAAACAAAATAAGGGTCGACACAAATGCAATTGTAATAAGCTGCTTATCAACCTCAAAAAAATCCACCATCGTCAAAAGCCATGTTAACGCAATGCCAATAAGAAACCAGACAAAGCCCTTTAACGTATATTTATTTGATTTAATTTCCTGATAAATAAGTTCTTTTCTGTACTGTTCCTTAAAATCATCCATCATATAAAATCCTTTTATTTTTTTGCTATTTAACTATTTCTATATCGTTTAATTATATTATAAATTATATTCTTAATCGCCACAAGTTACTTTCTTCACATTTTTAAGTTCACTCCAAAACAAAATTCATGTTATAATATTACTAGCCATCTAATACAAAGGATATATAAAAGATACATCCTTGCTGTATGATTAACAAAAAAGGGAAGGATTTCACCATGAACAGATTACTTTTAGTTGAAGACGATTTTCAGATAAGTGAAATAATTGAAGACTATTTTTCATCAAAGTGTGACGAATTTGACATAACATGTGTCTTTGATGGTTCTGCAGGACTCGAATACATAAAAAATAATAATTATGATCTTGTTATGCTGGATGTTATGCTTCCTCACGTTGATGGCTTTACATTATGCCGTGAAATAAGAAAAACTACTGACGTGCCAATACTTTTTCTGACTGCACGAACCAGGGAAGATGATATTCTGCACGGATATGAATTAGGATGCGATGACTATATCGGAAAGCCATTTTCCCTTGTCAGGCTGCACGCAAAAGTCAAGGCTCTCCTTAACCGTTCCAAAGGTACAATCTTAAATGATGTCATTACCTGCGGACAGATAAAAATTAACAAACGCACACTGGAAGTTTTTGTTAATGATGAGTCCCTTTATCTTCCGCCAAAAGAGTTCGCTCTTTTAAATTATCTGATTGAACATAAAAACTGGGTCATAAGCAGGGAAACACTAATAACCCATCTCTGGAATGATGATGATATCATTGACCGTGTTGTTGACAATCACATCAAAAAGCTCAGGAAAGCATTAGGGCCTGCCGGCAATCAGATAAAAACCATTATTTCCAAAGGTTATAAAATTACAGACTAATTCATTTTCAAGGGGGAATTATCATATGAAATCAAAACAACAGAAAATTAATAAACCTGCCCGCAAAAGAATACGCTTTAGGGAAATTTTTGCCAGATATCTTCTAATTGGTATTATTGTAGTAATTATTTTAAGCACAATTAGCATAACAGCGTGCCTTGAATATCAGAGGCTATTATTTTTCAGGGATATAAATGTTGATTTTACAGCAATGGAGGCTGAAATTAATAAAAAAGTTAAAGAAAAACCACTGAACGATATAATAGGCTCCATTGCTTACATCGTTTGTACCTTCTCGCGATGCCACAGTGATAATATCAACTCCTACATTGCTATTAAAGACTGTGAAACCGATGAATACATAACAGATTCCTCTTATAAGGCATTTCTTATTACGGATGCCGTTAGTGAAAGCGGCTCAATATATTACAATGACGCATTAAACTGGAGCGACTATTTTAATAAGTACCATCCGGAAAATATCCATTATTTCTACACAGTATTCGGAAATTCTGTTTATACCGAATACTCGGTAGTCGATGCTTACTTTAAAGACCAAAGATTTATGCCTGGAAAACTACAGGCAACGGTTTGTTCTTCACCATACTATGGTTTGGACAATACTACAATACTTGATGAATATATTACGGACCTGACACCGGAAAATACCGAAGGATATACATATGTACATTTTTCAGAAGACATGGGTAAAATATTCACAATACAGGGAAATGAACTCACTTCCTTTGAATCAGCACGCACACTTGCCAAATCAAGTGCTTATAACCTGTGTGGAACAACAAAAGATAACAGGTGTTACTACTCCCAGTTTTCTTCCTTTACCGACGCAGCGGGGCATAAGTATGAAATTCTGTCTTACTATGAGCACAAATACAGCCTCTTAAAACTTAACTCCATAAATTTTACCATTCTTGTGACAATTTATGCTGTTATCATGCTGATTGTTGTGTGGATTCTCGCCGTGTTAACTAACAATAAAAATAAATATTTTTACATGACAGAAGACTACCGTATCAACCTGATTAATAATCTTGCACATGACCTCAAAAGCCCGTTAATGGCAATGGGCGGATACGCTGAAAATCTCAAAGAAAATGTTCATACTGAAAAACGTGAATACTATGCTGATGCAATAATTGAAAATGCCGGATACATGAATACCATCATATCAGACACGCTGGAATTATCAAGATTAGATTGCCATGATATCAGCTTAAAAAAAGAACACGTTGATTTATGTTTATTATCTAAGTCAATCATGGATAATTATTCTGCCATTATAGAAGAAAAAGGGATTAATACAGAAATAACCGGAAATTATACAATAGATGCTGATGTAAAAGAAATAACACGCGCATTGGACAACTTAATATCCAATGCGGTAAAATATACTAAAATAGGCGGCAAAATCCGCATCTGTGCTGACTCGGACGGTTTCAAGATAGAAAATGATTCGTCTGAGGAAATACCACAAAATATTGACAATTTATGGAGCGCCTTTGTCAAGGGCAATGAAAGCCGCCAAGGCCGCCAGGGAAGCGGTCTCGGGCTTACAATTACCAAAAGAATACTGGATATGCACAATATTTATTCAGAACTAAAATATGAAGAGGGAAAATTTAGTGTATCGTTACTAATTCGTTGAAAGTATCTTCCTGGCTTCAAGAATTGTATCATTATACAGCTTCATTACTTTTTCATTATTGTTAATAATGTATTCCTTACCTTCATCACCATTGTCAGATTCCAGAATCTTCTTTCCTGCAAATTCAAGTTCCTTTGCAGCACTTGAAAGTTGTTCTCCTCCAATATTGAGCGATGAGGACTTTAAAGCGTGGACATAAACCGTGTACGTTTTCCAGTCCTCCGTTTCATATGTTCCGGTTATATTGGCCAAATGCTCTTCATAACCGTCGCAGAACAATTGAAGCATTTCCAGATAAAAATCTTTGCTGCCTGCACAATACTTAATTCCTGTTTCCATATTAATCAGTGGTTCCGAATTACTCATATTCTCCTCCTTTTTACCATCCCAGAACGGTTCATCCCGTAACTTACCTAACTTTATCTGCACTCAGTAAATACGTCATCCCCATTGCAAACAGAAGTATAATTTTACATTTTATGATTTTATTATACTCTCATAAACCACAATCTGTAAACAAATAAAAAGGTCAAAGAACTTGGAACCAAACATTTTATTCGTGCTTAAAACCGCCATCAATTACAATTTTTGAAGCAGTAATGTAAGAACTTGATTCAGAAGCAAGAAACAATACTACATTAGCAACCTCGACAGCATTTCCGAGTCTGCCCATCGGTATTGATGAATTGTATCTGTCAATTTCCTTTTCGCGTTTCTCAGGAGTCAGCCCATCCATAATACCTGTATAAATCGGGCCCGGGCATATTGTATTAATTCTGATATTGTATTTTACCTCTTCTAACGCCGCACATTTAGAAATAGCAAGAATTGCGTGCTTACTTGACGCATAAAGCGCATTACCCGGATCAGTATTAAAACTGTCTACAGAACCGGTATTTATAATACTTCCACCGCCATTGGCCTCCATAACCGGAATAACATGCTTCATTCCAAAGAGAATTCCTTTCACGTTAATCCCCCAAATACGGTCAAGCTGTTCCTCGCTTATATCCTTAACATTTGCAGAGTCGCCTATACCGGCATTATTAAAGAAAACATCAATTTTGCCAAAGGCTTTCTTAGTTTCCTCAACATACCGTATTATATCTGCTTCTTTGGACACATCCGCTATAACAACGATATATCTGTCCGAAGCATACGCAAGCTTATCCACAAAATCTCTTAGTTTCTTTTCATTTATATCAACAAGTGCAACTTTGGCACCTGCCTTTAAAAATTCTTCTGCAGTACTTCTTCCAAGTCCAGAAGCCGCTCCTGTAATCAAAGCTACCTTCCCGGTAAAATCATACGTGTTTTCCATAATCCGCAAGCTCCTTATTAATATTTAATTCAGCAAGTGTCGTATTTATTGCATTCTCAACGCCATCAAGAATAAGAATTCCTTCTCTTTTGCTTGCATCATACTTATCAAATTCAGGTTCACCGGGAACAAGAATTTTTTCAAATCCCGGACGTTTCTTAGAATTCTTTAATCGTTCAATCATCAAATCAATATTTGCTGTAAATTCGTCAAAGTCTGTAAATTTGCTTATATCTATAGCTGCAAAATTGAAACCTACATTGTCTACATATTCTGTACTTCCATCCGCCTTAAGTCCGCATCCGCTAAGAACTGCTGTGAGAACGTTTACTATTACAGCAAGACCATAGCCTTTATACCCGCCAAACGGAAGTAATGCGCCCAGCAGTCCATCCGTTCCAATCACATCACCCGGGTTGGTTGTTACATTACCCGCTCCATCCAGAGCCCATGTATCCGGTATATTATTTTTCTCTGTCAATGCGAAAAAAATCTTATTAAACGCAGCCACCGTAGTTGCTGCATCAAATACAATCGGTCTGTGCTTTTTAGCGGGGACAGCCACACATATCGGATTGGTGCCTAATTCTCTCGCATACCCGCCATACGGAGCCGCCATAGGTGCCGAATTTGTAAAAGCTAACCCAATCATATTTTCTTTTAGCGCATCCATTGCATAATACGCCGCAATACCAAAATGCGTACCATTCTTTACCGTACTCATTGCTATACCGGTTTCTTTCGCCTTCTCGATTGTCTTTTTCATGGCCAGCTTACCTGCCACAGAACCCGGTGCATAATCTGCATCAAATGCTGTCACAGAAGGATACTCCCTGATTACCCTGATATCCGGTTTAACATTTATTTTCCCGTTTCTCATAAATAAGGAATAATTTCGTGTCTGAACAAGTCCGTGTGACTTAACTCCACGCATCTCTGCCGTGACCAGATTGTTTGCAACAATCTGTGCATATTCTTTTGAAATACCTGACGCAATAAAGATTTCTATCAGTATAGACTCTATTTTCTGATACTCAATTATAACGCTCATATTTTCCTCCACATTCGTATTCATAGTATATGAATCTGATTAGTATGATATCAAAATACTATTTTCCTTCAGCTTTGTCTAATTGCTTTTTATTTTAATCAGTTATAGAATGCAGCTATAACTGTGGTAACCTCTGACAACTATCAATAATTCTTAATTTCTCCCACCAGGACATAAGGTAAAGACCTATACCTAGTAAAACAACACCTATTACCGTAATAAAATAATCTGATTTTTTCATTCCGAATCCTCCTCATAAATAAATATATCTTCTATAGACATCTCAAAATATCTTGCCAGCTTAAATGCTAATAAAATTGACGGATTGTATCTTCCATTTTCCAACGACCCTATCGTTTGTCTGGAAACTTCCATTGCCTCCTTAATGTAAAGTTTGCTTTCCATAAAAATATATAATCTCATGTACCAACTCATTTTCGTAATATCATTAACTCCCTCTTGTGCATATCATAAAGAAAAAAAGGTAAGTTATGGATGATTTCAGAAACCCTGACGAGAGTATTTTTCGTCAGAATACCATTCGTGTAAATAATGCCTTGATACAGAATGTATCCCGAAACCGTGGCACTACCTTCGTTACCATAACACAAAATAACTGTCCGGAATGCCAAAACCAGAACCGGCAAATTACGCTGGTTGTAAACCGGGATACCGGAATCCGGGATGAACGAGGTAATCCCCTTCCGGCAGGTGCACTGGAACCCGGCATGGTAATTGATGCCATCATCTCTGAAGCCATGACACGAAGCATTCCGCCACAGGCACAGGCCTTTCAAATCCGCGTACAGGTTCGTCCTCAGCCTTTTGATACCACTTACGGACGTATCATGGAGGTTAATACAAGGAACTCTTATATACAGACGATCAGCAATATTAATCCTGCCTCCATCATCCGTTTTAACATTTCACCGGATACAAGGATTCTTGATCCACTTGGAAGAGCAATTCCATTATCCAGGCTCTTTCCCGGTCTTCGGGTTCGTGTGCGGCATGCCACCTTCATGACGGCAAGCATACCTCCGCAGACCACGGCATTTGTAATTCAGATTGTAAGATAACTTGCAAAAAACTGCCGGACCCGTTTTACCTGATTCGGCAGTTTCTATTTAATTACCATTATCACATTCCTTCATTTTTTTGCATCATGGACTATACGGTTCCAGGCTTTCATCAGAAGAATTCCGATTCCGGTACCAAGTGTATTCAAAATGACATCATCAAGTTCTGAATATCCTGTACCAAAAGCATACTGGAGTGTTTCAATCAACAGGGAAAATATCATACCTGAAAGAAGAATCCGGATGGAATGTTTTCCTTTCTTTTTATGCTCCAGCACCATACCGAAAGGCACGAACCAGATAATGTTGCCCACAAATAAGTAAAAAAAGGTAAACCACCTGCCGCTCTGTATGATGGGAATATATTCTTCAAAGAGTTTTAAATTAATCTCTCCATTCTGCCAGAGACCAGTCAGTGAAAAACCGGTCCGGAATACAGTAATACGCAGCACAATGGCGATGTATATGAGAAAAAAGAGAGTGCCTGCGTTTCGTTGAAGAAAGTTAATGATTTTTTTCATTTGATTTGTTTCCTTACGTCATAATTAATTTTGATATTTTATAGTTCATTTACAATATCCGCATAGCTAACCAGCGTTACATTTCCCATCTCTTCTGCTTTCTCCATTTACACTCAGCAAAGAGAGCTGCCTTACTATCCTGCTCACCCATAGTTTACCGCGGATTAGTATTAAATTCCCAAGGCTGTATATAACAATTTGGACTCATTGCATAACCATTTTGATATTTTACAGTCATATATATTGTATCTCCACTACCACTTAATTTAACATAACATATACCATCTTCAAATTTATCGGTAATCTCCAACTTCTGATTTAAATAATACACCCATACCGTACCATCCTCCTCATAAGTAACCTCCGGTGAATTTATATGGTCCAGGAGTTCTTCTTCTGTTAATGGTCTTTCTGTACCATCAGGATTTAAGGCTACCCCTCCGCCGCTTCGGTTAATCTCTTTGCCATCATCATCCGTATAAGAAAGCGTGTATGTTCCGTTTTCAGCAATAAATGTTGCATCCGTCTGATCACCATGAACCATAACATAAATTATATACTCGTTTATCTACAATGCAAACCCTCTAAATACGTATACAAGATAGAGAAATTTTCTATTATACAAAAATGACCTTGACGATAGCCCCATTAAAGGCTAAAAATCAAGGTCATTTACAATTCTTTATTTCTCAAATAATGCTTTTAGCTGACAACAGCCAATTCGATTTCATCTATATCCTTGTTTGCCTCATCCATATGAATTCCGGCAACTCTTGTCTGATACTGTTTACCTTCATAGCTGATGTCAATTGTTGAATTGCCATCACCGGCTTTCAGTAATTTTGTTTGTTCTTCCTGTGAAATCTCAACCGGAGTTACTGATTTCTTTTCCTTTTCAATAATGTTTGCCGGAACAAATCCCTTAAATCGAATCAGTTTTCTTAAGACATGCGGATTTCGGGCATATGCTTTAATTACCTCTTTCATGGTCGCATCCTCCTATCCCTCGATTGCAATATATTTATTATTGGCAATCTCTTTATGTTCCTTCTTCGGGATGGTCAGACTCAAAATACCATGTTTGAAATTAGCTTTGATGTCTTCGACCGTAAGCGCATCTCCTACATAGAAGCTTCTCTGGCATGAACCGCTATATCTTTCACGTCTGATGTATTTTCCCTTCTTGTGTTCTTCTTCATTTTCAGCTTCATCTTTGCTGATGCCTTTAGCTGCGCTGATTGTCAAATAACCATTTTCAAGTGCAACACTAACCTCATCCTTCTTAAAGCCCGGAAGATCAATGGTCATTTCGTATTCAGAATCGGATTCTTTTATATCCGTATTCATAATGTTTTTAGCTCTGTGGCCATACAATTTCTTTTCCAAGTTTTTAAATTCATGGTCGTCAAATCCAAACCATGGATCCTGGTAAAAGCGATCAAATAAATCAAAGTTGTCATTGAATAAACTAGGTGTCATCATAAGTCATCCTTCCTTTCTACTTAATAAAATTACACCTTTTGTAAATATGAAACTTTGAACCTGGAATGTTTGGAAACATTTAAAATGTTTCTTTTCTTTTGTTCTGACTATGTTATAGTCCTATTGTTAGCACTTGTCAATAGCGAGTGCTAATATTTTTTGTGATTATTTTGTGAACATTTTTTTGTCAAAAGCAGACCGCTTGTAATGGCAGTAAGAGGAGCTACCGTTACCAAGCCGAAAGAACCGACAATTGTATGGACAATCTCCGCCGCCACATACTTATAGTTAAGCATTAGTGCCACAGGAGTACCCTGTGCCATAAAAACCATGAGCAGTGCGATGTAACTTCCGGAATATGCCAGCAACAGTGTAGTCGTAGTGGAACCACAGGCTGCGCGTCCCACCGCAAAGCCGGACGCAATAGCTTCCTTCGCCCGAATATCAGGCTTCTTTTCAACCACCTCACAGACAGCAGAACATATATCCACGGACAAATCCATAACCGCACCGGATGAACCTAGGAATATTGATGCCACAAATATTTTTGTGAGGTTCAAATGCTGATATCCGGCATACAGCAGGCTTTCGCTGGATTCCATCACAGCACCGTGAATCTGAAACAGGTCTGTAAAAAAATAACCCAGCACTGCCGTTACCAGTATTCCCAGCGCTGCACCCATAGTTGCTGCAAGACACCGGCGATCCCAGCCATAAATCAGACTCAGTACCAGAAACGTAAGCAAAAGTACCAGCGCCATGGATACCCAGATAGGATTCCAGCCTTTCAGCAGACTTGGAATCAGCACTTTCCATATTAACAGAACTGTATCCACAAATGACAAAATTGCCCGCAATCCTGTACCTCCGGCAAAAAGCAACAGTAAAAGAAGAAACAATCCTGCGAGCAAAGCCTCCTTGTCCAGCCGATAATGATCTGTCATGTACACCGTGGTAATCATACCGCCGGAATGGCTGACCACCACAAAAGCACGGTCTCCTGGCGAAAAAATCTTATCCTCTGCCAGAGAGCCGTTGAGCCTGTTGACAGCAGTACATTCCGTACCCGCAAACTGACCTGATAATATACGCACCTGACACCGCTGTTCTCCACTTCGTACCAGGCCTGTATCCACAATGTCACTTTCATCAGTGGAAAGCACCAGTGCATCCACGCGGTCAGCATTCCTGTAGGACATGGCACTCTCGTATCCTGTTGGTATCATCAGCAGCACGGCCAACAGGCACAGCCACATTATCACCGGACCAATTGTTTTGCTTATTTTTAATCTTTGTAACATTTTTATTTACACTCCATATAAACAAAATAGAGAAATTGCGACGCAATTTCCTAACAAATAAATACAGGGAGCGATTTATACGCCCCCTGCTTCTTTTTGCAAATGATACTTATTTTACTTCCAGCAGGTCTGCAAGCTTGTTGTAAATATCAGTATTGTCGTAGTAGCCGTCAAAATTCTCAGCTCCGTTTCCATGTGCAAATACTGCTACAGGAAGTCCTGTGTGAGAGTAGCTTGTGAAGTCCACACCTGCCTTGTTATTCAGAATATGAGTAACAGTTACAGAGAATGGGTTGTATGTTCCGTAGAGCACATACTGTTCCTGTGTAAATTCCTTCGAATCATATTCAGACATTATAAGGTCATAAGCTGTACGCAAACGCTTGATTTCGTATTCTGTCAATACCAGACGTTCGCCTTCCTCACCACTCATTTTCAAACCAAAGAGGGCTTCCACATCCTTCATTGCATCTTCAAAGGAAGTACCATTTTCCTTATATTTGTTCACATACTGCTCGTCAAACTGTGCATAAGAAATTTTCTGATTTGCAAGTGTATCCAAATACGTATCATAGTCTGTACCTGCAAAACCGATTGTCAAACCACCGGTTTCATGGTCACCTGTAACCAGAATCAATGTTTCTTCAGGATGCTTTACAGCGAAATCCACGGCAACCTGTACTGCATCTGCCATAGCCAGTGTATCAGTAACGGTAGCTCCTGCGTCGTTGGCATGACATGCCCAGTCAATCTTACCGCCCTCACACATCATGAAAAATCCGGTATCATTGTCCAGAACCTCAATGCCCTTGGCAACATAATCTGCCAGTGCCCATTCGCCATCCTCGCGGTCCATATCATAATCCATGGCATCAGAGTCAGCCAGATGCTCGTCAATCAGGATTACCTTTCCATCATTAGCAGTTACTGCTTCAGCCTCAGCCTGAGTATATGTAACTTTATAACCTGCAGCCTCAGCCAGTTCATACAGGCTTGTCTTATCCTTGTCCGAGCCTGTTACCTTTTTCAAACCACCGCCTGCAAAATACTCAAAACCTGAATCGATTAATTCCAGACCAATTTCATAGTAATTGTTACGGCTTGCCTGATGTGCATAAAATGCAGCAGGTGTTGCATGATTAAGATTTACAGAACTGATGACGCCAACCTTCCAGCCCTTCTGTATATGGAGCTTTTCCGCAATTGTTTCATATTCGGTTGAACCACTTTCGTCAACATTAATCATACCGGAATATGTCTTTTTACCGGTAGCAATGGAAGTTGCAGTTGATGCTGAGTCCGGTGCAAAGCTGCACGAATCGTAAGTCACGGCAGAGCCGGCAACCTCAAAATCCATAAAACTAAGCTTTACAGGGCCATCAAGCACTGCTCCCCCACGTGTATCATATTTCGTACTTGGCAGAGCCTTTTCATAGTCATTATCAGCAATGGCACCAAGATAATCAGATGCCGCCTGGAACTGCGGATAGCTCATTCCGTCACCGATAAATAAAAATACATACTTAGGTGTTACAGTAGCCTCTTCCTTAACAGGCTCAACATTTGCCTGAGTAGGTGCTGCAGTCTGCACATTCTTCTCCGTTTCCTGCTTCTGACCGGCACAACCTGTAAACATACTCACTGTCATGCACATAGCAAGTAAACCTGCAAAAATTCTCTTCTTCATAAAGTTCCTCCTTATGTTTTGTTTTTACGAAGCCGAGTATAACACCCCAATGTAAAATTCAATATCAGTAAACTGTAAATCTTTCTTAAAACCTACGTAAAATAAAAAATGACCCTTCCGATAGCCTGAACCGACCCCAAATCGTTAGATTTTTGGTCTAACTTTTTGGGGGTGGTTCACTATGAAGAACGGTCTTTTTTCTTTTTTACGTTTCTAATGTGTTGATTTTTCTTACAATATCTCTTTCATTCTGTCTGTCAGTTCTATGTATTCTTCCAGTGCCTCTTTATGATGTGCCCGGATATAATCTGCGTTTCCTTCTTTTGCTGCCATTTCCAGTGCTTTTGCTTTCTCAGACAAACAAACTGCACCTATGGTCAGAGAGGAACTCTTCAGCGCATGCACGATAATTGCATAATTATCCCAATCTTCATCATCATAAAATTGTTTTAGCTTTGACACTTTATCTGCTTTCAAATACTCTTTCAGAATTTCTACATAAAAGTCTTCCTCATGCATGCAGTATGAAAGTCCGGTCTTCACATCCAGGCCTTCCAGTTTTTCCAATTGCTGCATTTGTCCTGTTTCTGACTCATCCATGTTTTCTTCCGGTTCTGCCTGCGCCAAATCTTTAGGATTCTTTATTTCTTCATTTCTGCAAATAAGTTCTCCCGGCAGATATTTAAGAAGCATCTCCAATAATGCCGTCTCCTGAATCGGCTTTGTCAGATAGTCCGTAAAGCCCTCCTTCATGTATTCTTCTTTTGCTCCCACGATAGCATTTGCTGTCAGCATGATAACCGGTGTTTCCTTATTCAGGTTGCCTGTAAGCACCTTCATGCTCTGCAGCGTTTCAATACCATCCATTTCCGGCATCATATGATCCAAAAAGATCATATCATACTGCTTCAATTTGACAAATGCCAGACATTCCCTTCCACTAACAGCTGTATCAATCTGTATTTTTGTTTCTTTCAGGAGACCTTCTACTACCTTTAGATTCATCTCCACATCATCCACGATAAGAATCTTTGCCTCCGGTGCTCCAAAAGAAAGTGAATTGTCATCTGACGTCTTCAGATATTGCTGATAACGTTTGCTAAAATCCCCCATTGGCTTGGCATCAACTATTTCCTGTGGTATTCTGGCAGTAAAGCAGGAGCCTTTTCCGTAAGTACTATTCACAGAAATCTCTCCACCCATCAAATCTACCAGACTTTTCGTAAGGTTCAATCCCAGACCCGTTCCCTCAATATTACGATTTCGTTTTTCTTCTATCCTGGTAAATGATTCAAACAGTTTACCCAAATCTTCTTCCTTGATTCCGATTCCTGTATCGGTAACGGATATAACAAGCACAATCTGTTCTTTTGATATTTCTTCGTAATCCAGGCAGAATGTAACTTTTCCCTCTTTCGTATATTTCACGGCATTTGACAGAAAATTATTGATAATCTGTCTAATACGGACTTCATCCCCATATAACCATGAAGGAAGATTTTCATTAACCTGTATTACAAATTCAACCGGCTTATTTTCCATTTTTACTTTTGTTAAGTTATAACAGTCATTTAAAATGGAAAACAATTGATACTTTATCGGAATAATTTCCAGTTTCCCGGATTCAATCTTGGATATATCCAGAATATCATTAATAATTGAAAGCAGTGATTGCCCTGCGCTCTGTATATTTTTTGCATATTCCCTTAAATTCTCATCCATACATTCTTTTAAAAGCATGCTATCCATTCCCAGAATTCCATTGATCGGCGTACGTATTTCATGAGACATATTGGCAAGAAACCGGCTCTTTGCTTCATTTGCACGAACAAGCTCCTTAAGCATATTTTTTTCTTTTGTAAGATCATACACAAAACATACGATACAGTAAGGATCGTCATGGAAGTCTCTTGCAACGGAAAAATTTAACGAACAGCTGATTTCTCCATGTTTGGATACCAGCTCCGCTACTCCTTTGTTTTCCTGCAAAATCGTACAAAGCAGTCTGTCGACTTCCTCTTCTGTACTCTGAAACAGCCCGGAAAACTTCTGATTTTCAATCTTTTCAATTTCTAAAAGTTTCTGCCCGTAATGATTCGCCAAAACAAGCCGGAAGTGTTCATCAAAAATCAATATGGCGGTGTTTGCAGACTCGTAAATATATTGACTTAAGTTTCCCACCGTGATACTGAATGCATTAAATCTGGTAGCCCAGAACCAAGTAATCATATAGGTCAGAAACATTCCATAAGCAGAACTCGGAAAAGAAGGCTTTCCTAACGCCGGCAGAATCGTATCAGGAATGCAGGAAAACAAGATGGCAAGATTAGAGAGAATAACTGCCTTTACATAATAAGCCTCACGTGTCGTTTTTTCCCTACGCACCCACATAACGACAATGCCAAGCATTGTTATCGCAACAAATGATAAAAAACAGCTATGTATGTTTCTTCCGATACTATTTGTTGAATAATAACACATTCTCCCGTCTATCCGCACAAAGGGATGAGGATCCGGTATGAAAAAGAACAAATCTATGACAGCAAAAATTCCAAATACAGCTGCATAAGTGCGAAACAGCCACTTCGGAAATCGAATCATATAAGCAACCATCAGTGCTTCCGTCATCATAAAACCTGCAACGCCTAACACTCCGACTCCCCGGAAGAAAGCCGCCTCTTCTATAGTTTCCGAAAATCCCATAATACCATAGCCACCGCTCCACAAGGCACCAAAAAAGCTCATTACAAGCATATAATACCTCAGGCTCCCGGCATTCTTTTCCCGTACAAAATAACTGATTCCGCAACTTGCAATTATTGTACTACATACCACAGCGAGGCAATTGATCAACAATCCCATTATGTTTCCTCCATAAAGTAAAGCAAGACATTAACAAAATTTATTTTTTAGCCGGCACAATTTCCAGCCAATATCCATCCGGATCTGTAATAAAATAAATTCCCATTGCCGGATTCTCAAAACAAATACAACCCATTTCTTCATGAAGCTTATGCGCAGCTTCATAATCATCCGTTCGAAAAGCAAGATGAAATTCACATTCTCCCAGATTATAAGGCTGCGGATGGTCTTTCAGCCAGGTCAGTTCCAGCTCAAATGTACTTTCATCATTTCCAACAAATACAATGATAAAGCCATCACCATTGATACGGCGCTTTTCATACAGTCCTAATGCTTTCTCATAAAACTCCAGAGACCTTTCCAAATTTGATACATTATAATTTTCGTGATACATCTTAAATTTCATAAGCCAATCCTCTTTCATTTTAATATCATATTTTGTTTCCTAAAAATGTGACGTTTCTGTCAGTTTAATACGTTCCTGATACTGCGGGTATTCTTGTATAAAACGTTCCATAATCTGTGGTTTTTCCCAATAATGCATGGGATAAACACAATTACACTGAATCCGTTTCAGAAAATACAGCATACCTCTTGCATAATCTTTCTCCTGTCTGGGATCCAGAACAACAAATGCCGTAGTAAGTGGTCTGCCATGAAGTTCCTCTGATAAAAGGTCAATCTGCTTTCGGTAGCTTCCCGTCATTTGGCGATTATACGAATCTGTTTCTTCCTCCCATACCCAGTCATTTAAGTCTCCGGCATGATAGAACAGCTCATCTTTATCCTGAATAAGGAATGCAACGCCTTTGTCGGTAGAACGATAAGTAACAAGTTTCTGCCCTAATGGCAATTCATAGTTTTCACAGGGAGCAACAATAATACACGTTATATCTTCCGGCACTGTTTTAGAAGGTATATCTTTCGATAAAACCGCATAAATTTTTTGCATTCCCATTTCTTTTAAAATTGAAAATATTGTCGGGCAGTAGTGGTCTTTGTGTTTGTGGCTGGCCAGCACCAAAATCGGTTTCTCTACGTCCATCTGCGGCAAAGTGCCCTTAAAATAATCAAAAAGGTAATAGCAGTTCCCGGTTTCAATCAGAAAACAGCTGTGATAAATATAAGTTACTTTCATAAATCTTTCCGAAGTTGCTCCATCAGTGTGTCATATTCCTGCATGACCTCTTTATGATGCTCCTTTACGAACTGAATGTTTCCCTCCTTCGTCGCTAACTCAATTGCTTTTGCATGTTCCGCCAGTTCATCAGCCCCGATTGTCAATGACGTACTCTTTAAAGAATGCATATGCACCTGATAATCATACCATGATTCGGAAGAGTACTCTTTCTCTAACATTTCTCTTTTATCCTCATGATAAAAAGTCTCAATGATCTTGAAATAAAAATCTTCCTTATTCATGCAGTACATCATTCCTGCTTCAGTATTCAAATACGGAAAACGTTCTTTCATGGATGTTTCCTTTATTGTAGCCGGTGTTTCTTCTTCCTTCTTAGCAATGTGCTCTGAATCCGTAGTACACTCCACCATTTTTTCGCTCGGCAGATAGTGTAAAAGCAGATTCATCAGTTCCTGCTCTACAATAGGCTTAGACAGATAGTCCGTAAATCCTTCCTCTATGTATCTTTCCTTCGCACCAAGAATAGCATTGGCCGTCAAGGCGATGACCGGTGTGTCAATATTCGGATGATTATCCGCCTGTTTCATTACCTTTAGCGTCTCCACGCCATCCATATCAGGCATCATATGATCAAGGAAAATGATATCATATTTTTCCCGATAAATCATATCAAGACATTCTGCTCCACTGTTTGCCAAATCTACCTCAGCACCAGTCTGCCGGATATAGCTTTGTGCGACCTTAAGATTCATCTCCACATCATCAACAACCAGTATCTTCGCTTTAGAAGCAAAAAACTTTTGATTTGACTTCTCTTTCGAACGGATAAATTGTTGATATTTCTCTGAAAAATTCCCCATCGGTTCCATGTTTATGATTTGCTGTGGGATGATGGCAGTAAACACAGACCCTTTTTCATACTCACTTGTCACTTCAATTGTTCCGCCCATCAGCTCAACCAGATTTTTGGTAAGACTCAACCCAAGACCGGTTCCCTGAATGTTGCGGTTCTTCTGCTCATCGATTCTGGTAAAGTCCATAAAGAGACGTTCCATATCCTCTTCTTTTATGCCCATACCGCTGTCCTCAACTTCAATTTTTAAAAGCATTTGTGTTTCTGCTGTTTTTTCAAATTCCATACGAAGAGAGACATACCCTTCCTTTGTATATTTCACGGCATTTGAAAGAAAATTATTGATAATCTGTCTAATGCGAACCTCATCTCCATAAAGAACGGATGGAATGTTTTTATCAATCTTCATTTCAAAATCCAAGTCCTTCGCATCAGCTCTTGCCTTAGTCATCTGGTAGCAATCATTGAGAACAGAGAACAATTCATACTCCACCGGAATAATCTCCATTTTCCCGGATTCTATTTTCGAAATGTCCAAAATATCGTTTACAATCGATAGCAGTGTCTGGCTGGCACTTTGAATATTTTTGGCATACTCCCTGATTTCTTCCGCATCACAGGAATCACAGTTTTTCAAAAGCATGGAGTTCATACCTATAATTCCATTAATAGGGGTACGTATTTCATGGGACATATTGGCCAGAAATTGGCTTTTGGCCTGATTGGCAATCTGAAGCTGCTTATCCTGCTCCATAGTTTTCTTTCTCTGCTTCTCATATACATAGGTCTGATACTTAAAAATAATACCAATGATACAGGATACAACCACAATCGTCTGCAGAATATCCTTCTCCATGAATCCATCCGGCATCACAGGAACCAGCTCCGGAACATAAATACCAACTACGATAGAGCCAAGCATTGCCACCAGATTCAATAAATACATCCAAAAACAGGCTGCCCCTTCCAGAATGAGCCATGTAAAAACCAGGCCCATAACAAACCATATAGGCATACTACTGTAACAACCTCCGGAGCAAAAATACATCCACGGGAAGATGACCAGGTTCGCCATACCGGTAATTAAAAGACTTGCAATTCGCGTCTTGTTATGAAATCCGGACAAATACAGAGAGACAAATACAACGATTAATAAAATAAACACAACAATACCTGTCATATAATCTCCCAGTGCTACCGTGGCAATAAAAGAAACCAAACCACCGAGTAGTGCTGCACTGAGAATTAAGTTTAAAAGTCTGTGGCGAATATTTAATTCTTCATGAAACAATCTGTGTGTCAAACTCTTTAAAATCTTCACGCGGTACTCCTTTCTTTGTCCAATTCATATATGAACATTTACATACAACACATCAGCAAACTCTTTTTCTTTTAGAATACCACAACGCATATTATTTTTCTACAAAATCTCGCACCCGGTCAATACAACCTGATAAATACAGGATTTCTCTTTGATTACCTTTATTATATTTATTATTTTTTCCCGGGCACTCTATGCATAACTATTATTAACAATCCGATTAGCACAGCCGTATCAATAAAAAGTATTATCGTCACATGTTTTACAATTTTTCTGATTATACTACTTTCTTATGTGACACAAAATAATATCACTTACTCACTCAAAAATATGATTTATTGAACTCATATAGTTCACAATGTATCTGACATGTGATATAATTTTTTTTGGAAGCCGTGCGCTTTTATAAGAATTTGATTCCGGCAGAAAATAATTTGATAAAGGACAGAGGATATGATTATTTCAGGGAAAAGGAACTTTGAATATGACAAAGAAGAAAAGACATTTATTTCTCTTATGCGGATGATTTTTGTTATATCGGCACTGATTTTTGTATGGGGAGTGTTTTCACATTACAGAACAATAGATTTAGTAAAAACAGGAAAAGCAATTGAAGGAACGGTTACAGACGACGGTGAATATGTAAAATATGCCACAGAAGACGGACGTATATATTATGTTGATATAACCGGCATGATTGTTGATACAACAAAAGAAACTATCATGGTGTATTACAAAGAAAATCCCGCTGCAGCAGTTCCACAAACCAGCATCATATTCTTTCTGATAATTTATGGAATTTCGATTCTGGGAATGGGCATTTCATTTTGTATGATAAGGCGAACATATAAAGAAATGCGTGACGCTACAGATAATAGAGAATAAGCACATAATGCGGTATACTTTTTTCATGCAGATACGGGTAAAGCTGTAATATTTCATCTAAATCATTTTTGTTTTCCATCACTTAAACCACCATAAAATACCTTTGTATATTTCGCTACAAATTAAACAAATCCGCATGTGTTCCGGTATCAACTAAAATCAATGTCAGAACATCATTTTCCTTTAGATAAATTAATAACCAATCCGGCTGAATGTTACATTCCCTGAACCCCTGGTATTTCCCTTTTAGTTCATGGTCACGATATTTCTCTTCAAGAGGAATATCATTCTGCAGCATAGTAATAACTTTATCTAAAAGTTTCAAATCCAATCCTCGTCTCTTTGCCAGCTTGAGACTTTTCTTAAATTTCCCAGTTAGTATTAATTCGTATTGCACTAATCAATATCCTCCAAAGCATCAGAAAAGCTACTATACCTCTTTGTGTTAGAATCTTTGCTGATTCTCTTTGCCTCTTCCATTGCCTCTAATACTTCCGGCTTATACTGTGGCAGTTCAACACTAAATGGAAGTCCTCCTCTTAATACACACTGTTTTAAGAATATGTTCATTGCTCCGGACATATCCATTCCTAATTGCGAGAAAAGTTCACTTGCCTGTTTCTTTAAATTTTCATCTATTCTTACTTGTATAGGTACTGTAGCCATAAAATCGCCTCCATCTTAAATACAATACTAATATTATATACATTTCATATAATTATATTATATCGTTTTGATTTACACTGTCAATCATTTGTATTATTTCCTCAAAATAATATTTGCATGTGGCAGCGCTTTCTGCAAATAGCAACCGTTATAAAAATGTTATCATTAACCTACTGCTATATTATGATCACATTTAAATATCCGAATGATATTGTATATCTGTACCGGCTGGCAGAGGAATCGCCTCTGCTATATGCCAAACTGGCATTGAAAGAAAACGGATTGCAGGATTATGTCGTCGCTATGAATGAATTTAACTGAAACAATTTCCATTCCATCGCACCAGTCTCATGCTTTTCATGGGGCTGGTGTAATTACCATTCAAAATCATCCGGATATTCTACCTTCGGATCATGTAATTCATATATCGTTGTCTCGTATTCTTTTGCCCAATATCGCAAATCAGCTTCCATATTCATATAGGCTTGAGGTTTCTTTACAATACGTTTGGCAATATTACGAAGCTTGTCCTTTCTTTTTTCAACATCTGTTTTTAGCAATTCTATATTACATTTATCAATATAATGTGTGGCATAATATAGAAAACTCTCATCCGCTCTTTGCATTAATTGTATGAGCTTTTCTAATTCTTCGTCGCCAATTGCTTCTCCGAGTGCCTGCCATATTCCCGCACATAAAACATCCAAATTTGCTTTATCTCTAATATAATCTGAATATGGAATCGGTGGCAATTGAACGTCTATATCTGTACGTTTGCCTTTCGCTCCGTAATATTCAGACGAGAAAATGTACATCTTTGGAACCGATGCCGCCACAAAAATTGCCTCCGGAAATAATACCTCTACACTGTAATACACATTCTGAGTAGGCGTAATTTGTTTATGCCATTTCATAATGTCCTCTCGCATTCCATTATCTTCCAAAACAATATCTCTATCACCCATAAAAGCATGTCGTATATCATAGCATATTCCAAGCAATCGATTCTTAACTCCATAATAAATCTCAGTCTGGTCGTCGTCTAATCCCGTTATTCTGTATATACTTTCTACCAGTTCATAAAAATCCTTATAATCTCCCTGTATTGTGATGCCTGCCAAATGTTCTGTCGGTTTTGTCTGTAACACTTTGATACACCTCCGTCATATGTACATTTTCCTTCTCATATCGTTCCCCAAGCTGTGGAATAATTTATATATATCCTTTGTGGTTGAGGTGACAGAGGAAGTGACATTCCTTGTCACCTCATTGTCACTTTCTATTTGAATTTCCGTACTACTTCTCTTTCCTAACCACATCATCTCTCAATAATTCTAAATACCTATCGCAAGTATCAGCTTAGTCTCACTTAATTTCACAATTTCATGAGACTGACTTGAGACTAACAGTCTCACTATTATTCAAAAATGCCT
>JBJEOB010000068.1:0-13190 GCA_051880495.1 Lachnospiraceae bacterium
TTACCGCTCAGTACACTGATAAAATACGGTTTTTCCGAGAAACACCTGATAACCGTCGGTCTTGAATCATCAACCTCCGATGCCTTAAGTATCGGTTTCATCGAAAACAGCGAGCTTTTATAAGAAAATTCGTACTCTTTCTTCATGTATTTACCTGCTATCTGGCTCATATAACTCCATGCCGATTTTGGCTTATTCGGGCAGTCATTACAGTTGGCAAGGTGACTTGCGCTGCACTGCGTGCCATTCTGGCAGTCAAATACAGGAAGAGTGTCATAGCTTGTAACATGGGGTGTTCTCGTTACATTTGTAAGCGAGTGAAGCCCTGTCTTGCCAAATGGCATAATAGAGAAGAAAGGTCCATCCATAACGGTAATTCCACATTTACTAAGACGCTCATTTACATCACACAAAATAATCTCACACAATTCGTATTTTATATTAAACGGTTCATATCCCGCCATAGTAATTATCTGATTAACCGAAGCATACGTAGCGTTTAACACGTATGATGATTCATACGCTTCTTTGCCTGAAATGATATGATATACATCATTATCCTTTATGATTTCCTTAATTCTCTGACCATACAGAATGGTTATATTGCCATACTGTGCTGTCTGTTCAAGGAAATAATCCTTAAGTATCATTGCATCATAAGTATATTCCCGGGTAAGAAAAGCACCATCACACGTTCCAGGATTAAAATAAGCCTCTACCGGCACCTCGTCACATCGTATTCCTGCATTTTTACAAAACTCCTTAAATTCTGCAGCTGCCGTCCATGAATGCTGTGCTGATGTAGCATATATCTGGTCGAAGCTGCTGTGAATACAGAAACCGTAATCTTCATTAAAACGGTTAAAATATCCTGCAGACTTTATCGCAGTGGAAAAACTTCTCGGATAATGATATCCCATATGAACTCTTGCCTGATTAATGTATGTTGCACGTTTAAACGGCGCATCATCATATTCAAGCACCAGAACCGTCTGTCCCCGCCTGCCGCAGTAAAGTGCCGAATAAAGACCATACAGTCCGGCACCAATAATTATCTTATCATATTTCATGATTATTCCCCTATATCATACTCAATGGTATATTTTTCATATGCATTTATAACAGTCGTATCGCCATACCTGTATTCCCTTGGAAATCTTCCATAATTCAGATGGACGTGTCCGTGAACAAAAAACTTAGGCTTGTACTTATTAATAAGTTCGACAAAGCACTCAAAGCCCTTATGCGGCAGGTCCTCCATATCATGAATACCGGCTGCCGGTGCATGGGTTAACAAAATATCAAAGCCTTTATTCTTCTTAATCTTTAATGACAGACGCATAATTCTGGCACGCATCGCCATTTCCGAATACTGGCATGGTCCCGGCTTATAACGCATGGAACCACCCAGACCCAGAATACGTATACCCTTATATACATAAATACTGTCATCTATACATGTACATCCTTCCGGAGGTGTATCTTTATAACACGCATCATGATTACCATGAATATATAAAATTGGAGCTTTCGAAAATGTGGCTAAAAAAGACAAATACTTTGGATTCAAATCTCCGCATGCAAGTATCAGTTCCGTATCTGCAAGCATTGACTGGTCAAAATGGTCCCAAAGTGCTTTGCTTTCTTCATCTGCCAGCACAAGTATTTTCATAAAAATGCCCTTTCTGTTTATTTATCCTGTGCGGTAAATTCCGGCTTAAATTTCTTTACCTATAACGCCAAGAACTCCCTGAAGTCTTACAACCGGTTTAATATCATCACGAAGTTCATCAATAGTCGGAATGCTTCCGACAACATTTTCAACAAGCCATTCCATTTTCATAAGCTGTTCCGGCATCAGGCACGCATCATTTTCGCAGTAAACTCTGCCATCCTGTGCTACTATTTTACCACAGAACGGATTTAATATTTCGTTCTTAATTGATTTTTTTAAGAATTCTGCAAGATTGCGTGTAGCCGTAGGCAAATGATGTGAGCAGAAAATATCAATTGCATCAACATTCATTCCCCACCAGTAATTTAATGCCACATCCGCATTTTTCTTGTAGTCTCCGTTCAAAATGCTTCTTACAATTCTCTCATAGAATACGCCCCAGTTCCATATTGGCATTGCCAGATTGACAATCTTATCCTTTTCATTCTTGCAAAGACCGAACTGACGGCTCTTATTGGACGGTGCAATCATATCCCTGTTAGAAACAAGCGTAATTTCTTTTCTGTCAAAAATACTGCTTTCCACAGGGTCTTTTAGAGTCTCCCACTCAAGATAAACCATGCTTCTCGGATTAATCATCTTCGCACCAAGTGCAAATGCATTAATATTGGCGGTCATGCCATAAATAGGATAATCCGCAACATATCCGATTTCATTACTTTCCGAATAAGCAGCAGCTATTGCACCCATAATAAACTTAGCCTCATACATTCGTCCGTAGTACGTCCTAACGTACTTATGCGGGACATTGAGTGAACAGTTTAAAATAATTACATCAGGATGTGCAAGTGAAACCTTAAGTGCAACTTCAACAAGCTCCGGTGTTGTTGTAAAAATCACTTTATATCCCATGCCTATTATTTCTTCCAGCGAAGCCGTCATTTCCTCTGTTGCAGCCTCTGAATCAAGTTCCATCGTCGATGATGTAATTTCAAATCTCTCAGTTGACACCTTGTCGCCAAATACATTTTCAAGATGCATTCTTCCAAGTTCATGTCCATACACCCAGCCGGACTGGTCAACTGACTTATTATTGACAAATGCCACCTTTAAATTGCTGACAGGTGACGAGAACATCTTATCGAAAAAGTTTTTGTGAGAAGGTTCATCAGGATCCATCGCAATCTGAATATCGTGTACCTCCTCAAGCAGGATTTCTTCATGCAGGGACTTCATTCTCTCAAGCATTTCATCACTGCTTAAATCCACAAGCCCCTCGTAGCCGAAGTTTTCAAGAACAATAAGAAATATATCAGATGTGGTAAGATCAAGTTTCTTTACCTTACTCTTCTCATATGCACTTTCAAATCTGTAATATACAGAAAGAAAATCCTGTCTGAAATCATCATCCCACTTTTTTCCAGGTTCTACAGGCAGAAGCTCCATTAACTTCTGATAAGAGCCAAGCTTGCTGAAAATGATACGGTATATTCTTGTCAGCTCATAGAAGTCCATAAACTCATAATAAATCATATTTTCGAGCTCATTTGTCTTAATCGGCACTTTACGTGTTACATTTGCAAGAACACTGGCCGCACCAAAGTACTTTAATACACTGACCCTCTTATTTCCCTCTACAACATAAAAACGGTTCATGTATTCGTAAACCTTAATCGGGTCCCTTATTCCTTCTTCCACATGTGCATTACACAGTAATATCCATTTTTTTGCAAATTCGGTATCTTTATCAAGAAGCGGAAGGAAATTCGATGCAAACGAATTAGTTCTGCCCATATAAGCCGTTCCAACAATCAAATGTGCCGGTATCTGCACTAATCCAATATTATCTTCATACGCAATATCCGCAACGGAAACAATGTCCTCCAGTGCAGGAAGATACGGATATTCTCCATTAGATACATGTCTCTGATAATCTTTCTTCGCTCCCTTTAGCGCCTTTTCATAATCTTCTAACATATTTCACCTCATAATTCTTAACTAAACAACCATACGCGCTCATTATATCACACTATTTCTTATTAGCAAAATATTTGTATACAATGGATTGCTGCATTTTCTCATAAAATGCTCATACTCATCCCACCGCATATAATATTCTCTTCCCCAGCTTGATATTCTGAGCATTTCACCATATTTACCATCACAGACAATACCTGTTATCGTCATGTAATGTTTACACACGGTACAGGCTTTTCTGTACGAAATGCCGTCTCTTACGTATAAAGTCACACCGCATTTTTTCCAAAAAAACGGAAAATGCGCCCCGACAGAAAACAGAACCGGAATATTATTTTTAAGACTTTTCTCTATTGATGAATGTAATTTATGCGGCATAACACCCCATACTGCTCTGTATCCCAGCTTTTTTCTTTTTGCAAATACATTAAATCCTATGGCAAGTGCCCATCCTGTTATTCCTCTGATAAGAGTCGAGACATAAAAGTATTTCTTTTCAAGGGTGCGCAGATAATCAAGATATAAATCCTTCCGGCAGACCTGTTCGTCATCCCAACTAAAAAAAATGTCACCTGTGCCTGCATTTTTATATCTGTGTAAATACAGAAGTATATCTCCTATCGCCACGAGACCACATCCGTATGCAGACATTTTCTTTTCAGAAAACATCCCCTGTCTCCCGCCATAGGTTATTGCTGCTCCATCCTGAACCTGTATATATGTATTTTGCAATTCCGGTTTATCCATCGCCTATGTTCCTATAAATCAAAACTATACAATAATATATCACTTTATTATATCAAATGGTAAATAAAAAGTGAAGAAAAATCGGGTGTAGAAAAACTGATGGTAAATCTTTTATCCGGCAGAGTGCATACAATTTATTTTCTTCGTTCCAATGTGCTAAACACTACGATGAACCTCGTACGAGTTTCATCTTCGTAGCACATAAGTCACTCATCCAATAAATTGTATGCACTCTGCCGGATAGATTTTAATCATCAGTCTTTCTACACCCGATTTTTATAAAAAAGAATCTCGCTTGCGAGATTCTCCGCCTGCGGCGGGTCGCGTTGCGACAATCTTCCAATCCGCCGCAGTGCGTTCCTCGCGGAGCATTTTTTTATATAATAGGAAATTTCGTTGAAATTTCCTATTATATAAAAAAAGGGATTGCCGCACTGATAATTATCAGTGCGACAATCCCTTATAATTAATCAGGACTGTATTACATCATTCCGCCCATTCCTGCACCGCCTGCCGGCATTGCCGGAGCATCTTCCTTAATATTAGCTACAACTGACTCTGTTGTAAGAAGTGTAGATGCAACGCTTGTTGCATTCTGAAGAGCACTTCTTGTAACCTTAGCAGGGTCAAGGATACCTGCTGATACCATATCAACATATTCTTCCTTGTATGCATCAAAGCCTACACCAACTTCAGATTCACGTACCTTGTTAATGATTACTGAACCTTCAAGTCCTGCGTTGGCTGCGATATGATAAAGTGGAGCTTCAAGTGCCTTTAAGATAATCTTTGCACCTGTCTTTTCATCTCCCTCTAATGTCTCAGCAAGCTTTGCAACCTTCTTTGAAGCATGGATATATGCTGAACCGCCGCCTGCGATAATACCTTCTTCAACTGCTGCCTTTGTAGCTGCAAGAGCATCCTCAAGACGAAGCTTAGCTTCCTTCATTTCAGGTTCTGTAGCAGCACCTACACGGATAACTGCAACTCCGCCTGCAAGCTTTGCAAGTCTTTCCTGAAGCTTTTCTCTGTCAAAATCAGATGTTGTCTCTGCAATCTGGTTCTTTATCATTGCAATTCTTGCATCGATTTCAGCCTTGTCGCCTTCACCGTCTACAATGATTGTATTTTCCTTCTGAACCTTGACTGACTTAGCACGGCCAAGCATATCAAGTGTTGTTTCCTTAAGTTCAAGGCCGAGTTCTTCTGAAATAACCTGACCACCTGTAAGGATTGCAATATCCTTTAACATTTCCTTTCTTCTGTCACCATATCCGGGAGCCTTAACTGCAACGACCTTGAATGTTCCTCTTAAGCTGTTTACAATAAGTGTTGTAAGTGCTTCACCTTCAACATCCTCAGCAATAATAAGAAGCTTCTGGCCTGACTGTACAATCTGCTCAAGTACAGGAAGGATTTCCTGAATGTTAGAAATCTTCTTGTCTGTGATTAAAATATATGGATTATCAAGAACTGCCTCCATCTTATCCATATCTGTTGCCATATAAGCTGAAATGTATCCGCGGTCGAACTGCATACCTTCAACAAGGTCAAGTTCTGTCTTCATTGTCTTAGATTCCTCGATTGTAATTACGCCATCGTTAGAAACCTTCTCCATTGCATCTGCAACTAACTGGCCGACTTCATCATCACCGGCTGAAATAGATGCTACTCTTGCAATGTGTTCCTTGCCCTTAATTGTAGAGCTCATATCCTTAATTGCATCAACTGCACATTCACAAGCCTTCTTCATACCCTTTCTGAGTACAATTGGATTTGCGCCTGCTGCAAGGTTCTTCATACCTTCATTTATCATTGCCTGTGCAAGAACTGTTGCTGTTGTTGTACCATCACCTGCAACATCATTTGTCTTGGTAGCAACTTCCTTTACAAGCTGTGCTCCCATATTTTCAAATGCATCTTCAAGTTCAATTTCCTTTGCGATTGTAACACCGTCATTAGTAATGAGTGGTGCTCCAAATGATTTATCAAGAACTACATTACGTCCCTTAGGTCCAAGTGTTACCCTTACTGTATCTGCTAACTGATTTACTCCGGCTTCCAAAGCAGCTCTTGCTTCTGCGCCGTACTTAATTTCCTTTGCCATTTTAAATTGCCTCCATAATTTTTTTGTTTATAAAAGTTACTTACAAATTAATCAGTAACCACTGCAAGAATGTCATTCTGTTTTACAACGATAAGTTCCTCATCCTCAAGCTTAACTTCTGTTCCTGCATATTTAGAATATATAACTTTATCTCCTACCTTAACCTGCATTGTTACTTCCTTGCCGTCAACAACTCCGCCCGGACCAACTGCAATAACTTCTGCCTGCTGAGGTTTTTCTTTTGCCTGACCTGGTAATACAATACCTGATTTGGTTGTTTCTTCTGCAACTAACTGCTTTAATACAACTCTGTCTCCTAATGGTACTAACTTCATGATTTATTCCTCCTGTCGAAAACTCTATTTTGTTTTATTAGCACTCATTGTCTTTGAGTGCTAATCATTAACCATATATTAGTAAACTTACGCATACTGTGCAACTCAAATAATTGTTCGTTTTTATATGATTTTCTCATGTTTTCTCTTTTTTTCTTTTATTTACTCACTTTTTCTCTTGTTTTCACATTTTTATTTTTTCCAATTTCATTAACCTTTCCGTAATAAAAAAGATACTGCTGTGCATATCCTCCATACTCGCCATACATTTCCATTGCCCTTTTACGGATAACCTCCTTAGGCGTATCCTTATGAAAATACAATTCTTCCATTATACGCTTAATCCAGACATCAACAGGAAACTCTTCCCTTTTCCCAAGTCCAAAAAGCATAACGCAGCTTGCAACCTTCTCTCCGACTCCCTTAATCTGCATAAGCCTGTTCATTATCTCATCACCATCAAGCAGATATAATTCATTTTCATCTATTGTTCCTTCATACACCTTGGATACTGCATCATAAATGTACGGAGCCCTGAAGCCAACCTTAAGCTCACGCAGTTTTTCTTCGCTCACTGTTTTAAGTATATTCACAGACGGAAATGAATAGAATTTTTCACCGTTTATTTCTCCCAGGAATTCTCCATACTCACGCGAAATGTCATTTACTATCTGCTTAATATGAGGAATCTGCTTATTCTGGGAAATAATAAATGAAATAAGTGTCTCAAAAAAATCCTGTTTCAGAATTCTAATTCCCCACATGGTATCAATCGCCTCTTTAAGTGACATATCCGCCTTTAGAAGCTGTTCCTTTATCACTCCGTAATCACGTTCAAGGTCAAAATATTCCATCCATATGTTTTCAAAGTCATCCATGCAGGTATCATAAAAATATATGCGCATATCCTCCTGTTTTATGTGAAGAAGTCTGTTTCTTGCACTTATTGCGTATTCATTTTCCGAAAGTTTCTTAAAATGGAAGCACTGCCCGCACTCTAATGTCTGTCCGATATGAAAATCTTTCACATCTTCCAGGATAATGTTGTTTTCTTTTTGTATAATCTTCATAAAAATCTCCATGTAAATAAAATTTCTCTTTTATTTTAACACATAACGTATTACAATAGTTATATATATTTTGCTAATTTTAAGCTGAACGGAGGTATTTTATGGCTAAGAGTAATTTAGGTAAAATTTTAGCAGGTATCACTATTATTGGTGCCGGTGTTGCTTTAGGACTTGCTGTTTACAACAAGTTGGATGCTATTGAGCACGAATTGGATAATGATGAATTCGAAGATGATGAAGAAGAATTTGATGAAGAAGACGAAGACGATAACACATATGTAACAATCAATACTGAGAATACCGATATCAATGAAGCTTCTGACGATTCTGAAAATACTGAGGAAACTGAAGAATAATCTGTTTCTTTAACTAACATGGAGTGCCTTAAAACTATTGTTTTGTGGCACTCCTTTTTTTACCATGCTTTACACAGAAGTTCAACTCCCTCTTTTATCTGCGTTTCATCACAATTGGCATAACCGAGAATTACCGTGTTGCGTTCCGGGGCAGTATCACCAATATCATATGCTGACAAAGGATAGACTTTTACACCGGCTCTTGCCGCCCTGTCAATGAGTTCTTTTTCGCTCAATTCATTTTTTGATTTCAGTAAAACATGAAGACCCGCATTTTCACCTGAAATAATAAATCTGTCTGACAGACTTTCAAGCTGACAAAGAAGTACATCATGCCTTCCCTTGTATAACGCCCTCATCTTATTAAGATGTTTTTCATAATATCCGCTCTCCATAAAATCACGGACAATCATCTGGTCAATTCTTGAAACGGTACACGAATAAAAACCTATCCTGTCATGATATATCTGCATTAATTCATCCGGAAGAACCATGTAACTCATACGAATCGCAGGTGCTATTGATTTGGAAAACGTCCCGATATAAATGACCTTCTGATATTTATCAAATCCACAAAGTGCCGGAATCGGTTTACCCTTATATCTGAATTCACTATCATAGTCATCTTCTATTATATATCTGTTTTCAGACTGTGCTGCCCAGTTAAGAAGCTCCATACGCCGTTTCATCGGCATTACAATACCAATCGGGAACTGATGTGAAGGCATTACATAGGCTATGTTGGCTCCAGCCGCCTCAAGACTTTTCACCTGCATCCCGCTCTTATCCTGCGATACAATTAAAACCTCCTCACCAAGACTTTTAAGTATCCTGTACGTCTGCCTGTAGTTGGGGTTTTCCATTGCATATGTTTTTTTAAAATCAAGAAGCTGATTGAGCAGCATAAGAAGATACTCATTTCCTGCACCGACGATTATGTTCTGAGGTTTTGCCACCACGCCACGTGACTGATAAAGATAACTGCTTATCGTTTTTCTGAACTCTGCCTCTCCCTGTACATCGCCTCTCATAAAAAGGTCTTTGTTGTCATCGACAAGAACATTTTTTGTTATTTTACGCCAGTGATTAAACGGAAAACTGTCAAGGTCTATGCCGCTTGATGAGAAATCATATTTATACTTTTTTTCATTATTTATTTTATCAGCGTCTGCCTTAGGAAGCTCTATTTCGCCCATTTCAAAGCTTACATCATACATTCCTTCAATATCAGCCACAAAATATCCCTTACATGGCAGTGATTCAATATACCCCTCTGACAAAAGCTGGTCATAAGCCATCTGCACGGTGCTTCTTGCCACCTGTAAATGATTACACAGATTTCTTGTAGAAGGCAGCTTCATACCACAGCTTAAATTTCCGTTACGAATCTCACTCCTGATATGATTATATATCTGTTCATAAAGTGAAACCGAATTATCCTGATTTAATTGTATTGCTAATTCAATCATATCCTGCCTCCCTGACTTTTCTCCTATTTTGCCGATTTTACAATAAAAAGTCAAGTACACTGCTGCAAATTGCGTTTTTTTTGTAAAGATGTTATACTAAATTTATTAAATGATATGGAGGGCACTGATGAAGGAGAAGCTTTACGCCATTCCCGTAAACGATGCATTTGACAGTGACTGTGAATGTCCTGTATGCCGTATGTACAAGACACTTGAGGATAATGCAATAGAATATACAATGGGACCAAGTTATATGGAAGACGATACCCGTATGCAGACCGATAAGAAGGGATTCTGTCAGAAACATATGGATATGATACTAAAATGTCCCAATAAGCTTGGCATTTCACTGATATTAAAAACACACTTTGACAAGATAATCCGTGACCTCACTCCGCTTGATGCCAAATCCGGTGAAAAAAAAGGAATTTTCAGCAAAGAAACCACGTCCTTTCCAATGGCAGATTATCTAAAGGAGCTTAACGGGTCATGTTTTGTATGTGACCGAATTAATCAGGTATTTGACAGATACATTGACACTATTTTTTATCTGTATAAAACGGATGCCGCTTTTCGTGATAAATTTATGGCATCACGGGGCTTCTGCAACGCACATTTTCTTATTCTTATAGAAAAAGCCCCTGATTTCCTCAAGAGCTCTGAGCTTAATGAATTTACAGACAAAATCAAATCGCTATATATTTCAAATATGGAACGCGTACGCGATGACCTTTCATGGTTTATCGATAAGTTTGACTACCGGAATGCCGATGCACCGTGGAAAAATTCCAAAGATGCAATTCCACGCGCAGTTATAAAGACTAACGGAATCATTCAGGATGATAAATAAACTCCTCCGTTTCACTTAGGACAAGATTATCTTTTCCATGAACAACAATCTTTACAACATCCCCCTCCACCAGTTCCACGTCATGTGCAACCAGTGTGTGGGGGTTTACACATTCTGTGCGATATTCCTTATCATTAATACTTACAAAACAGTATTTATTAAAATTAGCCCCCTCTATGCATGCATGTTCATTATAATTGTAGGCCTTAGAAATCTCTATTGGGTAAATGCCCATCTGCATATCCGTTGGTTCATAAATTTCCTGATTATCATATACCTTTTTGTCACCATACAGTATGTCATACTCAATCATAGTAAGCTTTTCAAGATAATCGTCATTATTCTTATATTTTTGATGATACAGGTTAATTACGCCTTTTGTATTGCCAAGTCCCTCAAGAATATATGAAGACAGCGCAAAAGCCTCCAGATTCTTATTGGTAAAACCGGCATCATAATTACTCCAGATAACATACTGGCTTTTATAAATATCCTCCGATATAAGATCTTCAGATTCAAATGTAAATCCCGGAAGATGGTCCCCATAAAATACAAGAATAGTCTTTTCCCTGCGTTTTGACAGCTTGAGTGTAAGTTCTCCTATGAAATCGTCCATTTCCTTTATCTGGCTGATATAATATTCAAATCCGGCAATTTCATCTTCATTTAGGAAGTTATTTGCTTTTATATTATATTTAAGCGGATTGTCCTTTGTTATTTCATCAAGTTCTTCATAACTTGCAGGATAATCGCCATGACCCTGAACCGAAATTGCATAAATAAAATCAGGCTCATCGGTCGAATCAAGAATCTTTGTAATGTATTCCGTCAGATTTTCATCCTTAGACCAGCCAACAGGATTATTCGTGGTTTCACCCATATATTCAATCGAGGTAAATGTATCAAATCCAAGATTAGGCAGCACACGGTAACGATTATAAAATGAACCGTCATTATTATGAAGCGCATGAGTCTTATATCCTGTCTCCTTAAGATTATAACAGATTGTTTCGCATGCCTGACTCTTAAGAACTGTCTTATACGGATATTCACCCGTTCCAAAATCGTCCAGATTCATGCCTGTTATCACCTCAAATTCAGTGTTGGCGGTTCCGGCTCCAAAAGATGGTACCAGTAAATATCCTGATGGAAATATATTATACAGCTTATTAAAATTAGGCACAGGATTTTCCGTATAAGAAACTCCCTTAATAAGCCACGGGTTCATAAAAGACTCTAATTGAAGGAAAATGACATTCGGTTTTTCTCTGTCTTGTGTATTATCTCTTATAGGCGGCCTGTTTATCTTTATTTCCTTAAAATCAACCTTGTCATAATCCCTAGGCTCGTCTATACCGTTATCAAGTATGCTGTTCGTAAAACAATAAGCAAATCCAAATTCCCGGTATGCTGTGGTAATATTTCCGAATCTTGCCTGTAATTGATCAGTTCTCAATCCTAACCAAATCATAAAACAAATAACCATCCATAAAATGCCAATGCTTCCGATGGTTCTTATATACATTATCTTCCCGGTACAGCTTTCACTTTTCTTCCAATAATAAATAATACATATTATTGCGGCAGTAAATCCTGCTGCGATGAGGATAATTCCAAATACATTTATATATGCTCCGATAATTTTTACGGCATCAGATATTAAGGTAAAATCATTTGCATTAAAAGGAGTTTTTCTGTAAAACCGTATGATGTAATCAGTTATGCCGGCAAACAGCCAAAGCATACTGATTAATACAAACATAAAGTTACGTTTTCTGAATAAATATGCAAAACTTAGTGTGAACGCCACAATAAGCGTATTCAGCACAAAAATATAAGGTGCTGTGAAAATATGCACAACACCCTCAATAAATCCTCTTCTGTTCAAGCACTCAATAATGAAATTAATGCATACCGCCAAAACACCAGTGAAAACGAACTTATTTTTCGTAATCTCTGATTTTATTATTTTCATTCTTCACTCTCACTCTTTTCCTGCTCTATTAATTCTTTTATTTCCCTTGCTCTTTCCTTTATTCTCGAGTTAGAAACCCTTGAACTGAAAATTGCACTTATATATCTGAGACTGGTATCATAGTCCTTACATCTTCTTGCCAGATCCGCCAGGAGACATGTAAGCGTATTGATGTCCATACCGCATATAGGAGGAAGCTCCTTGGCATAACTTACCGAAAAACCTTCATATGCTGACTGGATAAATTTCTTTTCCTCAGAATCACATTCCCTTTTCAGCAAAAGAGTGTTAGGATCCCTTCCCGGAATTCTGGATGACATGCTGCGGTATAGCCAGCCAATCTTTAAACACAGATATGCCCTCTCGCTGTTTTTACCTTTCATTGCAATAACATTTGCAAGTGCCAGCTTATGTCTGTCGATTGCATCCATAAATGAATATATTCCCGAGCCGTTTGTCATGCCACAAAAATTCGAAGAAATACTCTCCTTTATCATCTTGGCCTGTCCCGGTGTAATATGGCCAAACGCCTTGCTCGTAGCGGCATATCCGCAGTGAAGGCATGCAATAACATCGTACTTTAACGGTTCAAAACCTGAATATATCGGTTTTAAATCCGTATCAGTACC
>JBJEOB010000069.1:0-2824 GCA_051880495.1 Lachnospiraceae bacterium
TACATGCACTCCTCTTAAATAGCTGAAGTTTACAACATTTGATTTTTGTCAGTTTTTATTTCCGCAATCAAATGGGTATTTCTGAATTTCGTCAGGATATCTCTATAATGAGGATATGTCCCATCTGCTCCGGCCACAACTATATACATGTTTTAAGAGTCTCTAATTCTCTCTCCCAAAACTTATAATCCTTGGGATTAATCTGCTGTATAAGAATTGAAGTTTAGCAACTTGTTGACGATAGAGCACTTTCTTTTGGAATTCTTCTTAAACAGACTCCGTATTCTTTTCATCTTGTACACTCCCTTTTTTCATATCTCAAACATTAAGAGAAAAAGCTCCACAGAGGGAGCCGTTTCTCAATAAGTTACTTCTATATTCCGTTTTCCTAGCAGAAATTCATATTGCGATTGGGTATCACCTGACCAGTTCTTACAGATTGATTGAACTCCCATACGGTACCCGTAAATATATTATAATTACCGCTTATCAAGGCTTAACAAAATATACCTTAACCGGTTAAAAACATTGATAGCCATCTAAAATCCTCCATAGAGTTTTTTTCTATTGGCAAATGTAATAATGATGGTTTTTTCGAACATTCTTTCACCCATGTTCAAAATTCTTGAATAACTGCGACAAAAACACAGGAAATTCCTGTAATGACAAGGGTTTGAGTCGGATTACGAAACAATAGGAGCGGGAACTTCCCTGCTGGGTAATGAAGAATGAGTGCAGAAAAAAGCCGGATTCGTATTGGATGGAACCCGGGTGGATATTGAAAAAGACCTGGAAATCGGAAAACTTTATTTTACCGAAAACCGAGTCTAAATCGGAAAACTTTATTTTATGGTTACATAGGAGAGAGAGTCAAAGCCATCACTAATTTACAAAAGTTATTTATTAAAGCAGTCAGCATAGGAGGAATTTTCAATTCAACCATCGGCAATCAAAGCATTAGTCCTTACCACTCTTGCGGCTATGGATGCTTATGAAACTTCCAAAGAAACGGTTAAGCAAATGGAAGTTTTGTTAAAAGCTAAAGGCGTAATCCGATAATCACTGATAATAAAAACCGCTTATTCTCATTCAGAGGATAGGCGGTTTTTATGTTAATAGTTAATTCACTTTATCGAATAAATTTAAAGACTCTTCTACAAAAGAAAGTTCAACATCTCCAGCAAATTGAACCTCATAATGTGTTTGGTTGGATGAAGTCACTGCTACATAATTATCCTCATCATCTTTATATATAGTCCAATTTTTTCTGTTAATTTCTAATGAATTCTGTTCAGTTGGGGGTTTTCTCTTCTTATGAAAAGCAGAATCGAGAGGCATCTTATCCCTATACTCTAATACTAAAATGTTTTCCCCTTCTTTAGGTAACAGATAAATCATCTTGATCGCATCATAATTTTCTGAGGAATTTAACAATTGCAGTGTATAATGGCCATCGTTCTTAAAGGCATAAAAATCAGTAAATTTTTTCTTTGCGTTGTTAAACGCTATGGATAGTTCATCTGTGTCTGAAACAGCACTTTGAATAGTATCAGGATTTGTTTCAGTTACCTCTTTATCCTTTTTAAACAACAAATAGCCTTCTTTATTTACTCCATCCTCAAAATAAGCACCTTTGGCTACGATGAGGGATTTGTCTTTCCCCTCCATCTGATAAATAGGCCCCGGTGGTACTTCATTTGAATCCCCAGACTTCTTAATCTTCCAATCTCCTATCCTCTTCACTTCTCCAACCTTTTTCCAAACAGAGCTTGATTCAGGTACCACTTCACCAGTCTTCATGTAATAATATCCTTCAAAAACAATATAAGCTTTCTGTTTCTCACTTTCCGTTACCACTTCAACTTCTTTTACTCTGTTTTCTTCTTTTCTTTGTACTGATTGAGCAGCCTCCTCTTTCTTTTCAGTCGAGCCCTTCTCAAAAAAAGCAAAATATAGAGTTGAGAGTATGGCTAAGAAAAGAATAATCGATATACCTATTCTTTTATTCATGATTCTCCCCCTTTCCGTTATGTGAATGAGTATACCATAAAAAATACATATATGGTTTTATTTGTAAATACTTGTAAGGAAGTGGTAAAATAGTTTAGCGATTTGAAATATTTAATTAAAAGAAAGGGTTGATAAATGGACTTATGTGCTATTTTTCGCACTAATTTGTCATGGTAACACCTCAACAATGATTACTTCAATTTTCCTACTTACATGCTAGAAACAAAGCATCCGCTAACACCACGAAATAAACTTACACGTTTAATATTTACTTAGGAGGAATAAAATGTGACCGTTTTAAAGAGATTCAGTGTTCTATCTCTAGCTATCCTTTTTGGCTTAATGGCTAATCTCACCGATATCCCGACTGCTAAAGCGACTTGTGGTACCTATTACGAAGATAATGATGACCCTAATGGTGGTACGTATCGCCAAGGATTTACTACATACACAAAGCACTCAGGTTCTTATAGAGGAGATTATCGATTATCCACGAAATCTGCTAGTGATCAATTTTACCAATGGTGGTCACCTGGAGGTTCATGTAAGGATTATGTCTACTATTACGCTTACTTAAACAATGTAAACTTTACTAATAAAGACGCACGATATAGTTTTCAAATATCTAGTGGCGGTGACGGATTAAAGTATGTCGATCAGTACAATGCTCCCGGAGGATGGAACTATGTTGGTATTGGATTAAGCGATAGACAACCACACCTTTCTCTTAGTTCTTATGCTACAAGTGGAAAAACAGGTGCAGATGGAGTGAAATTCGTAACAAAATAAACGAAAGGGAGCGTTATTATGAAAA
>JBJEOB010000070.1:0-2793 GCA_051880495.1 Lachnospiraceae bacterium
TTTAACCAGCAAAAGCAGCTTAAAGAATATGCTGACAAATACAATGTGCAGTTAGAGGCGTGGGCTCCGTTTGGAGAGGGACGTGGTAACACATTCAATAACGAAGTGATTAAATCTATTGGCGATAAATATGGTAAGACAGCAGCTCAGGTAATGCTCAGATGGAATATCCAGAGAGGTGTGGTAGTAATTCCTAAATCTACCCACTATGAAAGAATGGTAGAAAACTTCAATGTATTTGATTTTGAGTTGACAGATGAGGAAATGAATACCATTGCTGAGCTTGATACAGCAACCTCGAGTTTCTTCTCACACCAGGATCCTGCTATGGTAGAATGGTTTGTGAAGATGGTTGAGGAGCGTAAGAAAAATAATCGCAGCGAGAACGAAAAGAAAAATTGGTAAGGAGTGCCCCATGCAATGAATGCTGCATGGGGATTGCCACAGAGAAAACCTTCCCTAACTTGTCAAAGTACAGGGAAGGTTTTTGTTGTTCAAGCAATTAAAATAATGTATTATAATTAGATTAGGGTGTCAAAAGCCAAATAATTAAAATATATCCGTCAGATTGCACAAAATTTATTTCTTCGTTCCGATGTGCTAAACACTGCGATGAACCTCAGCTGAGTTTCATCTCCGTAGCACATAAGTCACTCATCCAATAAATTTTGTGCAATCTGACGAAGAAAAATTTATCATTTGGCTTTTGACACCCTAATCTAATTAATAAAGAAATTAAGAAAAGAGAGTGAGAAATATGTTTGACAAATACATAATATCCTATATCAGGGCCGGTATGGATGATGAAAAAAGTATCGAAAAACAGGTTGAAGACATTCAGGAATATTGTGATGAACATGATATTATCAGCATGGGCTTTTACGAGGAAATAAGTGATGAGATAACAGATGAGATGCAGAAGTTCCTTAAAGAAAAATGTGATGGAAAGGATTCGGTGATTCTGGTTGCGTCACTTGGTGTTCTTTCGGGGAATCTTAAGAAAACGGTAACACTCGTTAATGACTTTAAAGAGCAGGGTATTGAAATAGAGTCACTTAATCCGCTGGATAAGCAGCTGCTTGAAATGGTTGAAAAATAAGGCTGGAAAATAATAGTATTTTGTTGAAATATAAGATGATTCATGCTAAATTAAATAATTATCGATGAACAAAACGGAGGATTTTATGAGAAAATTCAGAAGATTTTTAGCTTCATTAATGGCACTTTTGATGGTGGCAGGTGTAATGCCGTTAAATGTGTTCATGAATTATGAAGTAAACGCTGCAGAAAACAATGGCGATTGTGTGCAGATGATTTTCAATGTAAGTGAAATGCAGGAGGGAGATATAACCTCTGAATTTACGGTTGGAGATTTTGTCTTAAAGGCAAGTGCTGATAAAAAGTTCACGGTAGATTCCAATAACAAATCCAATGAGGACGGAAGCATTTCATTTGCAAAGCGTTTAAAGACTAACGGTAAGTCGGAAGAGGCGGAAAGAACCATTACGTTTACAACGGGTGGTGCAGGTACGGCTACCGTGTATATGATAAGCAGCAATAAGGAAGAAGCAACCCGTTCACTTGCCCTGTATAATGATGAGACAGGAAAAATGGTTGACGGGGCATCATTTTATGCACCGACGGCAGCAGGTGATGACGGGAAAATTACACCTGTGGTTTATAACATCCCGGAAGCCGGAACATACAGATTTATGGCATCACAGGGTATTAATATTTATTACATACTGGTTGAGTATAGCGGTGATGCCGTAGAAGGTGCTGCGCGCAGGGACTGGAGTGAAGTAGATAATCCGGTTATTGATTCGATTGAAATAAATGATGACGGTCAGATTGAAGTGGCTGTATCGGTTGAAATAGGAACAGATGGTGCTGATTCGGCAATAGTACTTCTTTATCAGAACGGATATGAGGTGGCAAGCCAGGCTGTTACAGAATCAGGAACGTATACTTTTGCACCTACCGTAAAGGGCGATTTTTCGGCAAAGGTAATTGCACTCAGAAGAGGCTTTGTTGATAAGGAAAGTGAAACTGTAAAAGTTACAGGATACAAGCTTCCGATGCCTGTGCCTGAAATAACATGGATAGATAATCTTGGTGATGGTGAAGTCTATGTCAACTGGGCTGATATAGGAGCAGACTCATATGTAATCTCCGTAAAAGAAGAGGGCGCAAAAGATTTTAAGGTCGTAGAAAAGGATTTAGACGAAGAAGATTATACATTGTCAGGCCTTACAGAAGGAAAGACATATGAAATAAGGGTAGAGGCAGCGCAGGATGGACGAAGCACACAGGATGTACAGTCTGTTACAGTCGGTGACCCTGTTCAGCAGTGGTATATTGCGGCAATGGGTTCGGCAACATCAGGCGTTATGTCTGTAAATGGTGAGGAATATGAAGTAAAAACAACTTCAGGACTTATTCCTGTTGAAGATGTAAGCAACACCAAGGGAACTGTTGTTATTACAGGACAAAGCAACGGTAAAATGGCAGACAGTGAAGACGGAATTTTTTATTACTTTACCAAAATAAATCCTAATACTGAAAATTTCAAATTAACGGCTACATATACGGTAACGGATATAAGCGCAGGACCGGACAATCAGACGGGATATGGTATCTACGCAACTGATATTACCGGAGTCGGAACGAAGGATGCCAAATATTTTAACTCTGTTTCAGTTGGTCAGTTTAAGCTTAAGGGAAATGGATATCATGGACATGGTGCAAGACTTATTTCAGGATATATTTCTTACGATGCATATAATAACGAGG
>JBJEOB010000071.1:0-60707 GCA_051880495.1 Lachnospiraceae bacterium
AACAATATTCTTGCTCAGGCTGGTCAGTCAATGCTTGCACAGGCAAATCAGGCTAACCAGGGTGTTCTTTCACTCTTAGGCTAATCGCAATTAGGCACAAATTAATACTATCATGAAAGGAGTCGGAGTAATCCGACTCCTTTTTCAATAAAAACATGTTATAGAAGTTAAATTTAGATGGGAAATAATATGACTAGAGAAGAGTATATTTATCGTGCAACAGCATTAGAAGAGAATGATATGGAAGCGGCATTTAAAACAGTTCAGGAAGGATATAGGGTTTATCCCAATGATTATGAACTGATATTTATGATGGCTAATTATTATTATTTAAAAAGTGAGAAGGAATATGCCTATGTATATTATCTGGTGGCAATTACATTGTGTGACAATGAGGATGCTGAAATAATAAAAGACAATTATAAGGTCATTGATCCATGGATGCTGAATTCAGAGAAAGTGCGAAATATTCTTTACGAATGTATTAAAGAAAGATTGGAAATGGGTGAGTACACAAAAACTTATCATTGCATTACAGAGATAATTTTTACATCTGATTCTTTCTTATTTAAGGAAATCATAGATCAGTGGCTCAGATATTATTATATGTTATTAGAGATTGTTGCCTGTGAAATGAATCATGGCGGCATAATGCTTGACATACAGAAATATATCGATTGGAAGAAATTTGAAAAACTAGTTCTAAAATTTAAATTTGAAATTAGAAAAATATGGTTTGGATTTACCAATGACGAAAATAAAATTCTTGATATAATTGATGAATATGGAGTTTCCGCAGATTTTCTTGCTGTGGTAATAAAGTACTCGGTTGAACATAAATATGTTGCTGCGGTTATGGATAAAATGGCTACAATGATAAATTCTGCGGGAAATGTAGCAAAGGCAAAAAACTTGGAACTATATGCAGATTGGTATCGAAAAATCTGTGAAAAAAACGAGAATTTGATATTATTTCCAAGAAATAAAAGCAAATACCCTGTGCATGAACTGGTTGTAGGGCACAATTTACATAAGAGTGTCAATCATATCAATGATAAAAAAATAGCGTATATTATGTGTGCAAATGATGATACTTATGTATCGGAAGCAATTGAGTACTTATCTTATCAAAACATACCGGATGAATACATGATGGAAATTTATGTAGTAAAAAATGCCCAAAGTATGACACAGGGATATAATTTAGCTATGGAGCAGTCGGATGCCAGATATAAGATATACATTCATCAGGATACATTTATCTTTGATCCAGACTACACCATAGAATTAGTAAAGATTCTTGAGAGTGGAGCATACCAGATATTAGGAGTGGCAGGTGCAGTACATATGCCGGAAAGCGGTGTCTGGTGGGATTGTTCCTTGCAGGAAATGAAAATGTGTCTTTATCAGGATATGGTGATTAATATGTTTCAGTCAACAACTATTCCGAAAGAACAAAAACTTGTGGAAGTTGAAACATTAGATGGTGTGTTGCTTGCGACTAATACCGATATTAGGTGGAGAGAGGATTTGTTTACGCATTTTCACTTTTATGATATATCTCAGACTATAGAATTTAGAAAACGTGGCCTTCATGCAGCAGTATATAATAATATATCAGTCGGAGTGCTGCATGAGGTAAGCGTTAATAAGAAAAAATCAACTAAAGAAGCATATGAGAAAGCTTGTAAGATCTATAAAGAAGAATATTGTAATGAAAATTAAAAATTTTTATAAACAGGGGTTAAGTAATTCCAAATTCCTCCGATATATATAACAGTTAGGTGAGAAAAATAAAAAATCACCCAATAAAAATGTCGACAAAAATAAAACAAATAATATGGATAGAACGAAAAGTTCAGGGAGGATTTAATTATGGTAGTACAGCACAATCTTACAGCAATGAATGCTAACAGACAGTTAAGCGGAGTAACAAGTTCACAGGCAAAGTCAACAGAGAAACTTTCATCAGGATATAGAATTAACAGAGCAGCGGATGATGCAGCAGGTCTTACAATTTCTGAAAAGATGAGAAGCCAGATCAGGGGTCTTAACAAGGCGTCTTCAAATGCCCAGGATGGTATTTCATTAGTACAGGTAGCTGAAGGTGCTCTTGCAGAGACACATTCAATCTTACAGAGAATGAATGAATTGGCTACACAGGCAGCTAATGACACTAATACAACGACAGATCGTGATGCTATTCAGGCTGAAATTGATCAGTTAGCAAGTGAAATCTCAAGAATTTCATCAACAACACAGTTCAACACAATGAACTTACTTGATGGTAGCTTTACAGGCAAGAATCTTCAGGTTGGTTCGCTTTCAGGTCAGGCTATCACAATTGATATTACAACAATGAGCGCAACAGGACTTGGCGTTGCTTCTCTTAATGTATCATCGTTTGCTAAGGCAGGTTCAGCAATGGACGCAATTCAGGAAGCTATCAATGATGTATCAACACAGAGATCTACACTCGGTGCTTTGCAGAACAGACTTGAACACACAATCAACAACCTGGATGCAACAAGCGAGAATACTCAGTCAGCTGAATCTCGTATCCGTGACGTTGATATGGCTAAGGAAATGGTTGAATACAGCAAGAACAATATTCTTGCTCAGGCTGGTCAGTCAATGCTTGCACAGGCAAATCAGGCTACACAGGGTGTGCTGTCATTATTACAGTAATTAATAGTAATTTATACACCATCTATTTTAAAGTAGATGGTGTATTTTTTTAGGAGAAAATATGGATGCAGAAATGAGAGCAGCAATTGAAAAAATGGTTTATCATTTTTCACTTAATCAGGTAGAGGAATGCAACGAGACGTTTAATAAATATGCGCAGTGTATTTTAAATAAATTGGTATATTCTATGAATAATGAAACAGATATTATAAGAAAAAGAGACATTATCATTGCAATTAATAATTATACGGAATGTATTGAAAAAGGAGATTTGGTCGGCTTAGCAGACTGCCTTTGGTATGAAATACCGGGGCTTATTGAGGGATGATGTATGGGAGAATATTTTGATGAGAATCTAAAAGTTTTTCTTGCGAAATATACAATTCAGGGAGAAGCATATAAAAAATACTTAGAACAAAATATAGATACAGGCAAAATTAAGATTGAATATGATAGAAATAATAAGGCTGTATTTGCAATTGAGCAAAATAATCACAAGTGGTATTTGGACAGCCGATATAACAGTGAGGAAATGGCCGGTTTTTGGGAAAAGGAATATGCGGATGTTAATTATGCATCAATTTTCTGTGTGTTTGGTTTAGGAAATGGTGAAAAAATTCGTGCATTACATAAAGTTCTTAAGGAAAATGCAAATATTCTTATTTATGAGCCGGATGTAGAGATATTTCATTGTGCAATGAATTATTGCAATTTGGCAGATGTTTTGTCAGATAACAGGGTTGTTCTGTGTGTAAAGCAGCTACAGGATACGCTTATGATGGATGCTTTATTTACAATTATGAATTATGGCAGAATTAATCATACAAAATTAATAAGTTTACCAGGATATGATAAGCTTTACAATGAGGAATTGACAGACTTTATAAAAGATATAAAAGATACTTATAATAGTAGAATTATTACAAGTAATACATCTAGAGTCCTTGGAAGGGAAATGAATGAACAGTTTTTTAAAAATGTGCGTTTCATTTTGCAAACATCTACGATTGATATAGTAAAGGGAAAAATATTAGCTGAAGGTTATGATAAATATCCTGCTATTCTGGTTGCGGGCGGACCATCGCTTGATGGAAATGTAGAAGAACTTAAAAGAGCGGTTGGAAAGTGTTTTATATTTTGTGTGGATACAGCTATTCGTGCGCTATTGAAAAGAGATATTATACCTGATGCAATTATTACCATTGATTCTCATAAACCAATGGAATTGTTTGAGGATGAGAGGGTAAAATATCTTCCGATGGTTGGCTGTTACCAGACCAGGCATGAAATATTAGAAAATCATCAGGCAAAGGTAATAATGTTTCCGAATAATGATTACATAAAAAAATTGTATAAAACGTATGGCAGAGAGCTTCGTGTACTTCAGACGGCAGGCTCAGTAGCTAATACAGCATTTGCATTTATAGAAGAAATTGGAATCAAAGATATTATATTAATTGGTCAGGACTGTGCATTTACAGGAAACAAGCTGCACACAGCAGATGGTTACAAGGAAAAACCATTTGAAGTGACTGAAGGAATGTATCTGGTTGAGGGCAATGACGGCGAAATGGTGTATACAAACCATGTTTATGACGGGTACAGGAAATTCTTTGAAAAAGAAATTCGCAGAAATTCACATATTAATGTTATTAATGCGACAGAGGGCGGTGCCAAAATCAATGGTGCCACAGTAATGACTCTTAAAGATGCGATAGATAAGTATTGTACAGAAAGGGTTGATTTTAAGTCATTTTTAGACAGTGTTGATAATTCATATTACGGAGAAGAGTATGAAAAAATAAAAGCGGATTTGTATGATTTGCCAAAGCGTTTTGAACAGCTGTCAGATACATTGGAACAATATATGAAAAAATACCAATTAGTTAAGGAAAAAGCCGTACGAAATTCTGTAACAAAAGAAGATTTGCAGGAATTTTTAAAAGAGGTAGATTCTTTTAATGATATTGTGGAAAATGATTCACTAATGAGTATAGTGACACAGCAAGCCAGTGTTGTTGAACATGAGGTGCTCGAACATGTAAATGAAAGCTGTGACGATTTATATAAGGATGTATTGGATATATGTGAAAAGGGTATACAGGTAATAGAGGCATATCAGAAGGAAATACCTGATCTAAAGCAAGCAGCTGAAAATATATTTAATTAAGCATTAATAAATTGTGAATGATTGCCGATAAATAATTATAATAGTATAATTATGCATGGAGGCGTCATACCAGAAAAGTAAGGAATGGTAGAGCACCATTCCTTTTTTAATACAATCACCTAAGCGGAGGAAGAAGAATGTTAAATAATAAAACTATTTTAGTTACAGGTGGTACAGGATCATTTGGTAATGCATTTGTTGAGTACGTACTTAATAATTTTGAACCGAAAAAAATTATTATATATTCAAGAGATGAATATAAGCAGTTTATAATGGCTAATAAATTTAAGCAATATAAGGATAAGTTGAGATTTTTTATTGGAGATGTCAGAGATTCAGAAAGGCTTCACAGAGCTTTTGATGAGGTGGATTATGTGGTTCATGCTGCTGCATTAAAGCAGGTTCCGGCGTGTGAATATAATCCTATTGAAGCAGTTAAGACAAACATTGATGGCGCGATTAATATTGTAAATGCAGCACTTGATTGCGGTGTGAAGAAGGTAGTTGCCTTGTCGACAGATAAGGCAGTTAATCCGATAAATCTTTATGGTGGAACAAAGCTTGTATCTGATAAATTGTTTATTTCTGCAAATGCATACTCAGGAAATCATGATGTGTGTTTCTCGGTGGTCAGATATGGTAATGTTGCTGGAAGCAGAGGTTCGGTTATTCCGTTCTTTAGGGACATTATTGCAAATGGAGAAAATGAGCTTCCAATAACGGATTACAGAATGACAAGATTCTGGATAAGTCTTGATGAGGGTGTTCAACTTGTGATAAAAGCTCTTGCAGAAGCTAAAGGAGGGGAAACCTTCATTTCCAAAATTCCTTCATTTAAGATTACAGACCTTGCACAGGCTATTGCTCCCGGATGTAAAATGCCTGAGGTCGGAATCAGAGAGGGTGAAAAACTTCATGAAATAATGGTTACAAGAGAAGATTCCATGAATACGTATGAGTATGATAAACATTTCATAGTATACCCACATATGGACTGGTGGAATGCAAGCAAGATTCAAGCGGGCGGAAAGAAAGTTGAACAGGGATTTGAATATAGTTCAGGCGAGAATAAAGAGTGGCTTTCTGTAGAGCAGCTTAGAGAACTATTAAAGACAGTAAAAGAGCATTAATCTAATATTTTCGTAAAGACCAGGGAGGCTGATGTTATGGCATATTACAATGAGTTATTAAAATACAAGGGTAATGTTGCGTTAAAGGATGACGGGGGCAACTGTGTCTTGTATGAAGAAATAGACGATTTTTGTAAAGAGATTAAGAAGTACATAAGCGAAGACAGAACATTGGTTTTTTCTTTCTGTGAAAATTCAATAGGTTCAGTTTGCGGATATATATCATTCTTAAATAATAGTATTGTTCCTGTTCTTATAGACAGACATATGGATGTTCAATTAAGAAATAATCTTATAAAGATATATAATCCTCAATACCTCTATGTTCCTCATGATATGTGTAAGGAATTTGAGGAATTTAAATGCGTATTTATGAAATATGGATATGCATTGCTAAAAGGAAAGAGAGAAAGCGAGTATAAGATTTATAAAAATCTTGGATTATTGCTTACAACTTCCGGAAGTACGGGAAGCCCCAAATTCGTAAGACAAAGTTATGATAATATTCAGGCAAATGCAAAGCAGATTGCCGATTATCTGAATATAACAGAAAATGACAGACCAATTACAACGCTTCCTATGAACTATACATATGGTCTTTCAATAATAAATAGTCATTTGTTGTGTGGTGCAACGATTCTTTTGACAAACAGTACATTAATGGAACGTGAATTTTGGAACTTCTTTAAGAATGCAGGCGCAACGACATTTGGCGGAGTACCTTACACATATGAAATGCTTAAAAAGTTAAGATTTTTTAGAATGGATTTACCTTCACTAAAATATATGACTCAGGCAGGCGGAAAGCTTACACCACAGCTGCATAAGGAGTTTGCGGAGTATGCAATGGCAAATAATAAAGAATTTATAGTTATGTATGGTCAGTGTGAAGCAACAGCAAGAATGGCGTATCTGCCGGCTGAAAAGTCTCTGGAGAAGTATGGAAGCATGGGAATAGCCATTCCGGGTGGAAGACTGGAGCTTGTGGATGTTAATGGAAAAGAAATTACTGAACCGGATGTGGTCGGAGAACTTGTGTATTATGGACCTAATGTAACTCTTGGGTATGCAGAATGTGAGGAAGATTTACTAAAAGGAGACGAGAGAAACGGCAGGTTGGAGACCGGAGACATGGCAAAGCGGGATTCGGAAGGTTATCATTTTATTGTTGGTCGTAAAAAAAGGTTCCTAAAAATATATGGAAACCGAGTCAATCTTGATGAAATAGAAAGAATGCTTAAGGAATACCTTGATATGGACTGTGCGTGCAGTGGTATAGATGATCACCTATATGCATTTATCACAGAGGATAATGAGGAATTGTTTGATAAAACAAAACATTTTCTTGCAGAGAAGACAGGACTTAACGCTGCTGCATTTAAAGTTAAGTATGTTCCTTCAATACCCAAAAATGAAGCAGGGAAAACCTTATATATTAAATTAGAGGATTATTATGATTGATTACAATGATATTCTTGAAATAAAACCATATTCTCTATGTAAGGCAGATAAAAGAAAATTGCTGGGTCAGAGAGTAGCATATATTACTAAGAAACATTATGAACAATGTACTGAATATAGAAATGTTCTGGATGCGTTTGGCTATAATCTTGAGAATGAAGAACTTGAAAAATTTTTCTTTTTGCCTGTTCGTATGTTTAAGGATATGGAATTAAAGAGTGTTGGTGATGAAGAAATTTTTAAGACTATGACATCATCTGGAACTACCGGACAGCAGGTATCTAAGATTTTTCTGGATAGGAATACTTCATCATATCAGCAGAAAACTCTGGTAAAAATTGTGAGTGAATATACAGGTAAGGCAAGGTTGCCGATGCTCATAATTGACAGTCCGTCAGTAATCAAAAACAGGCAGATGTTTTCGGCAAGAGGAGCAGGAATACTTGGGTTTTCCATTTTTGCATCAGACAGGCAATATGCACTGAATGATGAAATGGAAATAGATATTGATGGAATTAAAGCATTTTTGGATAAGCATCGTGGTGAAAAAATCCTTTTGTTTGGGTTTACATTTATGATATGGCAGTTCTTTTATAAAGAGCTGTTGAAATATCCCGGCGAAATAGATTTGTCAAATGGAATTATGATTCATGGCGGTGGATGGAAAAAATTAAAGAATGAGGCTGTTGAGCCGGACGAATTTAAAGAGGCACTAAAGAGTGTTTGTGGTCTTTCCAATATTCATGATTATTATGGTATGGTTGAACAGACCGGGTGTATTTATATGGAATGTGAATATGGTCATTTACATACAAGTATCTTTTCGGATGTGCTTACAAGAAGAAAAGATGACTTTTCACTTTGTGATTTCGATGAGGAAGGAATTATACAGGTGGTTTCAATGATTCCGGAGTCTTATCCGGGGCATTCTATTTTGACAGAGGATGAGGGAATCATACTTGGTGAGGATGATTGCCCATGTAAGAGACTTGGAAAGTATTTTAAAATAACAGGAAGAATTAAAGATGCAGAAGTCAGAGGATGTAGTGATACATATGAACGAAAATAACATTAAGTATCTTGTTGGAAATGGTGAAGTTACAAAACGTCCATTGCCTATATACAGTGAAATAGTGCTTGAGTTTCTGGATGCTCTTTCAAAGACTCTTAGAAATTACAGTGATGCAAAAGCATATCCTGACGTGCTTACATTTTCATTCTGGTGCAGGAAGTCTAATGTTTTACGGCTTAAAGAGGAATATATCTGCAAGTACAGAAGATTTGGCAGAGGGATTGCGTTTCACATTGCACCTTCAAATGTTCCGATAAATTTTGCCTTTTCACTTGTCTTTGGACTTCTGTCAGGAAATTCAAATATAGTCAGGGTATCGGAAAAGGATTATAAACAGGTAGAGATAGTTTGTAATGCTATTAATTCTTTGCTGGCTAAAGAAGAGTATGGCTCATTAAAGAACTATATAGTGGTGGTTTCATACGGACATGATAAAGAAATAAATGATTACTTCTCTTCAATATGCGCGGTAAGGGTTGTATGGGGCGGTGATGATACAATTAATGAGATAAGAAAGTCACCGATATTGCCAAGAACCGTGGAAATTGCGTTTGCAGACAGATACTCATTTGCAGTTTTTGATGAAAAAGAAATAGAAAAATTGACTTCAGATGAATTGTCGAAACTGGCAGAAAAATTTTACAATGACACATATCTGATGGACCAAAATGCATGTTCCGCTCCACATATGATTTTCTGGATACCGTCTGCTGAAAGGAAAGGTAGAAAATTTTTTTGGAACAGCGTACATGAGGTATCAAAAAAATATGATTTACCTGCAAAAAAAGTAATTGATAAATATACACTTATATGTGAAATGGCAGCAGGTGGAATCGATTGTAAGGTAATGGTGTATGATAACCTTTTATATGTTGCACAGCTAGACTGCAAATTGGAAAAAATAGAAGATTTAAGAGGAAAATATGGCTTATTTTTCGAATGTAATTTGACTTCAATGGATGAAATCTTTTCAAAACTGACTGAAAAGACGCAAACATGTGTAATATATGGAATTGAACCGCAAACAGTTATAAACTCCATATCGGAAGTGGGATGTACCGGAATAGACAGAATTGTAAACCCGGGAGAAGCAATGGACATAGGAGTCTATTGGGACGGATATGATATTATTGGAAATATGTCGAGAATGATTATGTTTAGTTAAAGGAGAGTTGCATCATGAACAGACTTGCAATGATTACTGCAAGAGGAGGAAGTAAGAGAATTCCAAAGAAAAATATTAAAGATTTTTGCGGCAAGCCGATTATAGCATATTCTATAGAAGCTGCGTTAGAATCAGGTATTTTTGATGAAGTAATGGTTTCAACGGACAGTGAAGAAATTGCAGAAATAGCAAGGCAATATGGAGCAAATATTCCGTTTATGAGAAGTACCAAAACTGCGAGTGATTATGCTACATCAGCAGATGTAATGATGGAAGTGATTGATAATTATAAAAAGCTAGGCATGGAATTTGATTCCTTTGTATGCATATATCCTACAGCGCCTTTTATTACAGGCAAAAAATTAAAGGAAGCAGTTAACATATTAGAAGAGCAGCAAAAATATGAGGTAATACCTGTAGTAGGATATTCATACCCGCCACAGAGAGGGTATGTTATAAATATGTGTAATGATATAGAAATGAAATACCCTGAGTTTAGGAGTGTAAGGTCGCAGGACTTAGAAAAAATATATCATGATGCGGGACAATTTTACTGTTTGAATACACGTGCTTTTTTAGAAAAAAAGGGAATTGTTGATGAAAAAATTGCACCATATATCGTAAGTGAAATGGAAGTTCAGGATATTGATAATTATGATGATTGGAAGATAGCAGAATTAAAATATCAATTATTATGTAATGTGGAGAAATGATATTATGTCGACAAGATGTAGAAAAATAAAGGAAACAGATTTAGAACGCATTATGGAGTGGCGTATGATGCCGGAGATAACTGCGTATATGAATACGGATCCGGTATTAACAATGGAAGGCCAATTAAAATGGTATGAAAAAATAAAAAATTCAAAAGATGAAATGTATTGGATACTGGAAGTTGATGATGAGCCTGTTGGAGTAGTCAATTATGCCAATTGGGATAAAAAAAACAGTATTATACATACAGGAGTTTATATTGCAGTAAAAGAGAAACGCTCGATAAAATTAACCGTGAATTTACAGATGAGTTTATATTTTTTTGCATTTGAAATTTTAAAAGTAAATAAAGTCTCAATGGAAATATTAAGTAATAACAAGGGAATGATTGATTTAAACCAAAGATTAGGTGCACACTTAGATGGGGTGCTTAGAGAAGAAATATGTAAAAAAAATCAATACTATGATTTATATTTATTGAGTTTATTGGCCAGTGAATGGGAGAAAATAAAGCAAAAAGTGAAACATGAAATTATCGAGTTTGAGGTGTAAGTTTAGTGATGAACAGAAAAGTAGCTATTGTAACTGGAGCAAATGGAGGACTTGGAAGAGCAATACTGGAAAAATTGGCGCAGGAAGATTACGATATATGGGCTTGTGTTAGAAAACATGATGCTAAAGTTGATGAATATGTAAATGGCTTGTGTGATTTATATAAAACAGAGATAAATATTGTAGAATTCGATCTTGCACAGCCCTCGCAAATTAAAAGTGCATACAGTAAAGTCGTTGAAAAAAATAAAAGAATAGATGTACTTATAAATAATGCTGGAATTGGACACATGGAACTGTTTCAACTTACAAAAATGGAAAAGGTAAGATATATATATGAGGTGAATTTGTTTGCACCTATGTATCTTTGTCAGCTTGTCATACCTTATATGAGAAGGCAGAAACACGGTAAGATATTAAACATTGCATCAACAGCAGCAAAAGAAATTTATGTTGGGAATGCGATATATGGTGCAACAAAATCGGCATTAATTGCATTTACACAATCATTGGCGTCTGAGGTCGCTCAATATGGAATTACAGTTAATGCAATTGGACCAGGCCTTATAGATACTAAAATGAGCTCTGTTTTTGAAGGAAAAGACCCCGAAGAACCATTGAAACATACAGCATTGGGAAGAAAAATATTGCCTGAGGAAATTGCCGATATTATAATAAAGTTGATTGATGACAAAATGTCATTAATTAACGGAGAAATTATATATGTTAATGGCGGACATAAATAAAAAGAAAAAGGAGAAATAAGAGATGACAAATAAGGAAAAATACAACAAAGCATTTATTACAGCTTTGGGGATAGATGAGGATAATTTAGAAAACTTATCTTATCAGGAAATTGCAGAATGGGATTCAGTTGGGCATATGGGGCTTGTTGCAGAGATAGAGGAAGCCTTTGATATTATGTTAGATACAGATGATATTATAGACTTTAGTTCTTATAAAAGGGGAATTGAATTATTAAAAAAATATGATGTAGAAATTTAATTTTTTTAGGAAGGTATCAGAAAATGAAGATGCAGGGCAAGAATGTAATAATTACAGGATCAAACAGAGGTATTGGAAAAGCCATCTTAGAATGCTTTGCATCTGAGGGCGCATTTATTTGGGCATGTGCAAGAAAAGAAACACCTGAATTTATAAGTTTAATTGAGAAATTAGAAAAAAGGTATAGTGCATCAATTACGCCGATTTATTTTGATATGTTAGATGAAGAAAATGTTAAAACAGCAGCAAAAAAGATTATATCATATAAAATTCCTATAGACGTTTTGATTAATAATGCAGGAATATCATATAGTGGGTTATTTAGCGTGACCTCAACAGATAAGTTAAAAGAGGTGTTTCAAGTTAACTATTTCTCACAGGTGCTTCTTACACAATTAATCTCAAGGGTAATGATGCGTCAAAAAAGTGGTAGTATTATTAATATGGCATCTGTAGGCGGAATAGAGGCTAATCCGGGATATCTTGCATATGGCTCAAGCAAGGCTGCATTGATATGGGAAACTAGGTGTCTTGCAAAAGAGTTAGCGAATTTTGGAATAAGAGTAAATGCAGTTGCGCCGGGTCTGGTGGACACGGATATGGGATATGTAAAATCTGATGAGGAAATAGAGAAGGTTCTGAAAAGAACGCCTTTAAACAGAATGGCAGATGCAGATGAAATAGCTAAAGCTGTATTGTATCTTGCATCTGATGATTCATCGTTTGTAACAGGGCATGTATTAAAAGTCGATGGGGGAAGGAGTTGTTAGTTTGGCATTACAAAGAAAAAATAGAATAGATAAGTCGCAGGATAATATTATAAAATTAAAACAAATGGTAAAAAGAATGCGTTTAGATGCCATGGATATGGCTCTTGCATCAGGAAATAATGGATCGCATCTTGGAGGTAGTTTGTCAGCTATTGAAATACTTGCGGTTTTATATGGCGAGGTATTACAACTCGATATCGAAAATCCCACAAATCCTGACAGAGATAGATTTATTCCAAGTAAAAATCATTGTGTTCTAGCACATATTCCAGCATTGGCAGAGGCTGGATTTATACAAAAATCAGAAATTCTGGAGTTCCAAAAAAACGGAGGAAGATTAACAGGTTATCCCAAAAGACCAGAAATAGGATTGGAGTATTCGGGTGGAAGCCTTGGAATGGCTATTTCTGTGGGAATAGGTATGGCACTTAATATGAGGGAAAACAAAAGAGCTGCAAAAGTGTATGTCCTGATGGGAGACGGTGAGTTGAATGAAGGTTCTATATGGGAGGCTTTTATGTCAGCGTCACATTATAAGCTGGATAATATAGTTGCAATTATAGATAGAAACCATTTGTCTTATGATGGAGATACTGAGGAAGTAATGGGTATTGAAAGTCTGGAAAACAAAATGAAAGCATTCAACTGGAATGTTATTAATTGTGATGGTCATGACGTAGTATCTTTGCTGGAAGCATTTGACAGCATAAAGTGTGGTTGTCCTAATATTATTATCGCAGATACTGTCAAGGGAAAGGGTGTTTCATTTATTGAGAATAGACCTGAATGGCATCATCATAGAATAACAAATGAACAATACAATCAAGCTAAAGCTGAAATAGAGGCTAATTACTAACCAACCTTTTGGAGGATTATAAATGGAAGTTAAATCTGCAAATATAAGAGCATGGTCAAGACTAGGACAAAGAGGTACATTTTTTGGTGTTGCAATGCCTGAACTTGCTGCAAAATATGATAACTTAAAGTTAGTAACAGCAGATCTTGCTATCTTATCAGGTATGGAAAGATTTAAGACCACTTTTCCTGAAAAATTGCTTAATACTGGAATAGCCGAACAGAACATGATAGGTATTGCAGCAGGTCTTGCAATGGAAGGAGATATGGTTTTTGCAACAACATATGCTTCTTTTATTGCTGTTAGAAGTCTTGAACACGTAAGGCAGCATTTGTCCCATATGCAATGCAATGTTAAGATTGTAGGAACAGCGGCAGGTGTTGTTGCAGCTAAATCAGGTGTTTCGCATTGGGCAACAGAAGACTTGGCGTTTATGAGAGCGTTGCCTAATATAGAAGTGTTTTCGGCAGCTGATGCGTTAGAAGCATTTAAAATCGCTGAATATGCTGCTTCTAATGATAAACCAATGTATATTAGAATAAGTGGTGGACTTAATTGTCCAATAGTATATAACGAGGATTATGATTTCAAACCTGGCAAACTTGTTAAATTAAAAAAAGGAAAATCATCGATTGCAATTATTGCTACGGGGCTGATGGTAAGTGAAAGCCTTAATGCAGCAGAAATCCTTGAAAGTTATGGAATTAGTTGTGATGTGTATAATATGCATACTATAAAGCCGATAGATAAAGAAGGACTTAATAAGATATTTGAAGAGCATGCTCTTATTATTACGGTTGAAGAACATAATATACTAGGCGGAATGGGAAGTGCCGTGGCAGAATATAAGTCGCAGTTTTCAAATATGCCAAGACAGGTATTTATTGGCTTTCCGGATTCATATGCTGATGGAGGTGCACAAAGGTTTGTTTGGGAACAGAAAGGTCTTACGGATGTTCAGATAGCTGATAGAATTAGAAAAGAGTGGAATTATTAATGATAAATGATTTTTTTGCAATTGAACCATATTCTTTAAGTAAACAGGAAAAAGAAAATCTTCTAAAGAATGAATTAATAGAGTTAACAGAATTCCATAAAGCACATTGTATAGAATATTCCAACTTTCTTGATGCAATCAAATATGATAGGAGTATGGTTAATAGCATATTTGATATACCTTTCTATCCGGTGAGGATGTTCAAAATGTTTGATTTGTTAAGTGTCCCAAGGGAGAATATTTTCAAGACTATGACTTCATCGGGCACTACGGGACAGAGGGTGTCAAAGATTTTTGTTGATAAAGAGACTGCTATGAATCAACAAAAAGCCATGATAAAAATTTTGAGTGATTTTTGGGGCAAAAAGAGGCTTCCGATGTTAATTGTGGACTCTCAGAAAACCGTATGTGACAGAACAAAATTTTCAGCTAGGGGAGCGGCAATTATGGGTCTGAATGTTGCTGCAAAAGAAATGAAATTTGTACTTAATGAAGATATGAGTCTTAACTTTGATGAAATGGATAAATTTCTTCAGAAATACAAGGGTGAGAGAATAGTTATTTTTGGATTTACATTCATTGTTTGGCAACATTTTTATAAAGAGCTAATAAAGAGCGGGAAAAAATATGATTTGTCAGAATGCTATTTAATGACCGGAGGAGGATGGAAAAAACTTCAATCAGAGGCAATAAGTTTAAATGAATTTAAGGAATGCTTTAAAAATAATTTTGGGTTGACACATTTTTTGGATCATTATGGTATGGTAGAGCAAACAGGCTGTATATATGCTGAATGTGAATATGGTCATCTTCATGCAAGTAATTATTCAGATGTGATCATCAGAAACTATAAAGATTTTTCACCTTGTGAGATAGGAGAAAAAGGAATAATTCAGGTACTCTCTGTATTACCGCATTCATATCCGGGACACTCTTTATTAACAGAGGATGAGGGCATGATTTTGGGAGAGGACAATTGTCCATGTGGCAGAAAAGGTAAATATATAAGTATTACAGGCCGAATGAAAAGTGCCGAACTCAGGGGGTGCAGTGATACATATGCAGACCAATATGATAGAAAATAAAATGAAGTTTTATGTTGGAAACTACGAAATATTAGAGAGAATGCCGAATGTTCCAGTACTGCCAGTTTTTTCAGAGAAAATAATTGATTTTTTTTCATCATTGTCTGATAAATTGTTGAAAAATGCAGAGAATAAAAAGTTGAGGGATGTTTACTCATATGCATATTGGATTCGTAAGGCGTCTGTTGTAAAGGCAAAATCGTATCAAGGTGATATTGAAAACAGGGTTGGCAGGGGTGTTGCTTTTCATGTGGCTCCATCAAATGTACCTGTTAATTTCGCTGTAACGATGACGTCATCGCTGTTGGCAGGAAATGTTACAGCTATTCGTGTTTCCAATAAGGAATTTGAACAGGTAAAAATAATATGTAGAGCTATAAATGAATTGTTTAATGAGGGTTTTGAATGTATAAGGGCATATATTTGCATCTTCCAATATGATCATGATGAGGAAGTGACAAAATGGCTCTCGGATATGTGTGATGTTAGAATTATATGGGGAGGCGATGAAACTGTTCAATCGATAAGAAGGATTCCATTAAAACCCCGTTCCATAGAGATGGCATTTCCAGATAGATATTCAATAGCACTGATTGACTCTGATTATTATATGCTTAATGTGAAAGAATGTGTAAAAATAGCAAAAGATTTTTATATTGATACATATTATTCTGACCAAAATGCCTGCAGTTCCCCTAGATTGTTAGTTTGGTTTGGGAATAGAACCGAAGATGCAAAGAAGATTTTTTGGGGGGAACTAAAAAAATTAGTTGATTATGAATATGATATGAAACCCATTCAGTCTGTTGATAAATATACTTCTTTTTGTGAATTGGCCATGCAATATAAAAACGTTAGTTTATCTTCAGAAGACAACTTTATTATGAGAGTCAATTTAAATGAGCTGTCGGAACAAATAATGGAATTAAAAAATAGCGGTGGTTATTTTTTTGAGTATAATGCTAGATATTTAGATGAGATTATTCCTGTGTTAGGAAAAAGATGTCAAACTATTTCGTATTATGGCTTGGATAAAGAAATAATAAAGAATCTGGTTATATCAAATGGAGTCAGAGGGGTAGACCGTATTGTGCCAATTGGACAAACCATGGCATTGGAGTTTGTGTGGGACGGTTATAAAATGATTGAAACAATGAGCCGTGTTATTTATTAGTAGAACGGATGATGTGAAAACATTTGCTTGAGATTGGAGTGTCTATATGAAACTATTTGAGAAAATTAAAAATGATGATGTCTACATTATTGCAGAAATGTCAGCTAATCATGCAGGCAAGATTGAAAATGCATTTCGGATTATCGAAGAAGCAGCAAAAGCAGGCGCGGATTGTGTAAAAATACAGACTTATACCGCAGATTCATTAACAATTGACTGCCATGATGATGCATATACCATCAAAGGCGGACTGTGGGACAATTACAATTATTACAAGCTGTACCAGGAGGCGATGACTCCATGGGAGTGGCAGGGTGCATTAAAGGAAAAGTGTGAGGAAGTCGGTGTCGATTTTCTTTCTACACCTTTTGACATTAAAGGAGTCGATTTTTTAGAGAAACTTGGAGTCGAATTTTATAAAATAGCATCTTTTGAAATGATAGATATTCCTTTAATAGAATATATTGCAAGTAAAGGGAAGCCAATTATAATGTCAGTGGGTATGGGCAGCGAAGAGGAAATTTCGGAGGCATTGGCTGCCTGTCATAAGTATAATAATGATGATGTTGTTTTATTAAAATGCTGCAGTCAGTATCCTGCCAATTATGAGGATATGAACATAGCGGCAATACCACTTCTTAGAGAAAAATTTAATAAAACAGTTGGTCTTTCAGATCATTCATTTGGTTCATTAGCACCTGTTGTTGCAGTGGCAATGGGGGCAAAGGTAATCGAGAAGCATGTGAAACTGAATGATGGTGAAGAGAGTCCTGATTCAGGATTTTCAATGACAATGGATGAATTTGCCAGAATGGTTAGGAATGTAAGGGATGCATCAATTATTGTTGGCCGGCCGACTCTTGAGCTGACAGAGGCAGAGAAGAACGGGCTTGGTGGAAGAAGATCATTAGTAGCGGTAAAACCTATTGAAAAGGGAGAAGCATTTACTAAAGAGAATGTAAGAAGTATAAGACCGGCTATAGGGATTAAGCCAAAATATTATAGTGAACTGCTAACAAAGAAAGCAAGCAGGGACTATAAATTTGGTGAACCGATTTCAATTTGCGAGATAGAACATTAGTATTTTAGAATACATAACTCGGGGAGAAGTATATTGAAACCATTAATAAGCATAATAGTACCGTGTTATAATGTGGAAAAGTATATAGACCGCTGCATGAACTCACTTGTAACACAGACACTTGGAATTAATAATATTGAAATAATTCTGGTTAATGATGCGTCGACAGATGGTACATATCAGAAATTACTCGAATGGGAGAAAGAGTATCCGGAATCGGTTATGGTAATCACTTATGGTGAAAATATAAGACAGGGCGGTGCGAGAAATGTAGGATTGCAGTATGCTTCTGCAGACTACATTGGGTTTGTCGATTCTGATGACTGGATTGAAAATGATATGTATGCTGATTTATTGGAGCTGATTGAAAGAGACCATTTGGATGCTGTGTATGGAAAGCTTATTCGTGATTATGGTAATGGACAGACTGTTGACAGTGGTGAGCATGGTGGAATTGTAACAGGTCTGTATCGTAAAAACATTATTATCGATAATAATGTGTGGTTTCCTGAGAATATCTCTTATGAAGACAATTTTTGGACAAGTGTTTTGGAAATTTATCTCAATAATGTTAAAAAGGTTGATAAAGTATTATATCATTATTTTGTTAATATGAATTCTACAGTGACAAAAAGAAATGATGTACGCCAGTTGGATCGTATTTTGATTGAGAAAGCAATTGTACAGGAATATAAGAAACGCAATGTTTTTGAGCAATATAAGACGAAATTGGCAGCTGAGTTTATTGAACGATTCTATTTGAATTCGTTATATATTTTTTTTACAAGATTTGACAGGGTTCCTGATGTTTTTAACGAGATGAAAAAGTCTGTGTGGGAGTATTTTCCCGACTGGAAATCTTATATTAATGTGGAGTCCTATAATGAACGTAATCGGCAGTTACTTCGCCTGTTGGACATACCGAGAGAACTGAGCTACGAGGAATTGATAAAAATTCAATTTGTATATTTAAAGACCTTTCAATTAAATTAATGGAGGTAATTATGTTAAAATCCATTTCAGAAAAAATATCAGTTGAAGATTATACAGGGGCATTATGTGATTTAAATACATATCTTACTCAAAATGAATCAACTGATGAAACGGATATTTTGAAGTGTTACATATACCTTAAACTGGAGAAACAGGATAGCTTTTATGAGTCTATTCAACAAGCTTTTAAACATAATTACAGAAATTATGAGTTATATTCGATTCTTGCTGAATTTTATAGCTCTCAGAATAGTAATCAGGCATATTTATGCTTAAAACAGGCACTTTTTTATTGTGATAACAAGGAAGATCGAGAAATTATTTTGTCACAAATTAATGAAATGAAAAATTTGGTTTCGGTAAATGACACTTCCATAATTGTGTTATCTTATAATACCAAGGATGTAACAAAATTATGCCTCGATAATATTTTTTCTATGTGTGACAGGGATTCAATTGAGGTTATTGTAATAGACAATGCTTCGAAAGACGGAAGTGTTGAAATGTTACAAGCTTATCCTGGTATAAAGGCTGTATTCAATTCAGAAAACAAGGGTTTTCCGGCAGGATGTAATGAAGGTATTGCAGTTTCTAAAAGTAGTAATGATATCCTTCTCTTAAATAGTGACGCACTCCTTATGCCTAATTCACTTTTTTGGCTTAAGATGGGACTTTATGAGGATTCTTTGGTTGGATGCACGGGAAGCATCAGTAACTTTGCGGGAAACTATCAGTCAGTTTCTGTGGATTGTTCGAACTACGAATCAATTCTGCGCTTTTCGCTTCAAAATAATATTCCTGTTAATAAACCATATGTGAAGAAGATGTTCCTGATAGGTTTTTCGCTTTTAATACATAGGGAGGCGTTCAATCAGGTTGGTTATCTGGATGAAATTTTCACACCGGGCAATTTTGAAGATACGGACTATGGGTTACGCATGATTAATCATGGTTATAAAATGATTTTGTGTCGTAATAGTTTTGTGTATCATTATGGACATGCGTCATTTAAAAAAGCTTCCGGTGATTTTTCTGATTTAATAAGCATTAATGGAGAAAAATTTGAAAGAAAATGGAATATTAATTTATCCTATTATACTCATGAACGGTCACATCTCGTTAATTTTATAAAGGAACCACGTGAAAAGAAGTTTAATATTCTTGAAATCGGCTGTGGTTGTGGAGGGACATTAGGTTATCTTGAGTATAGGTATCCGAATGCCAATATTGAAGGAATTGAATTATGTGCCAAGGCAGCAGAACTTGGCAGCAAGTTATTTAATATAAGGCAGGATAATATTGAAAGATTACGGGAACCTCTCCGTACAGATTATTATGATTATATTATTTTCGGAGATGTTTTGGAACATTTAAATGATCCGATTGGTGCAATTAATAAAGCATATGCCGCATTAAATCAAAATGGGTATATTGTAGCAAGTATTCCAAACATTATGCATATTTCTGTAATGAAACAGCTACTTAATGGAAAATTTGAATATGCAGATAGCGGAGTATTGGATCGTACACATTTACGATTCTTTACATTGCGTTCAATAATTGAATTATTTGAAAATAACCATTTTAAGATAGAAGATATTACATTGATTTCTGATGGAACAGAGAAAGAAGATGGGAATCAGGAATTGATTGATCAGCTATATCATATATCAAAAGATATTACACGTAACCAGTTTGAAGTTGTACAGTATTATATTTATGCAAAAAAACTGCCTTGAGGCAGTTTTTGAGATGAAAGATTAAAAGAGTTTCCGTAGATATTCAAGGGACTCTTTTCTTTTTGTTTCAATAAGGTCTTCACTTTTTGAGTAATCGCAGGCAAGGTCTATGTCTGATATATTAAACAACTTAGACAAATTACGTTCTGATAGTTGAAATTCTCGTAATAAGTCAAGCAAACGAACGGAATTCCCTGTCCTTTGGGTGTATGTATAAAATGGACGTCTGAAGATAATGGAAAATGCTGTACAATGGAAAGAATCAGTCAGAACCATGGAGGCATTTTTTATTAACTGCAGCCAGTTTTCAGGTGATACATTTCCCGGAGTTTTTGTACCATTTACAAACATACAATTGTCATATCCGGTTATTGCAATAAGCTTTATACCTTTGTAAACTGAAAGAAGATTTGCCAAATCAATTAAAAATGGATCGGCTTGAAAGTAAAAGAGAAATATATATTTTTCGTTACCGGATTCAAGATTAAAGTGCTTTGTATAATCTTTAGCAGTAAGAAGCAAAGATGGATCAAGAGTGTTGCAAACAGGACAATTAACACTATCCTGTATAAATTGCAGGTGTGATTTTTCACGCAGAGAAATCTTGTCAAATGAAGACAAAAGCTCAGGAATCCTTTTTTTAACCGATTCATTTAGCTGATTAGAACCAATACTGGCTGCGTAGGAAAATTTTTTAACGGGAGCATGCACAAAATCTAAAAAGTAGGTTGTATCATTACCGTTTAAAGAAAGATTCCATACCTGATCGCTTCCGGCTATTATAGCATCGAAAGAGTTGGATGATATATATCTCGCTAATTCATTTTTTGTTGCAACAGGTTTTGAGACAGGCAGATATTCATTACAAAATTCGCGAAAAACGCCTATCTGTTTCTCCTTTAGAGGCATTGAAGGTGAGTCATAATCGATAATTTGAATTGCAGATTCATCGCCATACAATTCTTTTAATGTATGAGACAGGGCAAAGGCTTGTAGTACAGCTCCGTAATTGTTGGCGTTGTGATAAGTCAGGATACCAATATTTTTATTCATGCTAAGCCTCCTTTATCTGTGTTGATGCAATCATAAAGCTGATTGGAATTATTTTTTCTGCGTGGATGCCGTATGCCGTAAGGTACTCAATTAAGTCGGCTGTAAATCCTGTATCGGTTATAATTACGTAATCGATAAAATTAATAATATCAGGTGTGAGGTCGGCCGGATTAATTAGTGGTATGTCTTTTATTGCACCGGGTGAGTCAGGTGTAATGCTGCTCAGGCAACAGACAACAGGTAGTCTGTTACGTGAAAGGTCGGCATAAAGTAAATCGTTTGTACGGCTGCTTCCGCAAAGAGCAATATGAACATCGGAACGATTCTTAAAGTATGAGGAGAGACTTTGGTTGTGGTTGAGAATCTCCTTCCATTGCTCAAACACTATGCTGTTACATACTTCCATTTTGGCACTTGTACTATATTTTTTAATAATATATTTTATAGAATGGGTGGCAAAATCATCCCAAAAATGATCAACGCCTTCCGGCTTATTTGTTGGCTTTATAAGGTTATGCTGCAGACATTGTTCCATAGAATATTCCTCAAAGTCCAAATGACGATTAAATTTTGAAAAGTAGTTATGGGCCTTGTCGCTGTTAAGGATTAGCAATGAAGTACCGGTTTGGTCATTAAACTTTGAACTAAGCTTTTCAATACCCCAAAAATCGCCTATTGTAAAGTCGCCTACGCGTGAAGTGTTAGAATACTGACATTCATAGCAGCTATCACGCAGACATAAGTCTGAATAGAAAATATCGCTGTAAAGCCTTGAATATTGCGGCTCAATGTCGTTCTCAAAGGTTATTCCGGATAAAGTGTTATGCCAGCCACAGGCTTTGTCACGGAAATTAAATCGGATAAGTTTTTCGTCACGGGTATTTTTTAAATAATCTATATATGCTGAGTATACCAAAGGACTTGGGACACCATGGCAGACTAAATCGCAGGTAATAAGATTAGTCTGCTCGACATTATTCTGCAAAAGATAGTTTTTTAAACCATCAACCTGGCAGGGTGTACCACAAAAAAGAGTAAGCCTTCCACTTATAAGGTCAGTTTTAATTTGTGAAAAAGTGCTGCCGGGATCTGCCTGTACATACTTTGAACCTTTTATTAAAGGTAAATCCGAAACAGAGGTTATTCTTTTAAAATGGCAGGAAAAGTCATCTGTCAGATAAGCACCATAAACTACGCCTCTTTCTTCCAAGACATATTCTGCTATGACAGCGAACATTCCACCGGATTGACTTTCCATGCGTTTTCTGTAATTACGTATACGGGCGGCATAAAAAGTTTGTTGTTTATTTGAAAGAGTGTCTGCATGGTAAGTATTAAGTGGACATGTGCGATCGCATAGACCGCAGTTTGTACACGTATCGTTAACAAGGGCAGGGTATAAAAATCCCTTGTCATCTGCCTGCATTCCTATTGAGTTAAAAGGACAAATTTGTGTACATGCGCTACAACCACTGCAAAGTGCCATAAGACGAATCTCCTTTATCTGATAGTTATTGTAATTATATCATATTAACAGGCAAAATAATATTTGAAATTTGATGAAAAATATTCATTTCTGGGATATAATGGGTATTAGTATAAAAAGGATTAATGGTATTTTATGAATTATAAAAACGTTTTGATAATTTCACATCAGTTAACACGCACAGGAGCGGCTTTGGCGGCACTTGATCTGGCATGTTGCCTGAAAAAAACAGGACAATGTCAGGTAGAAGTTGTTTCGCTGAAAGAGGGAAGTTTAAGAAAAGATTTTGAAAGTAATAAGATAAATGTAAACGTGTGTGAAAGTCTGTTAGACGATGCAGCATTTATTGAAAAATTATGCGGTAAATATGATTTTGTTGTAGTCAATACATTGCAATGTACGCCGATTGTTTCATATATGGCATCAAGAGGTGAAATTGTATACTGGTGGATTCATGAGAATAGGATGCATTTTGAACAGATTGACTCTTACTTAAGAAATATGAAATTTGGCGATAATGTCAAAGTATTGTCGGCAGGACAGTATGTTTCGGAATTAGTTGATGAATATATAGGTGTTGAATCTATGATTCTTAACATTCAGATCCAGGATTGGCCTAAGACGATAGATGATTCACACCAAAAGGTTCGTTTTGCGCAGGTCGGATTATTTGATGGCATGAAGGGACAAGAAGTATTGATTTCGGCGCTGACAAAACTACCGGCTAATATTATGAATCGAATAGAGATATATTTTGTCGGTGATACTGAAAATGCTAATCCTCAAATTCTTGGTTTAATTACAAACACACAAAGGCTTTATAAAAACATTATGATAATGCCAGGCATGAATCGTGAGGAAATGTCACAGTTTTATGATTTGGTTGACTGTGTAGTTGTTCCGTCAAGAATAGAGTCAATGTCAGCAGTTATGATTGAAGGATTTATGAAACGTAAGGTTTGTATTTGTACTGATACTACCGGAATATCAAGATATATGAAGCCGGATTTGGACGGTTTTGTATTTCCTGTAAATGATGGTGAGGCACTTGCAGCAATAATACAAAAAATTGTTGAGTTAAATGATAAGAATCAGCTTGATACTATCCGAAATAATGGTAGAAGGATTTATGAGGATAATTTTACTGAAAAAATATTTGAAAAGAAAGTTATAGATATTTTTAAAATTAATTGTCAATAGTTATGGAGGCAGTATGATAGGGTTTAGGGTTGATGCAAATGAAAATATAGCCTCAGGACATTTGATGAGATGTATGTCAATTGCCCTTGAATGCATGGAAAAGGGCATTGACTGTAAGTTTTATCTTGCGGAAGATAAGATGACAGAGAGACTTAAGGATAATAATCTGTCATATACTATTCTTAATTCAAGATGGGATGACTTGAGCAGTGAAAAAGAGCTTATGGCAGAGCTTGTTAGGAGAGATGGGCTAAGCTGTTTGATTGTGGATTCGTATCAGGTAACGGATGAATATCTTTCATTTCTTGATAAAGTATGCCCTGTTGTTTACATTGATGATATGGCAAATGAAACATATCATGTCTCAACGGTTATTCATTATGGACAATGGATAGACGATGTGTATGTTAAAGGATATAAGAACACAGGAACTACGGTGCTTACAGGCCCAGAATATATCCCGTTGCGCAAAGAGTTTTCGAAATCTGCCGGTTTTGAAAAAAGAGATAAGAGTATTTTACTTACCACGGGTGGAACAGATACTTACAACGTTACCAGAAGAGTGTTGGAAAAAATCAGCCAGGACAATTTTTTTAATGATTACAGGATAAATGCAATAGTCGGAAAATTTTATAAAAATATTGATGAAATAAAGAGCCTATCCGAAAAAAATGGAAATATAAAAGTGTATAGCAATATTAATAATATAAGTGATTATATGCAGGAATGCTGTGCTGCCGTGTCGGCAGGCGGCACTACGATATATGAGTTATGTGCCTTAAAAACACCAACAGTATGTTTTTCCTTTGCTGATAATCAGGAAGCATTTGTAAAAAGGCTTGCACATGACGGAATAATGATATGTGCAGGAGATGCAAGATACAATGAGCATATAGAGGATGATATTTGTAATGGACTTAAGAGAATTATCGAGGATGAGCGGTTAAGAAAAAATATGATATTGAAGATGTCTGAGTCAATTGATGGTAAAGGTGCAGGCAGAATTGCAGATTACATTTTTAAAATCGGAGGGAAGGATGCATGATTGAAAAAGATGTGTTAAAGGACATATATGTGAATGTTGATAAATTTATAAATTATGCATATGTTCAGGATTATTATAATGCTTGTAATATCCATAAAGTGATTGTTAATAGCTTTATGGCTTTGCAGAATTTGCTAAATGATGATGTGAATGCAGTATTACTTGAGTTGATTGCAGCACAAGAGAATGAGGATTATATTCTCATGGCAGATTTGTATGAGGCATCAATTAAGCCTTTTCTTACAGAATGCCTGTATAAGAAAATAATGGATTTGCCGGAGCTTAATAAATATACAGATGGAAATAGAGAGTATGTTATGGAGTATTCAAATGTTTCGGTACCTGTTATTAATGTTAGCGATGCCGGAAAACATTTTTATCTGGCAAGTAACATAAATCCTTTTGCCGAGGCAGAAGCGTTTGTTTGCAGATATTGTAATGAAAATGTGGACAACATTATTATATATGGCGCAGGATGTGGATATCACATAAAGGCCTTATGCGACAAGTTCCCGTACATAACGGTAGAGGTTTATGAAAGCGATGTAATGCTTTATAATATATTTATTGAATTTTTTGCAAATTATATTTTCCCTGAGGGCATGCCGGGCAATGTAAAGGTTGTTTTTGACCCGGATTTTTCAAATCTGGCTGCCCAACTGTCACAAAAAAACAGCAATAGTGCTTTTATTGTACATCAGCCCTCGCTTCGTCTTGTAAAAAATAAGTCTATCAGAGAAAAGATTGAGAATTATGTTGTACTTTTCTCAACAATGAAAAACAGTGCCCAGTATTTAAAAGGAAATTTTATAAAAAACATTGAGAATGACTTTAATACAGCAGATAGTTTACGTGATGAATTTGCCGGAAATAATATTATTTTCATTGCCGGAGGTCCGAGCCTGGATGAGGAAATTGAGAATATAAGGAGTGCGGGTAACTATATTATCGTTTCCGTAGGCACTGTATTTAAAAAGCTGATGAATAATGGTATTATACCGAATTATGTTATCATGACAGATCCCAAACCGGGTATGATAAAACAGGTTGAAGGCATTGATACAACGAAAACGAAGCTTTTGTATTTAAGTACATGTGATTATCACGCGGTTTTAATGTTTGAAGGCGAAAAATATATGCTTTTTCAGCAGGGGTATGATGAGGCGGAGCAGATGGCCAGGTCGAGAAATTCATTTCTTGTCAATACAGGGGGCTCGGTTTCAACCACAGCAATTGATTTGTTCATTAAAATGAATTGCAAAAAGGTTGTATGTGTAGGACTGGATCTTGCACTGCCGGGAAACAGAACACATGCGTCAGAAACTGTGGAGGAAAGAACAGTTGATGCACAGGAATTAAGAAAAGTTAAGGCTGTTGATGGCGGAATGGTACCAACATTAAAGAACCTTGATATATATAGAAATTTTATCGAGAATGATATAAAAAACCAAAATGTTCGATTTATAAATGCGTCAGGCGGTGCGTATATAAATGGAATGGAACATATGAAATTTTTAGAAGCTATAAATGAGTAAAGGCGGTGCAAAAATGTATATACCATATGGACGTCAGTGTATTGATGAACAGGATATTGAGGAAGTTGTTAAAGTGTTAAAATCAGATTTTTTGACAACCGGACCAAAGATTGCTGAGTTTGAGAAGAAATTTGCAGAGTATGTAGGAGCTGAATACGCAGTAGCTGTATCCAATGGAACAGCAGCTTTGCATGTAGCATGTATGGCAGCAGGAATTGGCGAAGGAGATGAGGTTATTACTACTCCGATTACATTTGCTGCATCGTCAAATTGTGTATTGTATTGTGGAGGGAAAACGGTATTTGCAGATATTGATCCGGTTACGTACAATATTGATCCCGATGATATTGAAAGAAAAATTACGGACAGAACTAAGGCTATCATTGCAGTGCATTTTACAGGACAGCCTTGTGATATGGACAGAATTCATGAAATTGCCCAAAAACATAATCTGATTGTAATTGAGGATGCTGCTCATGCTGTAGGGGCGGAATATAAAGGTAAAAAAGTTGGTTCAATTTCAGATATGACAACATTCAGTTTTCATCCTGTAAAGCATATTACTACGGGAGAGGGCGGAATGATAACAACAAATGACAAGGAATTATACAAAAGACTGCTCCTTGGAAGAACGCATGGAATAACAAGAGATGCATCAATGCTTATAGAAAATCATGGTCCGTGGTATTATGAACAGTTGGATTTAGGCTATAATTATAGAATTACAGATTTTCAGGCGGCACTTGGAATAAGTCAGTTGAGTAAGATTGAACAATTTCTTAAGAGACGCTATGAGATTGCAGACAGATATAATAAAGCCTTTGAGAAAGTGGAAGCTATAACTGTTCCACAGCAGATGAATGAGGTAAAATCGGCATGGCATTTATATATTATACAGGTAGCAGCCGAAAAACGACTTGAAATTTTTAATAAACTTCGTGAAGCCGGAATAGGCGTAAATGTACATTATATTCCTGTATATACATTTCCGTACTACAGACAGAACGGTTATTTAGATACAATTTGTCCTAATGCAGAAGAACTGTACACGCATATAATCAGCCTTCCTATATTTTATTCTCTGACTGATGAAGAACAGGATTATGTTATTGAAAAGGTTAAGGAATTGGTGAAATAATTCGATATATAATGTAAATATTTGTTTTAAACATTCAGGAGCGGGATTATGGAGTTTGATCCGGACTTTTTTAAAGGGGAAACAAGAGAAGGTTTCTATGTTGAACCGATGATGAAGAGAGCCTGGGCAGCACAGATGGAAGTGCTTCAGGTAATTGATTCAATATGCAGGGAACATAAAATTACATATTTTGCTGACTGGGGGACATTGTTGGGAGCTGTTCGTCATAAAGGATTTATTCCATGGGATGATGACATTGATATCAGCCTTATGAGGGTAGATTATAACAGACTTGTGCAGATACTTCCATGTGTATTGCCAAAGGGTTTTGTTATGGCCGGAATGTATGCAGAGGATGTCCGCCTCCAGAATGCTGCTTTTGTGCCTCAGATACGGGTAATTGCAGATGAGACTCTGTGGAATTTTAATGATTATATGAGGTATTTTCATGGATTCCCGTATCAGAGGGTAGGATTGGATATTTTCCCGATAGATTATATTCCGAGAGACTTTGAAACTGCGAGATTGCAGAAGGAAATAATACGTTATGGAATAATTATGTTAAGAGACTGGGATATTTACAGGGCGCAGGGAAAGCTTGAAGATATTATTAAATCCTTTGAGTGTATGTGTGGTATGACATTTGCGGATACTCCGGATATTAAAAACAGAATCTGGAAAGTAATAGATATGCTTTCGTCTATGTATACTGAAAATGAGTCTGATGAAGTGTGTGTGTTTAATGAGTTGTTGCTCAATGATAAGCATCGTTTTAAAAAAGAGTGGTTTGATGATATCGTTGAGTTACCCTTTGAGCATATTAAAATTCCTGCACCAGGGAAGTGGGATGAAATTTTGACTGCAGAATATGGAAATTATCATATTCCTGTTCGAGGTGGAGCGGATCATGATTATCCTTTCTATGGACATATGGAACAGGAGCTGGTTAAACAAGTTCATGCGGTTGGATTTGGCGGAACGATAGAGGATTTTTGCGAGCAGGTGTCTTGTGGACAACTGGTTGTCTAAAATATGAGTTAAACGATATAAGGAGAGTGCAAATATGGATGAAATAAGGAAGCAGCAAGCAGAGGCAGTTCAGGTTGCCTTGGATTACAGCCCAAAACTCATTAATGGAATTAATATTATTGTCAGCGAATTAAAGGGTGAGAGATTGCCGGATACAGACGAATATTTAAACGAGATTATTAATGGCCTAAACTGGTTATTGGAGGTTGTAAACGGAACAATAGATTTGCTGAATGAGAAGCAGATTATTATTGAAAAGCAGAAAGTCAATGGTGTAATTGTTGAATTGTCAAATGCACTGAAGGCAAAAAACGATACGCTGGTTGCTGATCTTCTTAATACTGGAATTAAGTCTTTTGTAGAAAGCTTTATTGAAGCGGGAACAGCGGTTGTTGGTGCTAATTAAATTAAAGGACATATGAATGCGGGTCTGTCGCAAATTCATATGTCCTTTTTCTGTTTTAATTAAGTTGAAATGCAATCTCTAACATCTGAGTAAGTCTTGTGTCGTATGTATGAAGCTGTCGGACTTTTTCAAAACCATTGTGTGCAATTTCACGGCGGTCTTTTTCATGTGATAGATAATATTCACATTTGGCCATTAAATCATCAAAGCCGGTATATGCTTCAAGGTCCTCGCCTATTGTAAAATATTCCGGGAGTTCTTCCTGAAAATTGGTTATAAGGAAACCTTCACAGCCAAGAACATCAAACACACGAAGGGATAAACCACTTCGGATTGATTTTGCAGTCATGTTAAGATTAATCTTGCTTTCATGAAAAATTAAAGGCATTTCGGTGGCGGTTTTTGCCAATCCTTTGTTGTTAATTTTTGGCATGCAGGCTGTATCGCTTCCGGTATATAAATCTACATTGAATTTTTCAGAAAGATGCTTTAGAATACGGATTCTTTCCTGCTCGGCAACCTTAACACTAATGAAATGTTGGGCAATTACCTTTTTGACATCTACATCAAGATTCTCAGGGTATTCGGTCAGAGCAGGCTGAGCCTTAACGAAGGCGTCTATAAGTTCCGGTGTAACGCATTCTTCAATAAAATTATAACCATATATCTTTAGCTGTGCTTCAATAAGACCATCAACATAACCACGGGATTTTTCATCAAGGTTTATTTTGTTATATGCACATTTTTCTGTATAGAGAGAACCGATAAATGATATATCAGAGGCGAATTTACGCTTCATGCTATTGCTTGCATTGCGACATGCAAGGGATGTATTTCTGACACTGGTGGCGAGGGGAATATAAAATACACCATCAGGATTAACCGGGTGAAATTCATTATAAAGTCTGCGGTCAAAAATAAAAACACGATTGCAAGGGTTTTTGAGGGATTTAGAAAACAGTTCAAGTACAGGACTGTCGACTACTAATGTTATATAAGGAATTCCGATTATGTTGCAGACCTCTGATACTGCAGGAAAGAAGTTTATGGAAAACACAAATGAGTATTGCTTTTTCATAAGCAGTCTGCTGATACCGTCAACACATTCATTCGGTAAAAGTTTCTTGTTGTATATTTCCCTTATATCTTCATCTACAGAAAATCCCAGATGTTTAAATGACTCAATAATGTCCGGTTCACAGATACTTCCATAGCGATAAAATAATATATTCATATTTTTGCTCTCCGAAGCTATAAATGTTATGTTATTTATGTTAAAATAATAGCATATAAAAGGCGAAAAGTAAAATGAGTATTATTAGTTATAAAAGAAGGAAAAACCAATATGAAGAAGATTAGTATCATTGTTCCATGTTATAATGCAACAAAGTGGCTCCCTAAATGTTTCATGTCTTTAGTCACACAAACAATGCCGGTTGATGAGCTGGAATTGATTTTTGTGAATGACGCATCTACGGATGATGGTGCAACGTGGAGAATGCTTACTGAATTAGAAACAACATATCCGGAATCTATTATCATAATTGATCTTCCTGAGAACAGAAGGCAGGGCGGAGCAAGAAATGAGGCAATAAAATACGCTTCCGGAGAATATATTGCTTTTGTTGATGCCGATGACTGGATTGTTGAGAATATGTGTCAGAGAACATATGAGGTGGCAAAAAAAAATAATGCTGACATAGTTCAGTTCAATCATTTACTATTTTTTGAGGGCAAAGGTACTATCAAGAATCCTTTGCCAATGAAAGAGGATGTTATTTGTGTTACGTCTGATGCGTTGAGGAAGCAGATGCTTATGGGTGAAAAGCTCACTTATGGATGCTGGAATAAACTGTATAGAAGGGAAATTATAGAAAAATCAGGCGTGCAATATGCAGAGCATTGTATCTACGAAGAACCTCTGTTTGTTTATCCGCTTCTGTTTTATGCCAATAAATTTGTTATCATTGATGAATGTTTATATGTATATAGGCAGAATAATCTCGGTACCATGAGAAATGATATGAAAGAAAAGAAGACGTTGAATCAGCATGCGGATGTGCAGCTGGCAGTATGGAATTATATGAAGACCACATCTTTTTTTAAAGAGTATTATGAGGAGATAAAGGCATATTTTTTACATACATATTTATATGAATACCTTGATTTTGCCAAGAAACGAGAGATGGAAGTTGATGAATCGGAATATAGGAAAATGGTTGAAAAGGCTAAAGCAGAGGTACAAAATCTAAGTGTTGAAAAGTACAACTACATTTTTAAAAAGCAGAATATAGTGTATAGACTTTTAGAGGATGATAAAATCACGGATGCAATAAGAGTTGTATAACGTTTTTAGGAAAGGAATCTGGGGTATGTCATGGAATCTAGATAATACGGCAGCATTAGAATTGAATAGAATGTTTTTTGAAGAAGCGGTAAGAAAGAATCATTTTATTTCAGACACAAAAAAAGAGAACCTTCTTTTTGCAAATCTTGATATGACTAATCAGGGTGAAATTTTTGATGTGTTAAGTGAATACGATTTTTTAAGTGAGTATGATATGGTGGTGTTCGGGGATAATGTACCGCAGGGTGAGGCTTCTGTTTGTGATGTAATTGATTCATTTACGATGGAGATATTCGGTTTCTGTGTTAAACGTAGTGTTTTGAACAGTACAGGATGCTTTAATGAAAGGTTGTCTGACGGAGGTAATTTAGAGTTTATATGTCGTGTGGCAGAGAAATTCCGAGTGTTTTTTGTTGAATGTGCGGACGAAACATGCAGCAGTAATGAGGGAACATCAGACAAAATGGTCGTTACGCTTTCTTATATCCTAAAAAAATATATGCTTAGGTTAAAAAATGAAGGCAGACTTGACTGCATTTTTAATGTAATGACAGATTACATGGAGAAAAAAGGATTTATAGATTTATTTTCTAAATCAATAGGTTGTTTTTTGAATAACCAGGAGGAGTTTGATAAAATAGCCATGGATACCGCTCCGTTTTTGGTAATATCCGGTGATAATACATGTAATAATGTATTGCAGGAATTCTCAAACAGTCTCGCAGATGCCCTCTGTGAATGTGGACAATCAGTCGTTACTACAAATGGAAGATATGGTGCCTACAACAATGGAGAGATTCTTGAAAAAAGAGAATGGAAAGGTGTAATAGGTTTTCAGGCACCTGCTTTAGGAAAGGATTATTTTAAAAAATTGTCATGCCCTAAGATACAGTTTTGGTTTGATAATCCGTTGTATTTTGAAGATTTCTTTGCCGTACTGGATGATAAATATTATTTTTTCTGCCAGGATGATAATTATGCTAAACACATTAAAAAATACTATGGATTAAATAATGCAATTCAATTTCCGCCTGCAGGCATTGATGCAGGAATGGCTGCAAATGCAGAGCGTATCTATGATATAGTTTTTATAGGGACATACTACTCATATGAAAATGAGTCGCTTTTAGATGATTTTCAAAAAGAATTTTTCGATTATATGATAAAAAATCCCCGCTATACATTTGAAGAGGGATTGAGAAAAATTTTAGAATTAAAAGGGATGTGGGTGTCATTTGAAAATGACGATACGAGATTTCTTAAACTGCTGTATTCTCTACAGAATGTCTGCAGAAGGGTAATGCATTATTATAGGGGAAAGGTTGTTGAGACTATTCTGGCATCAGGAATCAGACTGGATGTTTTTGGCGATTCGTGGAAGAACTATGATATGGCAGGAAAAGATAATCTTGTTATTCATCCGGCAGTGTCTGTTGAGGAATCGTTAAAGGTATGGGGAAATTCCAAAATTGGATTGAATATAATGACCTGGCATAAGGCCGGAATGACGGAGCGTATTGCTAATATTATGATGTCGGGAGCCGTGTGCGTTTCGGATGAGAGTGAATATCTGCTCAATCATTTTAAAATAAATGGAGATGAACAGGAGATAGTAGTATTTAGACTGGATGAGCTTGATAAGCTGTCTCAAACAATCCGTTCTATTCTTGACAACGATGAAAAACGCCTGAATATTGCAAGAATGGCTTATGCAAATTCAAGCGTTTCTGATACATGGAAATGCAGGGCAAAAAAACTTCTGGAAATTATAAAATAATTTACAATATAATATTTAGTATTTCTTCTATACGTTTTTCATAAGTGTGAAATTCTTTTACTTTCTGATAACCATTATTTGCAATGGCAATACGCTCGTTATCATGAGTAAGATAATATTCACACTTTTTTATCAGGTCTGCCTGCGAATCATAATATACAAAATCCACATCAGGAATAAAATGTTCAAGAAAATCATTCTGATAGTTTGACAGGAGAAAACCTCCTGCTCCCATGATGTCCATGCAACGGAGAGGAATGCCGTTTTTAATACTTCTGAGTGTTATATTCAGGTTGATTTTACTGCACTTAAATATGTAAGGCATATTATCGTAGAAGTCAACTGCTCCCATATTTTTTATTTTAGGAAGCTCAGGTGTAGGATTATGAGTATATAGCTTTGTTTGAAATTTTTCTGATACAGCGCTAAGAAGCTGAAAACGTTCAGTCTGTGCCATCTTTCTGGCAATAAAATAATCAGCATAAATATAAGCAGGAGTTTCGATACCATCTCTGTTAGGCGTGTAAGGAACTGCTTTCTGCATATCATTAAGTATCTCTCCGGTGAGAAGCTCCTGAATAAAGTTGACACCGTAAACCTTTAATTGTGCTTCCATAACTGCGTCCAGATATCCCTTCGTGTAGGGAGATACACCTGATAGTTTATCGAAAAGATTGTGCTTTTCGTTATACATGGAACCAATGAAAGATACTTCACTGTCAAATACACTATGGACATGTGCGTCACATTTCATCTTGTCAAGACGTGTTATATTCACAGCCAGCGGCATATAATAAACTGTGTCAATGCCACCGTTTTTTAATTCTAAATACTGTGCACTGTCGAACAGGAAAATATAGTTACATGAGTTTGTTATGGTAAAGGAATATAGGTTTACTAAAGGACTGTCATATACCCATGAGACATATTTAATGTTGTGGTGCATGCAGTTCTGAGACAAAACAACGCTGTAGTTAAAGCTGAAAACAAAGTCATAATTATCTTTTGATATTTCATCTTCAAACAGAGCATCAAATTCTTTGCTGCTTCTTTCATGAAAAAGAGGCGTTGAAATGACTTTTAACTGGTGCCCCATTCTGGATAGGCAGTCTTTTAAATCCTCGACTCCGAAATGATTAGATTCAAACTGTAGTATTTTCATAATATGCATTTACCTCTAAATGTTAGTATATTTGTATTAATTCAGTCTTTTGCCCTTAAACGGTGAGTATAGATTACATAGACATTATTTTTTCAAGAAGCTTTATGTACTGCTCCTGCATACCAATCGCCTCTGAGTCTCTTAAAATGATTTCAAGGCGGTGGTTTAATGTGTTGGTTTTCAGGTAGTCAGCTTTGTATTTACTTAATATCATGCAGCTTGCATTTAGATAATTAATTGCACTTCCGGATACGCCGGTTGTTGAGTATGTTGAATCGAGAAGAACTTCGTTTACAAACATGGCCTTATACTTTTTGGCGAGTCTTAAGACAAGGTCGTAGTCCTCAAGAGCTCTAAGTGAGGTGTCAAAAAGACCTACGTCGTTAAGGCAGCTTCGCTTTACAAGAAGCGAAGGGCAGTCAACAAGATTATCATTAAGAAGCTGGGCGTAAATATCATCCTTTTTCTTTTCAAAAGGGACGCTTTCTGATGGTAATATAGCATATCTGTGTTCGCCCATATCATAGGCAATCTTGTGATATGCAAAACCATATGATGAGTCGGAATCAGAAAGCAGAGCCATTTGTTTTTCCAGTTTGTCTTTATGCCAGCAGTCATCAGAATCTTCAAATGCGATATATTCATAGCTTGAGTGCTCGATTCCATAATTGCGTGCGGCAGCAGCACCCTGGTTAATTTTGGTATAGTGATAGATGATTCGCTCATCTTTATACTGTGCAAGCAGTTCCTTTGTGTTATCTGTGGAGCCATCATCTACTATGACAAGTTCAAAATAAGGATAGGTCTGATTAAGAACGCTTTCAACAGCTTTGCCAAGGATATAGGCGCGATTGTAAGTTGGAAGTATTATGCTTACTTTTTCATTTGACATAGAGAGATTCCTCCTTATAGTGATTCTATATTTAGAATACCATAAATCGGATGTGATGTCATTGAAATAATTGAGCGGTTATTCTGTGGAATATTATTAAGGCAGGTAATGTTAATATAAAAAATGTGAAAAAACATCATTTTCCCTAGTGACAATGTGGAAAAAATGATGTAAAATAAAAGAAAAGTGGGTTACTGTACCTGTTTTTGGTGACCCCAAAAATAAACAACCGGAAACGGACTTTCGGTTTCTTTAAATCAGAACAGACAAGGAGGTGACTGTTAATGATTAACAATGTTTATTCTTATTATTTGAGTCAGTATGCGACAAAACCGACTTCAAAGCATGATTCCCACAAAAAAAGTGAATTAAGAAGCGTATACAACAGGATGGTTAATGTTAACAGGACAGCTCCTTTGTACAAGCTTGATTTGTCTGAAGATATGCAGAAGATGGCAATTGATATTAAAGAGAGTGCCATTATGCTTAAGGATCTTTCGGATGATTTGGATGAAGCAAGCCGTGATGACGGCGAAAAGAGATGGAAAGCTGAAAGCTCTGATGAAGAAAAAGTCGGCGTTAAGTTTATCGGTGATGACACAATTGGTGTTGATGGCTTTGAAGTAGAAGTCAGACAGCTTGCGACCAGCCAGATTAATACCGGGCATTACCTGCAGCCTAAATCAAGAGGCCTTGAGGAGGGAATGTATTCGTTTGATGCCCAGATTGATGATGTTACATATGAGCTGCAGTTTAATGTTAATAAGCAGGATACGGCCAATGATATTCAGCAGAGAATAAGCAAGCTTATCAACCGCTCCAATATAGGACTTACTGCACATATAGATACAGATACACTTGGTAATACGGCGCTGTCTGTTGAATCTGAGGGACGCGGAATACATAATATGAAGCCACAGATTTTTAATATATCTGATGACCAGACAAGTTTTATGCGCGGAGTGGTAGAATATCTCGGTCTTAACAGGGTTGTCCGGTATCCGTCTAATGCGGTATTTGCAATTAACGGAGAGGAAAGGACATCAGCGGAAAATAAATTTACCATAAATAAAAGCATCGAGTTATCGCTCAATAATGTTACTGATGAACCTGTTGAAATCAGAATTTCCGAAGATACGCAGGCACTTTCCGATGATTTGGAAAAATTTGTGAGTGGCTATAACAGTATTGTTGAATTTGCCAACAGAACCTCTGAAAAATTCCCCGGAGGCGGTAAGCTTTTGAATGAATTTGAACGTATCATCAGGACATACAGTGAGACACTCAAGGAAAATGGATTTGAGGTTCAAAGTGATGGCAGGATTAGTCTGACGGAGGAGGCAAAGGATAAATTTGCCAACAAAGAAGATGTTAATAAGGCTTTAAATAATCTTTCGGATTTTAGAAAATCGATTGGACGAAGAGCGGACCAGATGATAAGTAATCCGGTTGAGTATCTTAATAAAAAGATTGTGGCATATAAAAATCCGGCCAAAAGTTTTACAAGTCCGTATAATTCAAGTGCATATGCAGGAATTATGTTTGATGGATATTACTAATATTTCTTATAACGAAAATTAGTAATATCCATTTTTATGTATAATCTGAAGTACCGTATTGAGTTCGTCTGCTTCAATCTGTCCCGGGGCAGATGCATTTCCCACGCAGCCAAAGGTGAGCGAACTTCCAAAAAGTTCACCGCTAAGCCGGCTTATGAGTCCCCATTTTCCCATTGACATAGTGATTAATGGCCTGTTAATTAGAGTATGCGCATCGTTAGTTGCGCTTAAAAGGGTGAGCACATCATCAGGTGAATTTGGCATGACAGCCATTTTACATACGTCGGCACCGCATTTTTCCATGTATTTTAAACGGTCAATTATTTCGTTGCGGCAAGGCGTTTTGGCAAAATCATGGCTTGATGCAATAACCACGCAGTTCTTTTTTAATGTGCCAATAAGCACCTGTATGTTGTCAGAGGAAGATAGAAGTATTTCAACATCGGCTGCATCAATATCCGGATTTGCAGAAATCTTGTTAAGTAAAGCTGAGTATTCATCAAAGTCTATATCAGCTTCTCCACCTTCATTTTTTGTGCGGATTGTATAAAGCAGAGGTATATCTTTGATTATTTCCCTGATTGCATCAATTGCCTTATTGGATTCATCGATGTCTTTATAGTCTTCAAACCAGTCGGCACGCCATTCAACAATGTCGACAGGATTTGCAATAATATTCTTCGCCTGCTGTGTTATTTCGTTAAGAGTTCTTCCTACAATCGGAAGGCATATTTTAGGAATGCCGTTTCCAAGAGTGATGTTTCTTATTTTAACTGTATTCATAACTGTCCCCTGTTTTTATATTTGATATAATTCTTCGTCTTGTTTTAATATAACATAAAATGTCCGTGAATTGAATATTCATTTTTGGATATATTTATGGTAGAATAATGGTAAAGAATTAACAAGGAGGATTATGGCTTGGGACAGTTGATGATTGCAGCTAATGCAGATTGCCTGAAAGAGCATCTTGATATAGCGGAAAAATATGGTGTGGCCTTTGAAATTAACGATTTTTTTAATCCTCAGATTCTTGATGATGAATGTAAAATAAATGAACTTATCAGCATTTATAAAGAACAGGGTATTCCAAAAGGGAGTACAATGCATGGCGCTTTCTATGATATAGTTCCGTTCAGCTATGATTTTGGAATCAGACAGGCTTCTGTGAGCCGTATGTATCAAAGTATGGACATTGCAGTTAAGCTTGGAGTCAAGGCGGTTGTCTTCCATACCAATGTCAATCCGGATCTTGTGTCGGTGGTTTATTCAAAAAGGGTGATTGATGAATTTGAAGCTGTACTTTCAGAGCTTTTGGGGAAATATCCTGATATAAATATTTATCTTGAAAATATGTTTGACAGTGAGCCGGATATACTGGAAGAAATTGCAAAGAGATTGTGCAGGTATAATAATTTTGGTGTATGTCTTGACTGGGCACATGCGCTTATTTATGGAAATGATATTGATGCCTGGATAGAAAAGTTAAAAGATTATGTCAGACATATACATATAAATGATAATGATTTACAAAAAGATTTGCATCTGGCAGTCGGAAGCGGCCTGATAGACTGGGAGTTTTTCCTGAAATGTTATGACAAATATTTTAAAGAGTGCAGTGTGCTTATAGAGACAGGAAGTCCAAGTATGCAGCTTGAATCCATTAATTATCTGAAGAAGTGCATAAGCGACGGGAAGTGTCCGGAGAATGCCCAAAGAAAGCTTCAGCCGGAGGAAACTCTTGAAGCGATTTTTCACTGTATGAATCGCCTGGCAACGGAACGTGATTTTGATGCGGCGATATTAACGCTTACTGAGCTTGGTAGGACGCTTGTTAATTCTGACAGGGCGTCGTTCTGGTACTGGGATGTAGGAAACAGGCAATACTGGACTATAGCAGCATTAGGCAGTGAAAGAATTGTTATTCCGGAGGGAAGTGGAATCGTCGGTGCGTCGATTGATAATGGAGCAACAATTCTTATAAATGACCCGTATAATGACAGCAGATTTAATCCAAAGGTTGATTTGGAAACAGGATACAAAACCAAATCAATTCTCTGTATGCCTGTCTATAATGCAGCAGGAGAGGTTATGGGCGCAATCCAGGCAATTAATAAGCTGGATGCGGCAGGCTTTAATGGTCAGGATGAGAAAAGGTTATCACTTGCGGCAATTTACAGCGGCAAGCTGCTGGAAGCACATATGCTGAGGATGCAGAATCAGATTGATGCTCTTACAGGACTTAGAAACAGGAAAGGTTTTTATGATTATTACGAAAATGTGATTTTACCATATGGGAATACCGGTAAAACCTCTATAGTGATGTGTGATATTGACTTTTTTAAGAAGGTTAATGATATATACGGACATAATGCCGGGGATGCGGTGCTCTGTAATGTTGCTAAAATTCTTGGAAAACATTTTGAAGCATCCGGAGAAGTGTTCAGATGGGGCGGCGAGGAATTTATAGTTCTTTTGAAAGGCGGAATTGAGTCAGCCTTTGAGACTGCTGAAAACACAAGAAAAATAATTGAAAAATCAGTATGTATGTTTGAGAATGACAACATCAAAATAACCATGTCATTTGGCGTATCGGAAATTGATGTAAAAAGAAGTTCAGATCTTAATGTTAAGCAGGCGGATGAACTTCTGTATGAAGCTAAGAAAACAGGACGTAATAAGGTCGTTGTCTAAAAGGTGAATGTATGAATGGATATGTTTTTATAAGTTACAGCTCGAAAAATGTTTACTTTGTGGAAAAACTTGTAGCTACTTTTCAGAAAAACGGAATTGATTATTGGAAAGCACCAGAAAGTATTCCGGCAGGAACCAATTATGCCAAGGAAATTCCAAAGGCGATTTCCGGATGTATGGCAGTGGTTCTGCTTGTATCAGAATATTCGCAGAATTCAATATGGGTGGAGAAAGAGGTAGATGCGGCAGTCTGTGCCAGAAAAATAATAATTCCTGTTCAGATTGATGACAAGCCGTTAAATGATATGTATAAATTCTACCTGAATAATGTGCAGATGGTAACGTATTCGACGGAGCCGACCAGCATAATAGAACAGACCATTTCACGTATTCTTGCTATTGAAAATATCGATAAAAAGAAAAGTACCAAGGGTTTAAATACACTGTCAAGGGAAGAAAAGAGCAATGCACTCAGAATAAACAGAATTCCTGTAAAGTGCAGTGTATGCGAGTGCGGACTTGAACAGATTTCGCTCGGAGTATACAGATGTAATACATGTAAAAAAGAGTACTATGACGATTTCCAGAAAATCAGGGATTATCTGGAAAAATCAGGAGCCGCACCTGCGATAGTTATATCAAGGGCAACGGGTGTGCCGCTTAAAACCATTAATTATTTCTTTAAAGAAGAGTATTTGGAAATTCCGCGTCTTGATTCAACAAGAATAGTGTGCCAGCAGTGCGGTGCGCCAATCAGGACGGGCACTCTGTGTGAAAGATGTAAGAAGCTTGCAGACAGTGGCAATAAAGGTGGTCAAAAGTCAGAAAGATGGAAAAAATAATTTGGATTATCGGCAATGACAGACTAGAAGTAATTGATGTACAGAGAAAAATAAATTCTTCCGGAAGCATGAAGGCTTTCTGCATGCTTACTTTTGATGCGCTTAATGTGGCGGTGGAAGAACGTCTGTCTGACAGCTTTGAAGAATCTCCGTCACTTATACTGGTTGATTACGAAACTGAAAAAACTGATTCAAGATATATGGAAAAAATCAGAAACGCAAAGCAGCTGTCAGGTGTACCTGTATTTTTTATATGCTCGAATATAAGTGAAGATATTGATGAGGAATGTTATCAGAAAGGTGCCATTGTTGTTTTACATAAACCAATTACTAAACAGGGCGTTCTGCGGATTGAGCGTGCGGCATGGCAGTATGAAAATACAAGGCGGTATGAGAGGTTCCTTCAGGAACAGGCTCTGGAAATCAGAGTGGCCAGGGAAATCCGAAGTCTCAATAAACAGCTGGAAAACAGAAATCAGTTCCTGCATAAAATTTTTGGAAAGTATTTTCCTGATGAGGTGCTTGAAGTTATTTTAAACACACCGGATGGAGATACAATTGGCGGTGTGCGTAAGAAGATGGCAGTGTTATGCTCCGACCTTCGCGGATTTTCGTCGATTGCAGAGGAAATGCAGCCGGAAGCAATGACTTCAATGTTAAACGTATTTTTTGGAAAGATGACGGATATCATTGTACGGTTTAAGGGTATAGTAATCGAGTTTATGGGCGATGGAATACTTGCGGTGTTCGGCGCAATGTCAGACGGGCAGGATTTCAGGCAAAATGCGCTGGCGGCAGCAGTCTGTATGCAGAATGCACTTTTGGAGGTAAATGAGTTCTGCAAAAATAATAACTATCCTCTTTTGGAAATGGGCATAGGTATTCAGTGTGGGGAAGCATTTATCGGTAATGTGGGCTCTGAACGCATGATGAGATATAATGTCCTTGGAAGCGTGGTAAATGAGTCGTCGAGAATCGAAAGCTATAGCGTTGGCGGACAGATACTGGTTTCTGATGAAATGGTAGCGGGGCTTGAAGATACCGTACAAATCCGTAATATGACAGAATTTGCGGCAAAAGGAATAAAAAGGTCAATAAGGGTATATGATTTTGCAGGCATTTGTCATGATGGTACAAAATACTATATCAAAAATACCGTAAAAGACGTAATGAGAAAAGTTTCCGGTAATATTGTATTCGGACTGACAAAGGTTAACGGAAAAGTACTTGACATAAACGAACTTAAATTAAAACCGGGTGCGGTCTCAAAGCAAGAGGCGTGTCTGTACGGCGACGAGGCGTTAATCGGACAATTTGATGTTTTTGACAATGTGTTAATCAGGGCGTTTGATGAAAACGGTATGCTGTTATTTGAACAGGTTTACGCTAAGATTACGGAAAAACACAGTGATATGATTAAAATCAGATTTACACATATTAATTATTCTTTTTCTAATTTTATAAAAGAATAACAAATTTCAGGGGGATTGGACAAATTGTATCAGGAAATAGAATTTATTGAACAGAATTCTTGGGATGATAATTACGAATTTCATGGAGAGGCTGTTCTTAGATGGGGAAAAAATAACTCAGAAATTAATGTGGTGTTTGAAACCGGGCTTAAAGAAATACGTGCATGCGAATTTTTGGATTATATTCTGGATTATTGCGGAATGGTTAAAGGTGATGCAGGTCTGGCGCAAGGCGTTATTTCATGCACAATGATGGATATGCTCATTTCAAAAAATGACTGTGACAGCGTCTACGATTATATGAAGAAAAGGACGAAACAATATTGTGACAGCTGTCAGTGCATATATGCAGATACGTTTTCTTTTGACGACATTGACAGAGACTGTGTACATGAATACAGAAAAAGGAAAATACCGTGGGCGTTTGTAAGGTCATGTGACATTGGCAGCCCCGGCGATGTCATCATATTAAAATCGCTTGAAAATGAATCAGGTGTCGAACTTACAATTTCAGAGGATTTATATATTATGATTGGGTGCAGGGGAGAAGTGTACAATATTTCCTCGGATAAATTTGAAAATGCATATTCAGAAACGGATAAAGAACTTGATATTTTTGAACAGATGCTTGATTTCCTTCCTGAGATAGAGTTTAAGTCTGACGGCAGGTTTGTGAGTATTGATGACAAGGCAAAATTATGCTATCCAAAACCGGGCTCCAATATTTATGCTATTGAACTTGACAGAAGAACAAAGGTTTTTTACGGTGATAACGAAGATTATTTTCTGGGAAAAGAAGGAGATTATATGGCCATCAGAAAAGATGACCTGCATGATGTTTATATTATAAAAAAGAACATTTTTCATCAGACATATGAGCCTGTATAAAAAGCTAAATCAATAAAGTATATTCAGCAAATTGCGCAAAATAAATTTGCGCAATCCGCTATAGTTCATCATTTAACATTTTTTCTATCGCAATACCGCAGCCGTCTTCGTCATTACTGAGGGTAATGTAATCTGCAGCTGCCTTTACTTCATCGCAGGCATTCGACATTGCAACACCCAGTCCGGCTCTTTTGAGCATTGTGACATCATTGCCTCCATCTCCAAATGCCGCAAGATATTCGACTGTTGTGCCAAGCAGACTGCACAGACGCTCAAGCGTATCGGCCTTGTCGATGTTTGGAGGTACTATTTCCATAAAAAAAGGAGCCGACGGAAAAACATTCAGTGCCGGGAAAAGTTTTTTTACAATAGGAATTTCCCTTGAGACGATTTCCGGGTCTTCCGTAATGAGGAATTTGTTAACCGGGAAATTAATATATTCGCCAAGGTTTTCAATACGGCGGATTGGCAGGTGGTTTATTCCTGCTTCTATACGGACATATTGATTATCTTCTTTATTGGTAATAACACTGTTATTTTCATAGGTAAGAACTGCATAGTCATTCTCGGCAGCAAATTGGCATATCGGTTTGACGTATTCCTCCGGTATTATCTGTTCGTAGATAATTTTGCCGGTTTGGCAGTCGATGATGACGCCGCCGTTGTAGGCAAGAATATATCCTCCCTTTTTATCCAGCTCAAGCTCCTTTGCTACCGGAAGTATTCCGGGAACAGGTCTTCCTGAGGCAAGAACAATAACACAGCCGTTCTCGACGGCAGCATCAATTGCCCGGCGGGTCAGTGGAGTAATATCCTTTGAAGAATTTGTAAGAGTTCCATCAAGGTCGAACGCGAGTACCTTATATTTCATATGAATTACCTTTTCTTTCTATATTATATTATTAATTACATATTATATTATCAGCCGTCTGCAAAACTGCTGTAGTTATGATATTAAATAAGTTTGCGGGTACAGATTAAGTGGCAATTGTGAGCCGCCGGTACTTAGGTTGCTGTATTTTGGCACCTTATGTACCGCTGCGAGCGAGCATTAGTGCAAACGTGCCACTTAATCGTACCCGCAAACTTGTTTATTACATAATCAGAAGAGTTTTGCAAACGCCTGCATAATATAATTTCTTTGACATTTTCATAATACTATATTATGATAGCATAGTGTAGTATTTATTACAATTTGAGAAAAAAGTTGTTGACGTGACTTTTTTGTTATGATATATTAGACTAGCTATGGAAGAGGTCTTTTTTTTATGCCTAAAAATAAGAGGCCGTTAATTAAGAAATTAAGTGGAGGTGGAAGTTGTGCGCGTTAAGATCACATTGGCATGTACAGAATGTAAGCAGCGTAATTACAACATAACTAAGGAAAAGAAAAACCATCCTGACAGAATGGAAACCAAAAAGTACTGTAAGTTCTGTAAATCACACACATTACACAAGGAAACAAAGTAATTACATTATTGTTACGAGGTGAACGTATGAGTGAAGAAACTAAGAAGACTAGTTGGTTCAAAGGCGTGAAAGGCGAGTTTAAGAGAATTTCATGGCCTACCAAGTCAACTCTTACCAAGGAAACCATCGCAGTTGTTTCAATTTCTGTGTTACTCGGTGTAATCATTACCATTATCGATCTGATTCTTAGAACCGGTATTGAGTTCATAATTAGATAGAGGAAGGTGAGAATATGTCAGAAACGGCAGAAGCAAAATGGTATGTTGTTCACACTTACTCAGGTTATGAGAATAAGGTGAAGGCAAATATTGAAATGACAGTACAGAACAGAAAACTTGAGGATCAGATCCTTGAAGTTATGGTTCCAATGGAAAGTGTTGTTGAAATCAAGAATGGTACATCTAAGACTGCAGAGAAAAAGATGTTCCCGGGTTATGTTCTGATTCACATGGTTATGAACGATGATTCATGGTATGTTGTCAGAAACACCAGAGGTGTTACGGGTTTTGTGGGTCCTGGATCCAAGCCGGTTCCTCTGACAGAACAGGAGATGAACTCTCTTGGAATTATGTCTGCGAATGCTGCGGTAGTTGTTGATTATGCAGTGGGCGATGCAGTAAGCGTTGTTTCCGGTGCATGGGAAAATACGGTTGGTGTTATTAAGGCAGTTAATCCAACCAAGAAGTCAGTTACTATCACAGTTGATATGTTTGGCCGTGAGACACCGGTCGAATTAGGATTCACAGAAATAAGACATTTGTCTTAAAAGGCTCAGTTTTGGGCGTGGGAGACTTGAAAAAATGACAAGTCGCCAAATACCACATTATATTTAGGAGGTGCCATTATGGCAAAGAAAGTTACAGGATATATTAAGTTACAGATTCCTGGTGGCAAGGCTACACCGGCTCCACCAGTTGGTCCAGCACTTGGACAGCACGGTGTTAACATCGTAGAATTTACAAAACAGTTCAACGCAAAGACAGCAGATCAGGATGGTATGATCATTCCTGTAGTTATTACAGTATATGCTGACAGAAGTTTCAGCTTCGTTACAAAGACTCCACCTGCTGCAGTACTTCTCAAGAAGGCTTGTAACATTAAGTCAGGTTCAGCAGTACCTAACAAGACAAAGGTAGCTACAATCACAAAGGCAGAGGTTCAGAAGATTGCTGAGCTTAAGATGCCGGATTTAAATGCAGGTTCCCTTGAAGCAGCTATCAGCATGATCGCTGGTACAGCAAGAAGTATGGGTATTACAGTAGTTGATTAATTATTAAATGTGGGAGGCAAAAGCAATAAGCTTTATACCCGCTATTACCACTAGGAGGTTATTAGAAATGAAAAGAGGCAAGAAATACGTTGAAGCAGCTAAGGCTGTAGATCGTGCAACTTTATATGAAACAAATGATTCAATCGCATTAGTAAAGAAAACAGCTGTTGCAAAGTTCGATGAGACAATCGAAGCTCACATCAGAACAGGTTGTGACGGACGTCATGCTGACCAGCAGATCCGTGGTGCAGTAGTACTTCCACACGGAACAGGTAAGAAGGTTAGAGTATTAGTATTTGCAAAGGGTGATAAGGTTGAAGAAGCTTTAGCAGCCGGTGCAGATTACGCTGGTGGCGAAGAATTAGTTCCAAAGATTCAGAATGACAACTGGTTCGAATTCGACGTTGTAGTTGCTACACCTGATATGATGGGTGTTGTTGGTCGTTTAGGTCGTGTACTTGGACCAAAGGGCTTAATGCCAAACCCTAAGGCTGGTACAGTTACAATGGACGTTACAAAGGCTGTTAACGATATCAAGGCTGGTAAGATTGAATACAGACTTGATAAGACAAACATTATCCATGTGCCAATTGGTAAGGCTTCATTTACTGAAGAACAATTAGCGGACAACTTCCAAGCAATCATGGGTGCAATCGTAAAGGCTAAACCATCTACACTTAAGGGAACATACCTTAAGAGCATTACACTTACTTCTACAATGGGACCTGGTATCAAGGTTAACACTGTTAAGTATAACAATGTCTAATCAGGTTTAAAATTTGTGGTTGACACCAATATATATTAATGCTATTATTAGCAGGTATTAACTGCCCGAAGACAGTAGGTATCGTAAGATGTAAGCGTGTAAGCACCTACCGAGGAATGGACATACTGATACTTTAAGTATCATAAAGTATGATTTACAGCCCTCTGTCTTTGACGGAGGGCTTTTTTCTAGAGTCGGATTGAGGCAGAAAAATCTAAACAGGAGGTATGATTAGGTCATGGCTAAAATCGAGATTAAGAAACCTATCGTTGAAGAGATTTCTGAATATCTTAAGGATGCTCAGTCAGCAGTAGTAGTAGACTACCGTGGACTTACAGTTGAGCAGGACACTCAGCTTCGTAAGAAGTTAAGAGAAGCAGGCGTTGTATACAAGGTATACAAGAACACAATGATTAACTTTGCTATTAAAGGAACAGAGTTCGAAAGCCTTGCTCCATACTTAGAAGGCCCAACAGCTATCGCTATTTCTAAGGATGACGCAACAGCTCCGGCAAGAATCCTTTATGATTTCGCAAAGACAGCTGAAAAGCTTGAATTAAAGGCTGGCGTTGTAGAAGGAACTTTATACGATCAGGAAGGAATCAAAGTTATCGCTACTATTCCTTCAAGAGAGGAACTTCTTTCAAAGTTTCTCGGAAGCATTCAGTCACCGGTTGCCAATTTTGCTCGTGTTATCAAGCAGATTGCAGAAAAGCAGGCTGAAGCATAATAAGAATTTTATTTGATAGGAAACTGCGTTGCAGTTTATCTATCCGGTTAACAGGTTGTTAGGCATTAATTGCCGTATATTAAGAATGAAAAGGAGATAAAACAATGACAACTCAGGAAATTATTGAAGTAATCAAAGGTTTAACAGTATTAGAATTAAATGACTTAGTTAAGGCATGTGAAGAAGAATTTGGCGTATCTGCAGCAGCAGGTGTTGTAGTTGCAGCAGCAGGTGCAGGCGCAGCTGCAGCAGCTGAAGAGAAGACAGAGTTTGACGTAGAACTTACAGAAGGTTCTGGCGTACCTGTAATCAAGGTTGTTCGTGAAATCACAGGCTTAGGCTTAAAGGAAGCTAAGGATCTTGTAACAGCTGCTCCAAAGGTAGTTAAGGAAGGCGTTAGCAAGGAAGAAGCTGAAAGCATTAAGAAGCAGCTTGAAGAAGCTGGTGCAAAGGTTACTATTAAGTAATTTAACATCAAAATTTCCGGAGGGTGTCCCAAAAGTCAGAAAAGGACTTGGGGGCTGCCCTCTTTTTTCTGTTATTTTCTATAAAAATAAAATCTAAATCAGTGTGAAATACAATCGTAAAAATTATTCATATTTTTTAAAAAAATTATTTGACAAGTTCTGCCTGTTGTGGTATGATGTACAGTACCTTATTGTGGTTAATGGGCTTTTTGCGCCCTAATCACATGTACGGATTTAAAAATTCATAGAATTTAAAAATAAACACAAGGGGTGAACGGTGATGGAGAAAATGCGAATACATCCACAGAAATATGGTAAAAACATCAGAATGAGCTATTCCAAGCAAAAAGAAGTTTTGGAAATGCCTAATCTGATTGAAGTTCAGAAGAACTCATACCAGTGGTTCTTGGATGAAGGACTTAAGGAAGTCTTTGATGATATCTCTCCAATTGCGGATTACAGTGGCCATTTGAGCCTTGAATTCGTTGATTTTGTGTTATGCGAAGATGATGTCAAGTATTCTATCGAGGAGTGTAAGGAAAGAGATGCTACTTACGCTGCTCCTCTTAAAGTAAAGGTAAGACTTTACAATAAAGAGAAAGATGAAATCAGTGAACACGAGATTTTTATGGGTGATCTTCCACTCATGACAGAAACAGGTACATTTGTTATCAACGGTGCAGAAAGAGTTATTGTAAGCCAGTTAGTACGTTCTCCTGGCATTTACTATGATATTCAGCATGATAAGATTGGTAAGAAGTTGTATTCTTGTACAGTAATTCCTAATCGTGGTGCATGGTTAGAGTATGAGACTGATTCAAATGATATTTTTTATGTACGTGTAGACAGAACCAGAAAGGTACCTGTAACAGTTCTTGCAAGAGCATTAGGTTATGGTACTAATCAGGAAATTATAGATTTATTTGGTGAGGAGCCAAAGATTGTTGCTACACTTGCAAAGGACGTGGCAACTAACTATCAGGAAGGTCTTCTTGAATTATATAAGAAGATAAGACCGGGCGAGCCATTATCAGTTGATAGTGCAGAAAGCCTTATTAACGCAATGTTCTTCGACCCAAGAAGATATGACCTTGCTAAGGTGGGCCGTTACAAGTTTAATAAGAAGCTTGCATTAAAGAACAGAATCAGCGGACATATGCTTGCTGAGGATGTTGTAGATCTTACAACAGGTGAAATTATTGCTCAGGCAGGTACATTTGTAACAAGAGAGCTTGCAGATGATATCCAGAATGCAGCAGTACCATATGTATTTATGCAGGTAGAGGACCGCAAGGTTAAAGTTCTTTCCAACATGACGGTTGATATAACAAAGTGGATTGACATCAGTAAGGAAGAAGCAAGAAAGTACGGTATTTCTGAGTCTGTATACTATCCTGTTCTTAAGCATATTCTTGAGGAAAATGCTGATGATGTTCTTGAGGCAGTTAAGAAGAATGCCAGTGATCTTGTACCAAAGCACATTACAACTGAAGATATAATTGCTTCAATTAACTACAATCTTCATTTGGAATATGGTCTTGGAAATAAGGATGATATCGACCATTTGGGCAACAGACGTATCAGAGCTGTTGGTGAATTATTACAGAACCAGTACAGAATCGGTCTTTCAAGATTAGAGAGAGTAGTTCGTGAAAAGATGACAACTCAGGCAGTTTCTGAGGTTTCACCACAGTCACTTATTAATATTAAGCCGGTAACAGCAGCTGTTAAGGAATTCTTTGGAAGTTCACAGCTGTCACAGTTCATGGACCAGAATAACCCTCTTGGCGAACTTACACACAAGAGACGTTTATCAGCACTTGGCCCTGGTGGTCTTTCAAGAGACCGTGCAGGTTTCGAGGTTCGAGACGTTCACTATACTCACTACGGAAGAATGTGTCCTATTGAGACACCTGAAGGTCCTAACATCGGTTTGATTAACTCACTTGCAACATATGCAAGAATTAATGAATACGGATTTGTAGAGGCTCCTTATCGTCTTGTTGATAAGTCAGACCCTAAGAATCCACGTGTAACTGACGAGGTAAGATACCTTACAGCAGACGAAGAAGATAATTACTATGTAGCACAGGCTAATGCTGAACTCGATGCAGACGGACATTTCGTAAAGAATACAGTAGCCGGACGTTACAGAGAGGAAACATCTGAATTTGACCGTTCTAAGATTGATTTAATGGACGTTTCACCTAAGATGGTATTCTCTGTGGCAACATCAATGATTCCTTTCCTTGAGAATGATGATGCTAACCGTGCCCTCATGGGTTCTAACATGCAGCGTCAGGCAGTTCCTCTTCTGACTACGGAAGCTCCTGTAGTTGGTACAGGTATGGAATATAAGGCAGCTGTTGACTCAGGTGTCTGTGTTGTTGCTAAGCGTGCAGGTGTGGTTGAAAGATCTGTATCTAACGAAATCGTAATCCGTACAGATGATGGTCAGAAGGATGTATATCATCTTACAAAGTTCTCGCGCAGCAACCAGAGTAACTGTTACAACCAGAGACCAATCGTATTTAAGGATGATAGAGTTGAAGCCGGAACTGTTATCGCAGACGGTCCTTCAACTTCACAGGGTGAAATCGCTCTTGGTAAGAATCCTCTTATCGGATTCATGACATGGGAAGGTTACAACTACGAAGATGCCGTTTTACTTAGTGAAAGATTAGTTCAGGATGATGTTTATACATCAGTTCATATAGAAGAATATGAGGCAGAAGCAAGAGATACCAAGCTTGGACCTGAAGAAATCACAAGAGATGTTCCGGGTGTTAATCCTGAAGCATTAAAGGATTTGGACGAAAGAGGTATCATTCGTATCGGTGCTGAGGTTCGTGCCGGCGATATTCTTGTAGGTAAGGTTACTCCAAAGGGAGAGACAGAGCTTACTGCTGAAGAAAGACTTCTTCGTGCAATCTTTGGTGAAAAGGCAAGGGAAGTAAGAGATACATCACTTAAGGTACCACATGGTGAATATGGTATTGTTGTAGATGCCAAGGTATTTACAAGAGAAAATGGTGATGAATTATCACCGGGTGTTAACCAGGCAGTCCGCATTTACATTGCCCAGAAGAGAAAAATCTCTGTTGGTGATAAGATGGCCGGCCGTCATGGTAACAAGGGTGTTGTTTCAAGAATTTTACCTGTAGAAGACATGCCATTCCTTCCAAATGGACGTCCTCTTGATATCGTATTGAACCCACTGGGCGTTCCTTCACGTATGAACATAGGTCAGGTGCTTGAAATTCACTTAAGTCTTGCAGCTAAGGCTTTAGGCTTCAATATTTCAACTCCTGTATTTGATGGTGCAGATGAAAATGCTATCATGGATACACTTGATCTTGCAAATGATTATGTAAATCTTGAATGGGAAGAATTTGAGAAGAAACATAAAGATGAATTGGATAAGGAAGTTATGGATTTCCTTTATGAGAACCGTGACCATCGTGAATTATGGAAGGGTGTTCCGTTATCACGTGACGGTAAGGTAAGGCTTCGTGACGGTAGAACAGGTGAATACTTCGACAGTCCTGTTACAATCGGACACATGCATTATCTGAAGCTTCATCACCTTGTTGATGATAAGATTCATGCACGTTCAACAGGTCCTTACTCACTTGTAACACAGCAGCCACTCGGCGGTAAAGCACAGTTCGGTGGACAGCGTTTCGGTGAAATGGAAGTTTGGGCACTTGAAGCTTATGGTGCATCTTATACATTACAGGAAATCTTAACAGTTAAGTCCGATGACGTTATTGGTCGTGTTAAGACATACGAAGCAATTATTAAAGGTGTTAATATTCCTGAACCGGGTATCCCTGAATCATTTAAGGTACTTCTTAAGGAATTACAGTCTCTTGCACTTGATGTCAAGGTATTAGACGAAGATGGCGAAGAAATCAACATTATGGAATCAGTTGATTATGGTGATGTTGATACTCGCATTATGTTAGATGATGATAGAACCGTTGGTCAGGAAGGAGAATCATTTGCTCAGCACGGATATACAACTCAGGAATTCAGTGATGATGAGTTGGTTGATGTCGAGGAAGATGACTTAGACATGGATGAGTATGATGATTTTAATTCAGACGATTATTCGGATGAAGATTAATTGAAGGGAGAGCCAGTGATGTCAGAAAAAACGAATGAAACATATCAACAGATGACATTTGATGCCATTAAAATTGGTCTTGCTTCACCTGAAAAAATTCTTGAATGGTCAAGAGGAGAGGTAACAAAGCCTGAAACCATTAACTACAGAACCTTAAAGCCTGAAAAGGAAGGCTTGTTCTGTGAAAAGATTTTTGGACCAAGCAAAGATTGGGAATGTCATTGTGGAAAGTATAAAAAGATCAGATATAAAGGTGTAATCTGTGACAAGTGTGGTGTTGAGGTCACAAAGGCAAGCGTGCGTAGAGAACGTATGGGTCACATTGCTCTTGCAGCGCCTGTTTCCCATATATGGTATTTCAAGGGAATCCCAAGCAGAATGGGATTAATCCTTGATTTATCACCAAGAGTACTTGAAAAGGTATTGTATTTTGCAGCTTATATTGTACTTGATCCGGGTACAACAAATCTTTCTTACAAGCAGGTGCTTTCAGAGAAAGAATATAGAGATGCATATGATGCATTTGGTAACACATTTACAGTTGGAATGGGTGCAGAAGCAATCCAGAAACTTCTTTCAGATATCGATCTTGAGAAGGATTCAGCAGAGCTTAAGAAAGAGCTTGCTGATGCTTCAGGTCAGAAGAAGGCAAGAATTGTTAAGCGTCTTGAGGTCGTAGAAGCATTCAGAGAGTCAGGAAATAAGCCTGAATGGATGATTCTTACAGTTGTACCTGTAATTCCGCCGGATTTACGTCCTATGGTTCAGCTCGATGGCGGACGTTTTGCTACATCTGACTTAAATGATTTATACAGAAGAATCATTAACAGAAACAACCGTCTTGCTAAGCTTATTGAGCTTGGTGCGCCTGAAATCATTGTCCGCAATGAAAAGAGAATGCTTCAGGAAGCAGTAGATGCGTTAATTGATAACGGCAGAAGAGGCCGTCCTGTAACCGGTCCTGGTAACAGAGCATTAAAGTCTCTTTCAGATATGCTTAAAGGTAAGCAGGGACGTTTCCGTCAGAACCTTCTTGGTAAGCGTGTTGACTATTCAGGTCGTTCGGTTATCGTAGTTGGTCCGGAACTTAAGATTTATCAGTGCGGTCTTCCAAAGGAGATGGCAATTGAATTATTCAAGCCTTTTGTTATGAAAGAATTAGAGGCAAGAGGACTTTCTAATAACATTAAGAATGCCAAGAAGATGGTAGAAAAGGGTCTTGACCCTGCAGTTTGGGATGTTCTTGAAGATGTAATTAAAGAGCATCCGGTTATGCTTAACCGTGCTCCTACACTTCACAGACTTGGTATTCAGGCATTTGAACCGATACTTGTAGAAGGTAAGGCTATCAAGCTTCATCCTCTTGTTTGTACCGCATTTAATGCCGACTTCGATGGTGACCAGATGGCCGTGCATCTTCCGTTGTCTGTGGAAGCACAGGCAGAATGCCGTTTCCTTCTGTTATCACCTAACAACCTGTTAAAGCCGTCTGATGGTGCGCCGGTTGCCGTTCCTTCACAGGATATGGTTCTTGGTATCTATTACTTAACACAGGAAAGACCTGGTGCCAAGGGCGAAGGAAAGTTCTTCAAGAGTGTTAATGAAGCTATCCTTGCATATGAGAATGATATTATTACCTTACATTCAAAGATTAAGGTAAAGGTAGCAAAGAAGAATGCTAATGGCGAAGTTGTATCGGGTGTTATTGAAAGCACATTGGGAAGATTTATCTTCAATGAAATACTTCCTCAGGATCTTGGATTTGTTGACAGAAGCAAAGAAGAGAATCTCTTACTTCCTGAAGTTGATTTCCACGTAGGAAAGAAGCAGTTAAAGAAGATTCTTGAGAAGGTTATTAATACACATGGTGCTACCAAGACTGCAGAAGTTCTTGATAATATCAAGGCAATGGGTTACAAGTACTCAACAAGAGCTGCAATGACAGTTTCAATTTCAGATATGACTGTACCACCTAAGAAGAAGGAATTAATTGCAGAAGCAGAAGCTACTGTAGAAAAGATTACAAAGAACTTCAAGCGTGGTCTTGTGACTGAAGAAGAAAGATATAAAGAAGTAATCGAGACATGGAAGGCAACTGATGATGAAATCACCAAGGAGCTTTTAGGTGGTCTTGATAAATATAACAACATCTTCATGATGGCAGATTCAGGTGCCCGTGGTTCTGATAAGCAGATTAAGCAGCTTGCAGGTATGCGTGGTCTTATGGCTGATACATCAGGTAGAACAATCGAACTTCCTATTAAGTCTAACTTCCGTGAGGGACTTGACGTTTTGGAATACTTCATTTCTGCACATGGTGCCAGAAAGGGTCTTTCAGATACAGCTCTTCGTACAGCTGACTCGGGTTATCTTACAAGACGTCTTGTTGACGTTTCACAGGAACTTATTATTCGTGAGGTAGACTGCTGTGAAGGAAAAGCAATTCCTGGAATGTACGTTAAGGCATTTATGGATGGCAAGGAAGAAATCGAGAGCCTTGAAGAGAGAATTACAGGAAGATATCTTGCTGAGGACATCGTAGATCCTGAAACAGGAAAAGTTGTTGTTGAAGCAAATCATATGGTTACACCAAAGAGAGCAGCTGCAATCGTTAAGACAGGTGTTACTCAGGTTAAGATCAGAACAATTCTTACATGTAAGGCTCACAGCGGCGTCTGTGCTAAATGTTATGGTGCTAACATGGCAACAGGTCAGGCGGTACAGGTTGGTGAAGCAGTTGGTATTATCGCTGCACAGTCAATCGGTGAACCTGGTACACAGCTTACCATGAGAACATTCCATACAGGTGGTGTTGCCGGTGATGATATTACACAGGGTCTTCCTAGAGTAGAAGAGTTATTTGAAGCAAGAAAGCCAAAGGGACTTGCGATTATTGCTGAATTTGGCGGTGTTGCAACAATCAGGGATACAAAGAAGCAGCGTGAAGTTGTTGTTACTGACCCTGAGACAGGTAACACAAAGGCATATCCGATTCCTTATGGCTCAAGAATTAAGATATACGATGGTGTTACACTTGAAGCCGGTGATGAACTTACAGAAGGTAGTGTAAATCCACATGACCTCTTGAAGATTAAGGGTGTCCGTGCAGTTCAGGATTACATGCTTCGTGAAGTACAGCGTGTTTACAGACTTCAGGGTGTAGAAATCAATGATAAGCATATCGAAATTATCGTAAGACAGATGCTTAAGAAGATTAAGATTGATGAGAAGGGTGATTCTGAGTTCCTTCCGGGAATGACAGCAGATGTACTTGATTTCAACGAGGCCAATGAAGCTTTGATTGAACAGGGCTTACAGCCTGCAACAGGTACACAGATTATGCTTGGTATTACCAAGGCATCCCTTGCTACAAGTTCATTCTTGTCAGCAGCATCGTTCCAGGAGACAACAAAGGTTCTTACCGAAGCAGCTATTAATGGTAAGGTAGATCCACTTATTGGTCTTAAGGAAAATGTTATCATTGGTAAACTGATTCCTGCCGGAACAGGTATGAAGAGATACCGTAATGTTAAGCTTAACACAGACGAACGCGTTGCTATAGTAGATGACGATGCAGAAATCGGTGTTGAAGAGGAAGAAGTTACAGTAGAAGAATAATCAGATGTATAGAATTTCCAGGGTGGTGGCAATAATATTGTCATGCACCTTGGAAATTTTTACGTTTATCGGCATAAAAATGTGTTGACACAAGACTGGCAAGAGAATATAATAATCTAGTGTGCGCAAAACACATACTACGATTTATTCAGAAGAATAGATTGCAACCTATAATCTAATTCCGGGAGGTGAAAAAGAAATGCCTACATTTAATCAGTTAGTTAGAAGCGGTAGAAAGACTTCAGAGAAGAAGTCAACTGCACCTGCACTTCAGAAGGGATATAACTCTCTTAAGAAGAAGGCTACAGATACATCTGCTCCACAGAAGAGAGGTGTATGTACAGCAGTTAAGACAGCTACCCCTAAGAAGCCTAACTCAGCTCTTCGTAAGATTGCCAGAGTTCGTCTTTCTAACGGTATTGAAGTAACAAGCTACATTCCAGGTGAAGGTCACAACCTTCAGGAGCATAGCGTTGTTCTTGTAAGAGGTGGTAGAGTAAAAGACTTACCAGGTACAAGATACCATATCGTTAGAGGTACACTTGATACAGCTGGTGTTGCTAAGAGAAGACAGGCGCGTTCTAAGTATGGTGCTAAGAGACCTAAGGACGCAAAATAATTTCTAGATAATAATAGAAATTAGATTCTCAGCCATGAAAATGTGACTGAGACATTCACATTGATTATTTATAGTGCCGGAATTAGACATATTTATCCTGAGGTTGCAGGATTAAGATATAAGTAATACCGAGCGCGAACACAACAATTAATTGTGAGTACCGATGAATTAATTATTTATTAAGGAGGGAAGAACCGTGCCACGTAAAGGACATACTCAGAAAAGAGACGTATTAGCAGATCCGATTTACAATAACAAGGTTGTTACAAAGCTTGTAAATAACATCATGATTGATGGTAAGAAGAATGTAGCACAGAAGATTGTATACGGAGCATTCGATAGAGTTGCAGAAAAGACTGGCAGGCCAGCAATCGAGGTATTCGAGGAGGCTATGAACAATGTTATGCCACTTCTTGAGGTAAAGGCAAGACGTATTGGTGGTGCAACATACCAGGTACCTATCGAGGTTAGACCAGACAGAAGACAGGCTTTAGGTCTTCGTTGGTTAACAACGTATTCTCGTAAGAGAGGCGAGAAGACAATGGAAGAGAAATTAGCCGGAGAAATTATGGATGCTGCTTCTAACACAGGTGCTGCTGTTAAGAAGAAGGAAGACGTTCATAAGATGGCTGACGCTAATAAGGCTTTCGCACATTACAGATTCTAATTTATTAGGATTTTACATTAATTAAAGGAGGACAATCCCTTGGCTGGAAGAGAATATCCGTTAGAGAGAACTAGAAATATCGGTATTATGGCTCATATTGATGCTGGTAAGACTACATTAACAGAACGTATTCTTTACTATACCGGTGTTAATCATAAGATTGGTGATACACATGAAGGTACTGCAACAATGGACTGGATGGCCCAGGAGCAGGAAAGAGGTATCACAATTACTTCAGCCGCTACTACATGTCACTGGACATTGGAGAAGGAAACAAAGGTTATTCCGGGTACTCCGGAATATCGTATCAATATTATTGATACTCCAGGTCACGTTGACTTTACAGTAGAAGTTGAACGTTCACTTCGTGTACTTGACGGTGCTGTTGGTGTATTCGATGCACAGAACGGCGTTGAGCCACAGTCAGAGAACGTATGGCGTCAGGCTGATAAGTATAATGTTCCACGTATTGCATTTATGAACAAGATGGATAAGATGGGAGCTGATTTCTTCGGTTCAACAAAACAGCTTATCACAAAGCTTGGTAAGAACCCTGTTTGTCTTCAGGTGCCGATCGGTAAAGAAGATTATTTCCAGGGTATTGTAGATTTATTTGAAATGAAAGCATATATCTACAATGATGATAAGGGTGACAACATTACTGTTGGTGAAATCCCTGATGATTATAAGGATATTGCTGAAGAATATCATGAAAAGCTCATTGAGCAGTGTGCTGAGCTTGATGATGATTTGATGGAGAAGTACTTAGAGGGTGAAGAGATTCCTGTAGAGGATCTTAAGAAGGCTCTTCGTGCTGCTACTATCGCAGGTACAGCAATTCCTGTACTTTGTGGTTCTGCATACAAGAACAAGGGTATCCAGAAGTTATTGGATGCTGTTCTTGAATATATGCCTGCTCCTACAGATATCCCTGATATCGCAGGTCAGGATGAAGATGGCAACGAAGTATTCGTTAAGTCTTCAGATGAGGAACCATTTGCCGCATTAGCATTCAAGATTATGACAGACCCATTCGTTGGTAAGCTGGCATTCTTCCGTGTTTATGCAGGTACATTAAATTCAGGTTCATATGTACTTAACTCTTCTAAGAATAAGAAGGAAAGAGTTGGTCGTATCCTTCAGATGCATGCTAATAACCGTAAGGAAATTGATAAGGTATATTCAGGAGATATTGCAGCAGCAGTTGGTCTTAAGTTTACCGTAACAGGTGACACAATCTGTGACGAGCAGCATCCGGTTATCCTTGAGTCAATGGAATTCCCAGAGCCGGTTATTGAGCTTGCTATTGAACCAAAGACAAAGGATGCACAGGGTAAGATGGGCGAGGCTTTAGCAAAGCTTGCTGAAGAAGATCCTACATTCCGTGCTCATACAGATCAGGAAACAGGTCAGACAATTATCGCCGGTATGGGCGAGCTTCATCTTGATATCATCGTTGACCGTCTTCTTCGTGAATTCCACGTTGAAGCAAATGTTGGTGCTCCACAGGTTGCTTACCGTGAGTGCTTTACAAAGGCTGTTGACGTTGATTCTAAGTATGCTAAGCAGTCAGGTGGTCGTGGTCAGTATGGTCACTGTAAGGTACATTTCTCACCATTACCTGTTGATAGTGAAACATTTGAATTTGAAACCAAGAATACAGTATTGATTAATGAACCACCGGTACTCTTCTGTGAGTCTTCTGTTGTAGGTGGTGCTATTCCTAAGGAATACATCCCATCAGTAGCTGAAGGTATCAGAGAAGCAGCTAATTCAGGTATCCTTGCAGGATTCCCTGTTCTTGGTGTTAGAGCTGATATCTATGATGGTTCTTACCATGAAGTCGATTCTTCAGAAATGGCATTCCACATTGCCGGTTCTATGGCATTCAAGGAAGCTATGGAAAAGGGCGCTCCTGCACTTCTTGAGCCTATCATGAAGGTAGAGATTACAATGCCTGAAGAATACATGGGTGATGTAATTGGTGATGTAAACTCACGTCGTGGACGTGTAGAAGGCATGGAAGACATTGGTAACGGTAAGATGGTTAAGGCTTTTGTACCACTTGCTGAAATGTTCGGATATGCTACAGACCTTCGTTCTAAGACACAGGGCCGTGGTAACTACTCAATGTTCTTTGATCATTATGAGCAGTGTCCAAAGCAGGTTCAGGACAAGGTTGTTTCTGCAAAGAAAAATTAATTATTAAAAATCAGCATAGCTGTCATGATGGCAGCTGTGCTGCAAATAAAAAAATAACTTGAAAATATTGCAAATATGCAATATAATTAAGAACAGCATTTATAATACCCGAAATTCGGGTCAGTATTTAAAGGGAGGACTTTAAAAAATGGCAAAGGCAAAATTTGAGAGAACCAAAGCTCATTGTAACATTGGTACCATCGGTCACGTAGATCATGGTAAAACAACTTTAACAGCTGCTATTACTAAGGTTTTAGCTGAAAGAGTACCTGGTAACGAGAAGGTAGATTTCGAGAACATCGATAAGGCTCCAGAAGAAAGAGAAAGAGGTATTACTATCTCTACAGCTCACGTTGAATATCAGACAGAAAAGAGACACTATGCACACGTTGACTGTCCAGGCCATGCTGACTATGTAAAGAACATGATCACTGGTGCTGCACAGATGGATGGCGCTATCCTCGTAGTTGCTGCTACAGATGGTGTTATGGCTCAGACAAAGGAGCACATCCTTCTTTCACGTCAGGTTGGTGTACCTTACATCGTAGTATTCATGAACAAGTGTGATATGGTTGATGATGAAGAACTTCTTGAGTTAGTTGAAATGGAAATCACAGAGCAGCTTGAAGAATATGAATTCACAGGTTGCCCAATCATTAAGGGTTCTGCACTTCAGGCTCTTAACGATCCAATGGGTCCTTGGGGCGACAAGATCATGGAACTTATGAACACAGTTGATGAGTACATTCCAGATCCAGTTCGTGAAACAGATAAGCCATTCCTTATGCCTGTAGAAGATATCTTCACAATTACAGGTCGTGGTACAGTTGCTACAGGTAGAGTAGAGCGTGGTACTCTTCATGTTAACGAGGAAGTTGAAATCGTTGGTGTTAAGGAAGAGAAGCAGAAGACAGTTGTAACAGGTATCGAAATGTTCCGTAAGCTCCTTGATGAAGCTCAGGCTGGTGATAACATCGGTGCTCTTCTTCGTGGTATCCAGAGAACAGATATCGTTCGTGGTCAGGTTCTTGCTAAGCCAGGTACTGTAACATGCCATAGAAAGTTTACAGCTCAGGTTTACGTATTAACAAAGGATGAAGGTGGACGTCATACTCCATTCTTCAACAACTATCGTCCACAGTTCTACTTCAGAACAACAGACGTAACAGGTATCTGCGAATTACCAGCTGGTACAGAAATGTGTATGCCAGGTGATAACGTAGAAATGACTATCGAACTTATTCACCCAATCGCTATGGAGCAGGGTCTTACATTCGCTATCCGTGAGGGTGGTAGAACTGTAGGTTCTGGCCGTGTTGCTACAATCATTGAGTAATCCAGTAAAATCAAGGCTTTCGAGCTTTTGAAAATGGAATTTGCAACAAAATTGCAACAAATTTGCGAAGCGTAATGCCAAATAATGCGTGATAATGCGTTTTTGGTAGTGCGATAGTGAATCTAATTTCATATAATTTTGTATCAAAAGGACACTTTCCAAGTGAAAACTAGGAGAGTGTCCTTTTTGTGTTATAGTCGAAAAATTATGAATTGGAGGAAATGAACATGAGTAGTACAGCGTTAGGAGCAGGAGC
>JBJEOB010000072.1:0-12702 GCA_051880495.1 Lachnospiraceae bacterium
ACTCCCGAAAATAAAGGTTTTATAAAGAAAAAAAGGTAGTAAATTTGACACTACCCAATGAAACGAGGAGGCATGGATATGAAAAAGCTTCATTTTGAGTACTACATGCAGATTGATTATTCTGTTGAAATCTCAAGGTGTAATTTTACCATTAAATGTATTCCTAAAGATAATGAACGCCAGATAATAAAACAGACGGATATTGAAGTATATCCGGCCATAAGTTATGAAAAAGGTGCAGATGGTCTTGGCAACCTGCAGATTTATGGCGTGAATGAGCAGCCACATAAGACTTTTTATTTTAAAATCACAGGAGAAGCCATGGTCGGTATGGCGGACTATGAGGAAGAAGCCGACGAGAATATTGCAATGATTTTTAACCATCCGCATGGTTTAAATGTTGCAGGAGATAACATAATTAAATATTTTAATAAAATTAAACCTGCGAAGGGCAGAAATGTTCTTCAACAGACAGAAGAGATTATGCATTGTCTGCACAGGGATTTTACTTATCAGCCCAACACTACGACGGTAAAAACTACGGCAGAGGAAGCATTTACTCTGGGATGCGGAGTCTGTCAGGATTATGCACATGTGTTTATTGCGCTGTTACATCTGGCTAAAATTCCGGCAAGGTATGTGACGGGATTAATCGTAGGCGAGGGTGCAAGCCATGCATGGGTAGAAGTTCTTAGTGACGGCAGATGGTATGGCTTTGACCCGACCAATGACGTGCGTGTGAAGGATGAGCATATTAAAATCGGTATTGGCAGGGATGCAAATGATTGTATGATTAACCGCGGAATCATGCACGGCGGCGGGACTCAGACACAGACGGTAAGAGTCTGTGTTACACAAGTGTAAACAAAAGAAAGGTTATGGAATAATTTATATGATTAAAACAGTAGCATCGGTGGCTTTGCCGGTGGATGAAACCTTATCCATCAGGAAGCACCGTATCCAACCGCAAGTTAAGCGTAAGGGAATGAAACGAATCAGTATCGTTACCGGAATACATGGTGATGAGCTGGAGGGACAGTATGTTTGTTTTGAACTGTCCCGCCGAATTGAAGAGGAAATGGACAGGCTTAATGGAATAGTTGACATTTACCCGGCAATGAATCCTTTGGGAATTGATTCAATTACAAGGGGTATACCGGCATTTGACCTGGATATGAACAGGTTATTTCCCGGAAATATTGATGGAAACATGACGGAATATCTGGCAGCAGAGATTATGAAGGATGTATCAGGCTCAGACCTGGTTGTAGATATTCATGCAAGCAATATTTATCTTACAGAGATTCCGCAGATTCGTATAAATGAGCTGCATGAGAAGAAGCTTGTGCCGATTGCCAAAAAATCCAACGTGGATTTTATCTGGGTACATGGTGCAAGTACAGTTTTGGAATCTACATTTGCATATAGTCTTAACAGCAGCGGTACACCGTGTCTTGTAGTGGAAATGGGTGTCGGAATGAGGCTTACGCAGGAATACGGCAATCAGCTTGTGGACGGAATATTCAGTATGATGAAAGAACTTGGAATATGGGAAGGCAGGGTAAAAAAAGTACGAAAGCCTATTATTTCCAAGAATCAGGATGATGTGTGTTACCTTAACGCCAGAGTTGGCGGTTTGTTTATACAGAAAGTGCATCATTGGGAGAAACTAAAGGTTGGTGATTTAATCGGACAGATTATTGATCCTTTGACAGGCAAAGTGCTTGATGATGTCACCGCGCCGGTGGATGGTATTTTATTTACCATTCGTGAATATCCGATTGTTGATGAAGGCTCCCTGATAGGAAGATTACTTTGCAGGGAGGTCTATGAAGCATGAAAAAGAGGATAATCTATGAAATAAAGGGATTGTATCGTGATAACTTCCGTGTGACGGGATACGAGTTTGGCAAGGGAAAAAAGAGTGTATGTATTGTCGGTTCCATGCGCGGAAATGAAGTACAGCAGCTTTATTGCTGCTCCCAGCTTGTTAAGAAATTTAAGCAGCTGGAGGAAGAGGGACGAATTACCCCGGGACACAGGATTCTTATTATCCCAAGCTGCAATCCGTATTCGATGAATATTCAGAAACGTTTCTGGCCGATTGATAATACGGACATAAACCGTATGTTCCCGGGATATAATCTGGGAGAGACAACACAGAGGATTGCGGATGGCGTGTTTAGTGAAATTATGGATTATCAGTATGGTATTCAATTCACATCATTTTATATGCCGGGCGAATTTATGCCGCATGTCCGTATGATGGATGAGGGATACAGTACTGTTGAGAATGCGTTAAAGTTCGAGATGCCGTATGTTGTAGTACGAAAGGTGCGCCCTTATGATACGGCTACATTAAATTATAACTGGCAGGTGTGGGATACACAGGCATTTAGTTTCTATACGACAAGCACCACAACGATTGACCGTAAGTCTGCAGGACAGTCTGTACTGAGCATTATGAAATTCTTATCCTCTCTTGGGATTATTAAGTATTCCTACGAGGCAAAAAAGGAAAAATCAATTGTATTAAATGATACTGAACTTGTGTCTGTACAGACAGCCAAGTCAGGTATTTTTGAGGCGCTTGTTAAGGCAGGGGATGCAGTGGAAGAAGGTGCACCTTTAGCCAATATCATAAATCCTTATGATGGTGAGATTATGGAGACATTATATGCACCGGTTAAGGGCAAGGTATTTTTTATGCATACGGATCCGTTGACTTATGCCAACACGGCAGTTGTGAAGCTTGTTAGAAATGAATAGGAAATGCCATGGATAAAGAAAACTATAAATTGCCTAAAATTGGTCTTCGTATCATTAAGTCAGCGATAGGAGTATTCCTGTGTTATGTGGTTAATCTGTTAAGAAACGGGCAGGGTATTGTGTTTTATTCGCAGCTGGCTGTTTTGTGGTGTATGCAGGATTATGTCAGTGAGACGAAAGCCAAGGCAAAGCAGCGTTCGCTGGGAACCTTGGTTGGAGCGTTATTTGGTCTTGTATATATTGTGCTGGAACAGTTTTTTGGAAAATATCTGTATGATTTAATTAAGGTGCCTGATAATTTAATTGCCGTCCTTTTTCGCGGATTAACGATAGCATTGTTTATAATCATTGTATTATATACTACTGTGCTGATGAATAAGAAACAGGCATCTTATTTTTCGTGTGTTGTTTTCCTGAGTATTGTGGTGAATCATATATCTGACAGCAATCCATATCTGTTTGTGTGGAACAGATTTCTGGACACCATGATTGGCATTGTACTGGGAATTGTTGTCAATACATTTTCACTGCCAAGAAAGAAACATCCGGAAATACTTTTTGTGTCGGGGCTTGATGATACATTGCTCTCGAAACAGAATAACATTTCAGACTATGGGCGTGTTGAACTTAACCGTATGCTTGATGACGGCCTGACATTTACCCTGTCGACGATTAGAACGCCGGCATCGCTTATGGAGCCGATGCGTGATATCAGGTTAAAGCTTCCGGTAATAGCTATGGATGGTGCGGCATTATTCAATCTGAAGGAAAAAAGATACGAACTCGTATATGTGATTTCCTCGGAGTTATCCCAGAAATTAGTGGATTTTTTTAAAAAGATAGAAGAACCTTGTTTTATCAACGTGGTGGTTGATGATTTGCTGATGATTTATTATGAGGAGACATCCTTAGAAATATATAACACGATTGTTAATTCGCTGCGCAGTTCACCTTATCGGAATTATATCAAGCGGCCATTACCGAAGGAAGAGGATGTCGTTTATTTTATGCTGATTGATGATAAGGAAAAAATGCAGGGAATTTATGATGCCTTGATGAAGGAAGATTTTGTCAGGGACTTAAAGGTTTTATTTTATGACTCAACAGATTATGCAGGTAAGGCGTATATTAAGATATACAATCACAATGCAAGCAAGGAGAATATGCTCGAATACTTAAAGAGAAGGCTGGAAATCGACCGTACTGTTACATTTGGTACGATTCCCAACCGATATGACTATACAATAATGCCGGGCGATTCAAATAACCTTATCCGTCAAATAAAGAGAAGATTTGAACCATATGCATGGAAGAAATCATGACTAATATTTTTTTACGATGCTTTCAATAAGTTCTTCTCCACGATAAACTAATTTGAGCGAGAAGAAATTAAGATTGGCATTTAGTATTGAAAGAAAGACTTTGTCTCCCTCCCAGATTGGGAGGTCTTCTATCCGGTCTTTGGCTACCCATTCAAGAATACCTTCATCACATTCAGTCATTTCTCCCGTATATTCAGTTGCCGTATATAAATGCATATATTCTGTTTCATATATATCAGAAACAAAGGTTATGATGCCACGGAAACGGAATTTGGTAAGAGTAAGTCCGGTCTCTTCTCTGACTTCACGAAGCAGGCATTCTTCCGGAGATTCGTTTTCCTCAAAATGCCCTCCGATGCCAATCCACTTGTCCTTATTTATATCATTTTCCTTCTTGGTGCGGTGAAGCATAAGGTATTTGTCGTCTTTTTCAATGTAGCAGAGAGTTGTTAATTTCATCTGTATAATCTCCTATAGATAGTATATTCAGGCGTTTGCGAAAGCATTCTGTATATGTAATAAACAACTTTATGGGTACAATTAAGTGGCACGTTTGCACTAATGCTCGCTCGCAGCGGTACATAAGGTGCCAAAATACGGCACCTAAGTACCGGCGGCTCACAATTGCCACTTAATTTGTACCCACAAAGTTTGTTTAATATAACAAAGAGAACAGTTTCGCAAATACCTGATAGTATTATTTAAGAACAATATACCATATCCGCTTATGGATTTGGAAAAAATATTATGGTATAATATGATTCGGATATAAAAAGTCGGATGATTAAAGTATATCTGGCAGATTGCGCAAAATTTATAATCTGGCAGATTGCGCAAAATTTATTATTTGACTTTTTACATCCGAATCATATTATAAAATCATATTTATATAAAATATCAGTAAGATAAAAATGGAATGTGAGGCATTAACATGACTTTAAATGAGTTACCGCTTGGAAAAACGGCAGATGTAATTAGCGTAGGCGGTGAGGGTGCATTAAGACAGCATTTTCTTGATATGGGTGTTATTCCCAAGGCTGAAGTGACCATGGTTAAGCTTGCACCGATGGGAGACCCCATGGAGCTGCAGATACACGGGTATGAATTGACACTGCGCATCGCGGATGCAATGAAGATAGAAATTGATAACGTCAGAGACGAAAAACACGAGGAAAATAAAGAAATCCGTGAGAGGAAAAAGAGGAAAACGGAACATCCCGGTTTTGGTGAGGGTGGCAAGTTCCATACCAAGGAGGACGAGAACCCGCTTCCTGAGGGAACGGTAATAACATTTGCACTTGCCGGTAACCAGAACTGCGGAAAGACTACACTGTTTAACCAGCTGACGGGTTCCAACCAGCATGTAGGTAATTTCCCGGGCGTGACGGTTGACAGGAAAGACGGTGTGATAAAAGGGCATCCGGACACTCTTGTAACAGATTTGCCGGGTATCTATTCAATGTCGCCGTATACGAATGAGGAAATAGTGACGAGGGAATTTCTTTTAAAGGATAAACCGAAGGGAATCATTAATATAGTTGATGCATCGAATATTGAGCGTAATCTGTATCTTACGATGCAGCTTCTTGAACTTAATGTTCCGATGGTGCTTGCACTTAACATGATGGATGAGGTACGCGAGAATGGCGGCGCCATCCTTGTAAATGATATGGAAAAGCTTCTTGGTATTCCGGTAATACCTGTCTCGGCAGCTAAAAATGAAGGTATAGGGGAACTTGTTGACCACGCCGTACATATTGCAAAATATCAGGAAAAGCCTGAGGAAAAAGATTTTTGCAGCGCACAGGGACGCGAGGGTGCTGTCCACAGATGTCTGCATGGCATAATGCATCTTATTGAGGATCATGCAAATGCGGCGGAAATTCCGGTAAGATTTGCTGCAAGTAAGCTTGCCGAGGGTGATTCGCTTATCCTTGAAAGTCTGGGTCTTGACCGGAATGAGAAGGAAATGCTTGAGCATATAATAATTCAGATGGAAGAGGAAAGCGGTCTTGACAGGGCAGCAGCAATTGCTGACATGCGTTTCAGATTTATTAATAAGATATGTGAAGAGACTGTTATCAAGCCTAAAGAGAGTAAGGAGCATTTAAGAAGCCGTAAGATAGACAGTGTGTTAACAGGCAAATATACGGCAATCCCTGTTTTTATCGGTATTATGGCACTCGTATTTATGCTGACCTTTAATGTAATAGGTGCATTTTTTTCTGACATACTTGAATGGTGCATTAACGGTCTTACGCTTAAGATTGATGGCATACTTACTGCCACAGACGTTAATCCGGTAATACATTCACTTGTAATTGATGGTATTTTTAATGGCGTAGGAAGTGTACTCAGCTTTCTTCCTGTTATAGTAACGCTGTTTTTCTTCCTGTCACTTCTTGAAGACAGCGGATATATGGCGAGAGTTGCATTTGTTATGGATAAACTGCTTCGTAAGATTGGTTTGTCGGGCAGAAGCATAGTACCGATGCTTATAGGATTCGGATGTACGGTGCCGGGTGTTATGGCGAGCAGAACACTTCCGTCAGAGCGCGACCGTAAGATGACAATACTGCTTACGCCGTTTATGAGCTGTTCGGCTAAGCTTCCGATTTATGCGTTTCTTACGGCAGCATTCTTTCCGGGAAAAGGCGGACTTATCATGGTAGGTCTTTATTTTGCAGGAATTATTACAGGTATACTTATGGCACTCGTTCTTAGAAAGACCTTGTTTAAGGGAGAGCCGGTACCGTTTGTAATGGAGCTTCCTAATTACCGTATGCCGGGAGTAAAAAATGTTTTACAGCTTTTGTGGGAAAAAGCAAAGGATTTTCTTCAGAGAGCCTTCACCGTAATATTTGTGGCGACAATTCTGATATGGTTTTTGCAGACATTTGACATTCATTTGAATGTAGTTGCAGATTCCAAAGACAGTCTGCTTGCGGTAGCTGCCGGATTTATTGCACCAATATTTAAACCGCTGGGTTTTGGTGACTGGAGAGTGTCTACAGCACTCATTACCGGCTTTATGGCAAAGGAAAGTGTTGTTTCAACATTATCAGTTCTTTTTGGAACAATACAGGATATGATGCTTGTTATTTCTCCGCTTGCAGCAATGGCACTGCTTGTATTCTGCCTGCTTTATACACCGTGTGTGGCAGCAGTTACATCAGTAAAAAGAGAGCTTGGCACAAAATGGGCTGTGGCTATGGCAGCAGGACAATGCGTCATTGCATGGATTGTGGCATTCCTGGTTTATCTAATTGGCGGGATATGGGTGTGAGTCATATGAAAGTGGAAATGCAATAATGGTATGAAAAGTATTCAGGTTATCTTCATAATACATTTGAAGTGTACCTGAATATTTTTTTACTATGCGATTTATACTTTTGAGACCATAACCGTGATTGATAGTGTTGTTTTCTTTTGTTGAGATAAGTTCTCCATGTGGTGAATATAAAGGTTTAACATGACATGAATTAATTATTGAAAAAACAATGGTAGAATTTTTGGGGTATATGTTAAGTGTAATATTAGCATTATCACAATTTATGGCAGCCTCAAAGGAGTTGTCCAGCAGATTACAAATAAGTGATGTTAAGTCGTCTTCTGATAAGAAATTCACGGTATTCTTTCTAATATCAATTTCAAAATTCATATGATTTTCCTTGCTACGTTTGATGTATTGCGCAAGAATAGAGTTTAGCAATTCGTTATCGCAAACTTTTATTGGGGTTTGTAATGCCTCCATACCGGAAATGTTTCGTAAGTATTCATCAATTTTTTCCGTGTCTCCTGTTTTATTTAATATTGAAAGTGTATTAAGTAATTTACGTATGTCATGTATGAGAACGTTTTTGGTCTCATATTGTTTATTAATCATTTTATAGTATTTAATAGTGTCACTTTCTTTTTGTAATTGCAATTTTAATACAGTGTATTCATCATTATTATGCTGAATGGAAGTGTAAATGGAAAATGAAATTAAGTTCGCGAATAAAAGCAGAAAACTACTGCCGATTATAAACAAGTTTGTTTTGCCATAGGTATTATATTCAAAATTAATTAGTATAAATGTTATCATTACACTGAAAGAAGTAAGAGGTATGATGCTTAATGCCAGCATACATTCACTAGACTGGTGATTAGTATTATTTTTTTGTCGAAATAATAATATTAATCTTACGATAAAAAGGTATAAAGTCTTACTTAAAATTGCGAGTATTATTAAGTTTGTATAATTTTCCATGGTAACCGAAAAATCTGCTATAAATATTTTAAGCAGAGATAAGACTATCAGTTCACATAATCCCATTATAATAGTGAGCATAGATGTGTGAAATAATGCAACAAGTTTGTTGCAATAATAGAATATTGTTATGAATAAATAAGTAGCTAAAAAAAAGGATAAGCCATTTGCAAAAGAATTATTATAAATAACAGTTACAAATGGTATGATATATAGAAAAATTACGCATGTTGAAGTAACGGCTTGTGAGTATCTGCGTTTAAATAGACTGTTGCAATATTGAAGCAGGATAATTGCTTCAACAATGTATATTAATGCATACAATACAATTTGTTCTAATAACATGGTTAGTTACCTCGTACTTTCTAAATATAGAAGATAGTTTTTTTTGAATTCCATATACTTTCTCTTTGTTAAATATGCGTGTGTGTTGTTGGAAAGTTTTATCTCAGTGTGGTTAAATGAAGTGACATGCTCAAAATTAATAATGAAGCTTTTGTGCGATTGAAAAAAGCATGGCATATCAAGTTTCTCTTTCCAATATGATAAAGGATGAATTGATGTAAAAACTCCTGTGGTAGTATGTATATCAACTTTATGTCCGTAAGCCTCAATCATAATAATCTTTTTCGTAAGAACAGTAATTGTCTCATTCTTAGTTTCTATAACTATCTTCTTTATAGAAGAATTATATGTTTTCAAGGCTTCTTTAAAATTTTTTATAAAGCGTGTTTTATCCAATGGTTTTGATAAGTAACGGAAAACATGAAATCGCATGGCATCATCTAAATATTCTATGTATGATGTGGTGATTATAATAATACAGTCAGGGTTTTTCTTTTTTATCTCTCTTCCTACGAAGATTCCATTCATTCCTCCCATTTCAATATCAAGGAAAAGAATGTCAGGAACGATGCTGCTAGATAGTAGCTGCTCGCCACTTGTGTATGTGTTACAGGATAAATGTTTGATGCCATTCAAAGTAAGATATTCATTAATGTAATTGGATATTTCAGAGATGGTGATGTTACTATCATCACATATTGCAATGTTCATTTATTTATTCCCCCTTATATATGTAACTATTATTTCAAAAAAAACATAAAGTGCAATCCCTATTAAGAAAAAATTCCCATATATGACGAAAAAATGTCGTTTCATGTCAGGCTTATAGAAATTTTTATAGGTACTTGTATAATTGAAAGTACAAAATATTCATACTGAAGAAACAGGAAGGAGGTGACAAAGGATGAAGAAAGATGATTTGATGAATAAGTGTGCAAAAACAATAACAAATGTTTTAACCAGCTATTTAAAATTAGATGCAAATTCGGCTTCATGCATAATTGTATATCAGCCTAAAACACCAGAAAATCTTAAAAAATTTAAAAAAGAAATTTAACGGAGTATATGTATGGGGATTGTAAAATGGTTAATAGAAAAAGAGATGATTGATAAAGAAGACAAAGAGTTATATGAATATGCAATGTATAGTATAACAATATCTGTAGTTCCGCTCTTTTTATTTTTATTAATAAGTTTTCTATTAGGATATTTGAAGGAAAGTTTTTTTATTGTCTGGCCATTTATGATTTTAAGAAAATTTGCAGGCGGTTTTCACGCAAATTCAGTTATTAAATGTTTTGTATTTTCTAATGTATTATTATTCTTAGGTCTATATGTGGTGGCTCAATGTAAATCTTTGGTATGGATATTTTATTTATTGGCAATAGCTACAGTATTGATATATTTTTTAAGCCCAATCGATAATGAACAATATGAATTAGGTTTTAAAGAAAAAAAGAAACTTAAAAGAATTTGTTTAGTAATTTTATCATTTTGTTATATCGGAATAATAATATTTTATAATTTGGGTTATGTAAAATTGTCTACATCGATAAGTGTAGGAATAATATTGGTGGCGTTGTTGCAGGTGATATTTATTTTTAGTAAAATATTTAGAAATAATAAAGGGAGGAAATTATATGGTAGAAATTAGAAAGAGTTTTTTTTGCATTATGTACCATTGCATTTGTAAGTTTAGTTTGCTTTTCCATTACAGTTCGTGCTGATGAGATGAACCCTACTTACATCTATGAGGTAGATGATTATGGAAATAATAAGGTGGTTGGATTTGAGTATCAGGATGAAACATATATTTTTGAATATGATGACAGGGGTATTATTACATATATATGCGATAGTGAGGGCAACAGAATTGTCTATTATAATTGTGATGCATATGGAAATAATTTAGAAATTTGTTCAATGACTGAGTTGGGATGGGTGAATAATTCAGATGAGACGTTCATTGGTAATGTAAATAAGATGCGTTGGTTAGGTTATGAATATTGTGATACAACCGATACATATGTAGTAGGAGAAAGGCATTACAGTGCCAGGGAACATAAATACACTGACGGGGTAGACAATTCATTTGCTTTTTCAGAAACTAATCCTTTTCTAGCCTCAGAAGAAGAAATAATGGTAATGGATTCATATTATAATGATTTGGCTGCCGAAGAGTGGGCTGAAGCATTATTGGCAGATTCATCCTATGGGGTAGCGTTAGGTTATTCAAACGGATGGTATAATGGACTATCTACGGTAGAATTACTTGCAAGATGTATTTTTGCAGAAGGTGGTACAGTTTATACTAATGAAGAAAACGCAGTTGCATGGGTTATTTTGAACCGAGTACATAGTAGTTCGTTTCCAAGTACTCCTAGAGGAGTTATAACATCAGGAGATTTTGCATCAATTACTGGACAGAGTGGAGCTACATTAAATGCAAGAGAACCTGCAGCAGACTACAGATGGAGACATTCAACATATCTTGCATGTCTTATGTTGACAACAACAGACTCTACAGAGTGGAGAACACTGGTTCCAAGTGAAATAGGCGGTCAGCTGTTTTTCTATTCGTATACAACAGCGAAGATAAATGGAGGTGTACCGTTTTCCGGAACAAGTAGTAGTGGCTTATATTATAATTCAAGAAGAATAAAAAATGTTTATGTTTTAGGGTATGGTTCTGTAAGTTCATTTTCATCCTTGTTTTCACAATATAATCCTACAAATTACTCAAGAAACATATTCTATGATTATTATTGAGGTTTAAGAATTATATGAAAAAAATAACATACATTTTACTGGTACTGGTTTTATGCTTAAGCGGTTTGGGCTGTGGCAATTCCGGTCAAACGAATGAAAACACTGAAAAAACCGAAGTTGAAACATCTAAAGTTACTCTTGAAAAGATATTGTCGTGCGGTTATGTTAAACCGGATTCCAAGATATCTCTGGTAAATTGGAACATGAACCCATGCGTTGTAACAGAAGGAAGAGCTTTTTTCTATCAGGATAATGTATGGAATGAAATGGACTCCGAAAACGGTATACGGGAAGTGTTTTCAGGTGAAAATTTCTGTGCACTCGATCAACAGGGGAAAATTCTGACTGATGCAGATGCTTTTGAAAGTTATGACGGGCTTCCGCTTACCACCGCAGCAATTAAATATAATGCGGAGCAAATGGTACGTGTATTAAATGATGAGAAAAATGATGAAAAACTTTCACTTCTTGGTGGAAATATCTTTACAAACAGCATTGTTTATCTCGATAATGGCTGCCTGAAAGTATTCAAGAACGGAGAAGGCAAGATTCTGTCAGATTCTATTGCTGTTTCTAAAATTTCAGGTAATTTTATCCTCACAGAGGATGGTGATGTTATCAGAATTACGTATAATGATTTTGATGGTGATATAACAAATATTTATCTGAAAAAGGTTTCGACTGAAAAATATATTGATATTTCAGCCTGTGATACCGCACCCAGATGCATCGGTATACGGGAGGATGGTACTGTAAATCTATTATGGTCAGATGTTGAACTTAACCTGAATCTGGATATGGAAAATGCCAAGGCAGTGTCTATGGGGTTTCTCTATGCCGTTATTCTTTGTGATGACGGACAAGTGAAGTTCAGATCATCGGATTATGACACGGAACAGGAAGTAATGGCACAATTAAATACCTTCGATGAAAAGGCAATAGATATTACCTGTTATTCTAACAACGTGGCTGTTTTGTTTGAAAACGGTGATGTGGTAAAGCTTAGGTTTGACTGGGAACCTGCAGGAGGAAAATGAAATTTGCACAAGCTGCTGAATATAATATAAAAAGTCCCTTTTCGGAATAATGTTCCCACTGAATAGCGACCTATAGCTATCAGTAGCATGAATAAACATTTCATTCTACATTATTAAACGGAACAATAAAAGAAAAATAAATTGATAAATATTAATTTGTGAGGATAATGAAATCATACACCGATTTGTTTTTTATCGCTACAGATCT
>JBJEOB010000073.1:0-12472 GCA_051880495.1 Lachnospiraceae bacterium
TTCAGAGCAACTCTTTTCATTAAGTTTATAGAATTTTTATTTGCTCCTGACACCTCATGAATCCCCATCATGATGAAAGCAAACTGCCTCATCATTGATGATTTTGCCGGAACCAGGATCTACGATGAAGAGCTTCTCGACGGAATCACTCAGTTCATTGAAGCCAGAGTCAAGGCTCACAAAGAAAGCTATATTCAGCATAAGCACAATTCAAAAAAGCCCTTTGTACCTTGCTGCACAATTGCAACTTCATCATTTGAGCCTGTCGATTGGGTCAAATACATGGATCAGCACGAAAAGAAAACCTATGCTCTGGCTCGCTTCTTTTATCAGAGCTATGCTACCATCATCCATGTTGATGAAACGAATATACCATCTTCTGACAATAAGCAACCTAATAGCTAGTGCCAGTCTGGCGGCCAATCCCCCCGAAAATTCGCTGACAATTTGAAAGTCAGAAATTAGAAAAGCAGCTTCGGCTGCTTTTTTTATGCTTTAGAGGGCGAAAATTGGGAGGCAGAATAAGGCGAAAATTGAGAGGTTACTGACATTTATTACTTAATCGTCTTCAAATACTCCATGAAGTTTACTTTATTCTCAAGAGCTGTAGTAGTAGGTCTACCAAGGTTATCTCTTGCACCAATAGAGCATTTCACCTCAATCAGACTTAATTCATTTCTATTTTTTGCATCCGCCAGTTCTCTATCCAAATCTTCAAAAGAATCAACGGAAACCGCATAAGGATATCCACAAGCCTTGGCAATACCAACAAGGTCGATATTAGAAGCCACTGTAGGCATACCACCAACAGTCTCATGTGCTCCATTGTTGATGACAATATGAACCATATTCTTAGGAGCGTTTGCACCAAGAACTGCCATTGCGCCCATATGCATCAGTACCGCACCATCGCCATCAACGCACCAGATTTTCTGCTTAGGCTTATTGATTGCCACACCAAGAGCGATAGATGAAGCATGGCCCATGGAACCGACAGTCAAGAAATCATACTTGTGGCTCTGATTATTTGCCACTCTGGTTTCGAAGAGTTCACGACTTGCCTTTCCTGTTGTGGAAACAATAGGATCTTCCCCGGTTGCCTTAACGATGTGTTGAATGATTTCTTCTCTGACCATCTTGTTATCATTCTTGTATTCGACCTTCACATCTGTGGAAAGAGCGCCCTTTCTAATAACAAACGCAACATCCTTGCCAGCGTCAAGGAGCGTTCTAAATTCCTCCATCGCTTTTGCAACTTCTTCATCCGTAGTTTCCTTACCGATGACAAAGCTCTTGATATCCATATCATCAAGAAGTTTCACTGTTACTTCTCCCTGATAGATGTGCTGCGGCTCATCATGAAGTCCTGGCTCACCTCTCCAGCCGATGATGAACACAGTAGGAATTGCATATACCTTATCATTCAGAAGAGAAGCAACCGGATTGATGATATTGCCTTCGCCGCTGTTCTGCATGTAGACAACCGGTACCTTGCCAGTAGCCAGATGATAACCAGCAGCAAGAGCAGCACAGTTGCCTTCATTAGCTGCGATGACATGATGCTTTGGATCAATGCCATATGTGCCCATCAGATGATTAATCAAGGCTTTGAGTTGGGAATCAGGTACTCCTGTATAGAAGTCTGAACCAATTATTTCCAATAATTTATCTACTTTCATTTCTGTTTGTCTCCTAAAATATCATGATAGATGATATCGATATCTTCTAACGACAGCGCCACCGGATTGTTTTTCAATCTTACAGGATTGACTGAGTTCTTCAGCACTTCGTAATCTCGATCCGTGACATTCTCCGGAACCTGCAATTCCAGTTCATCTACCATATTTCTGAACTTATCTATCGCCTCTTCTACACAAGAGCATCCCATTGCATCAGCAATCTCGTCAAAGGTATTCTTCAAATACTCTTCTCCCCTGGCGTCAATGCAGTTACCTGTGTGTTTGACCATGAAAGGCCAGATTCCCTTAATGCAAAGAGCAGCGGCATGACCATGGGCAATCCTGAATAGGTTGGTAAGTTTATAACTCATCGCGTGACCAGCTGTAGTCTGCGTGATATTAATAGCCTTACCCGCAATATGTGAAGCCTTGAGCATCAGTTCATTCTTTGAGTTATCCCCTGCAAGGTAATCCTTATAGTTGTTAACTATCAAAGATAATGCTTCCTTACTATATCCCTTACTCTCATCAGTAGAATTTACCGACCAGAAGGACTCGATGGAATGGCACATGGCATCCATGAGTGTAGCTTTCTTCTGATATAAAGGAAGAGTCTCCAAAACAGATGTATCAAACAGAACAACAGAAGGAATGCAGCTGTAATCAGCTATGGATTGTTTTTCACCCTCATAGTAGATAACTGCATATCTTGTCGCTTCACTGCCTGTACCGGCAGTTGTAGGAACTGCGATTAATGGCACATCATTTGGTACTATCTTCTGTTTCAGATAGTTCTCTTCCCTGTTCATATTGGAATAGAGCTTGATGCACTTGGCAACATCCATGGCACTCCCTCCACCAACCGCAACAATTGTGTCACAGCCTTCTTTGTGGAAGATATCAACACCTTCTACAACAGATTCATATAAAGGATTGGGAACAAAGTCACTAAACCTCACAATGTTCCCTTTTCCGTTGAAATACTCGTTTATCTTTAGAAATTTGATAGAACTATCACATACCAGGAGAACCTTTTCACCCAAATATGTATCAAGTTCTTCGTAGCTATGTAATATCATTACTGCTCCTTTCTGCAATTACTCTCCATCAGGGATAAGTCTGATAATATCCTTGAAAGGCATGCAAATATCATCACATTCTTTAGCACGATGGTTCTTCAAAATCAGCTCTGCTGCATTCTGCATTGCTGGGAAAGCAGTACGGGTAAGCTGGTTAGCGTAGATTACAACATTAACTCCACGTGCTTTGAATTCTTCTTCAGTTACAGCATTGAATGAAGTTGGAACTACAACGATTGGAGTAGTTGCATCCTTTTCTCTGAACTTCTCAACAAACTCAAAGATTTCAGCAGGGTCCTTCTTACGGCTATGAATCATAATAGCATCCGCACCTGCTTCTGTAAATGCAAAAGCACGAGTCAGTGCATCTTCCATTCCACGCTCAAGAATGAGGCTCTCAATACGGGCACAAATCATGAATTCTTTAGTCTTCTGTGCCTTCTTACCGGCTCTAATCTTTTCGCTGAATTCTTCAATAGAAGCCTGAGTCTGTTTTACTTCTGTACCAAAGAGAGAGTTCTTCTTCAAACCAGTCTTATCTTCGATGATAACCATCGAAACACCCATTCTCTCAAGAGTTCTAACTGTATAAACAAAATGTTCAATAAGTCCGCCTGTATCTCCATCAAAGATGATTGGCTTGGTTGTAACTTCCATAATCTCATCAATGGATCTGAATCTTGAAGTCATATCAACAAGCTCGATATCTGGTTTTCCCCTTAATGTAGAATCACAAAGAGAAGAACACCACATAGCATCAAACTGATGCGTTTCTCCCTTGTCATCTGTTACCTTAGTATTTTCTACAATCAAGCCAGTTAACCCGGAATGAGCTTCCATTACAGTAGCCAGTCCCTTGGTATTAAGGACTTTTCTCAGTCTCTTTCTTCTGACATCCGGTGTGGAAAGCTCAGCATTAGCTCTTCTCTCCAGTTCCTCGTACTTCTCATCTTTTGAATAAGGGAACTCAACAAGCTGCCCACCATAAGATGCAAGAACAGAACATACCTCATCACGAATTGGCTTCTGTACACCAATCTGCCAGTCGTCACCGTGTACTACATAATCCGGCTTTAGCTCTTCAAGGTTTTTCTTATAGCTAAGCGTATCCTGTTCTACAACCTTTTCTACACCCTTGATGTTCTCAAACATCGCTTTTCTTTCTTCAAAAGGAAGAAGAGGGAATCTCTTATAAGACATAACTGCTTCATCAGTCAATACACCCACTGTAAGGTCCCCTAGTTCTGCAGCCTTCTTGATAATTTCGATATGGCCACTATGTACCATATCGGTCGAGAAGCACATGTAAACAGTTTTTTTAGACATATTTTTCTTTATCCTCCATCAATACCATCTAAATAAAAAATCATCCGTTTTAGATGATTTCCGTTATTCTCTTTTTAACCTTTTCCAAATCTTCCGGATTATCAATTTCCGTACACAATCTGTCTTTTACATCATATGCTTTTATATGACATCTATCTGTCACTTCATTTAACGCTACTTCTGCGTAGCACTTTCTTTTATCATTCTCGCAGTACTCAATAATCTTATTGAGCCATATCTGCCAATCCTCTTTATTCAGTTTATAAAGAGCCTGAGCTTCCATCGCGGAATCAAAGAATTCAATTCCTACTGCTTTTACTTCTCCATCCTTAACAACTGCTTTGAAATCCTTCTCTGGCAGAGGAATCGTTGAAGATACTTTCATGCAACTGTTCTTCTCATCTAATAAATCTCTTAACACGGATTCTTCAAAAACGAGGTCACCATGCATGAGGATGATGTCATCATCAAGATGCTCTCTAGCACAATAGATTGAGTAAATGTAATTAGTCTTATTATAAACTGGGTTGTTCACAAAAGTGAAGTTAAGTCCTAGGTTAAGTGACTCAGAGTAATCAATAAGAACCTGATCGTAGTAACCAGTTGTGATTACGACATCAGTAATATTCATTTTTTTAAGCAGCTTAAGCTGACGGGAAAGAATAGTCTCAGTTGGTGAGATTTCTGTCATACACTTCGGATGGTCTTTTGTAAGAACACCCATTCTGGAACCTAATCCAGAGTTAAGAATTAATGCTTTCATATTCAATTTCACCTCAATAAAAAATAGCCTCAGCATACTCTCCTTCTAATTTTTTTGTTGCAGGGCCATCTCCTGTATGCCAATTAGGATTTGGAATCCTCCAATTTTTTCCATAAACAAAGGATAAATATTCTTCAGCATTATCTGGAATGGGTATTTTTGCCCCGTCTATTGTTATATACGAGATCCTATTTATTGAAGGCGTTTTAAATTCCATAACATCCCATAAGTTTCCTGAGGGATATATTTTATTTTTATCCCTATCATAAACATATGAAATTGAATAAGCATTCGTTTCGTAATGTCTAAAAAAATCCACTGAAACATAATCTTTTTCATAATTCTGTTCAGTAATCTCGTTTTTATAGACAAATTCATGCTTTTTTTTGAAACCAAACGAGTACATTATCTCTTCGAGATTATTCCATGTGAACAAATCATTTATGATTATTCCTAAATCTATATCATCATCCCACTCAATAATCTTTTTATCTCTTATTACTCCTAACAAAGTTCCATAATCTACAAAAATTATTGTTGAAATATGTTTAGATAGCATTTCTATTTTTTCCAGACCATTGCTGTGTATTGCTATATTTCTTTTTTTTAAATACTTTTTGTTTTTCAAAATACAATAAAATTTATATATACTTTTTAATAATCTCTTGATCATCATCTACTTTTCACCTTTCCTACTATTATTTTTTTCAAATATAAATATGATTCATTTTTCGAAATAATAGACAAGCCAATATAAACAAATCCACCTAAAACAACCTGAGTAACCAAGCACACTAGATTATTACTAATCAATTTGCCTACAAAAAAAATAGTTACACACATTATTGTTGACATCAGCAATGCTGGAACAGCATCTAGAGCATGCATCTTAAAATCAAAACCAATAAACTTTCGTACTGGATATACATTAATTAAGAAAGCGATAACTTCAATAAAAATCGAAGTACTGGCAATAGCCTTAACACCAAAGGGCATAGCTATTACGATAATTAATAAATATATAGGTTTCTTAATTAATTCTATCCTTAATGTTATATCACTTCTGCCAATTGATTTAATCTCCTGAATTAGAGTAGTACCAAATATTCCTAAAACTCCAGCAACACAGGTTATTCTCACATACGGAATCGCAAATACCCACTTTTCTGTTAATAAGGTAAGAATCAATTTATCTGCAACTGTAAAGAGGCCGAACATCATTGGAAACAGTACGTATTCCAACATCTTCAAGCATTTTCTTCGAATAATTTTGATTTCTTCTATACCAGTACTCAAAGACATTGCAGGGAACAAAACAGCACACAGAGTAGCACTAATGTTGTTATTGATAATATCTGGAAATTTTCTTCCTTGTGTATAATATGCCAAATCCTTAGACGTATACTTCTTGCCAATAATAAATGAATTCAGCTGATTAAAGATTGTTCCTATTAAGTCTGTCGCAAGTATTTTCCAACCATAGCTAATAAGCGGTTTAGCACTATCCCATGAGAATTCGAATGTAGGTCTCCATTTGATGGTAATAAATAACACTATAGTGTCGATAACTGTATTCGTTAATATCTGGCCAACAAGAGCCCAAACGCCATATCCTGCATATGCCATACTAATGCCAACACCAGCCGATATAATCGTACCAATTATTGTTGCAAAGAAAAATTTCTTAAAATCCATTTGTCTGGATACATAAGCATTTTGAATCGAATTAATCGCATTAATCGGCAATCTAATTGCGAACACTCTAAGGACTGGTGTAAGTTGCGGCATATCATAAAAATATGCAATCAGCGGTGATGCTACAAAAACAATTGCATATAGCACCATAGACAGTACAATATTACACCAAAACAATGTAGAAAAATCAGTCTGAGTAGCATCCTTTTTTTGAATTAAAGCCGTACCCAAACCACTTGTTACAAATATCTCTGCAATAGCAATAAATATATTAACAATTGCAACTATACCGTAATCCTCAGGCATCAGTATTCTGGCTAATACTATCGATACAATTAAGGATACTGATTGAGCAGTTATTTTTTCTCCGAATCTCCAAACCATTCCGGAAACAATTTTATTACTGCTATTCATCTTACTCATCCTGTTTCTCCATCGTCAATTTTAATTTAATTAAATACTTATAAGCCGAATAATCTGTAATAGTACATTTCATTTCATGCTCATAGAAATATTCCTCATCATGAGGATTAATCTTAAAATATACATCACCTTTAGCGCGCTTTACAGCATATTCTTTATATGACTTTGTAAAGTAGTGATTTATCTGAATTGGAAAATCCACAGTATCGGCAATATTTCTATTTCCAATGCAGACGTGATTGAAAATATTAACTGGTGGAATATCTTTTCCTTTATGATTTGCCCAAAACTTATGGTGTAACTGTGCAGCCTTCTTTGAATTTGGGTTAAATCCAAATGCGGTATTATAAAAACACTTACCTATATCGCAATACTTCGGCCAGCATACTGTAAAATCTTCTGATACTAATCCATTAAGATCTCTATCAATTAATCCTGATGTACCATACAGTCTCCAATAAATATTTACTGATCCTGCCTTTCTCTCAAATGGTTTCAAGAAGTCATAAATATTGTCTGTAGACTTCGGTACAATAAATTCATCAATATCGATAAATCCTAACCACTTAGTCTCTGAAGCATACTTTTCAATACAATCCTTGTATGACTCCATTTGCATTTGATTATGTGGCCATTGAACAAGTGTAACTAAACCATCCTCAATATAAGGCTGTAAGACTGAAAGAAATTCATCCTCAGAATTATTGTTGTACATGTAAAAGTGTTCAATACCTATAAGATGATTAAACTCTATCCACTCACGAAGGTATGGTGCTTCATTCTTGAAGATTGCACATATGGATACATTGTATTTTTTTTCTTTTATATCTGGATTAGCGGTGAAAAGTACTGTTTTATATATAAAACTCCTTATCACATCAATCCCTTTTTTTATTATATGCCTTATTCCTGGATCACTCGGTGAGTCCATGATAAAGTACTTTGATTCTGCTTTAATCATAATCTCTACCTTCCAATTATCTTCTTGATTACACCCTTAGCAATATGCTTAGCTACCTTCTTATTCAAATCAGTCCTTGAATAATACTTTCCGAACATGTCCTCAAGACCACTTAAATCATAAGAGCAGTAATCTTTTTTTATGTTGTATTGCCAATAAAGCGATGCAATAAACTCAAGATTCTTATCCAATACATATTTATAGGATTTTACTGTAATACTTCCATCCTGAAGAAGATTCTCTATTATTCGTGGATAGTCAACGCCAAAAGCATAATATAAATCATAATTACCTTTAGGCTTCTTTCCTTGTGGAATCTCATCAAAAATAATAGAATTATCAATTACATACTTTCCTCTATCTCTTACATCAAAGAGCACATTAGTATGAGGAAACAGTTCATTAAACTCACTCACATCTTCTGGCAATTTATCAAAATCTGATTTCCAAATGGTCATTCCTGTAGACCATGATGACCAATAAGAAAGATTCTTCACGAATTCATCAAATGAAGCATATGCATGTTTATCTTTACTCATTTTCAAAACACCATTTGAAAAATATGTAACCGGTTTAATATCTCTATTATCCTCAACATACTGAACCATCATCGAAAGTGTTCCTTCATTAAGTTTTGTTCTATGATTTACAAACTTAATTAATTCACCTGATGCCCTTTTATAAGATTCAATCTCATTCACAAATGGCAAAGCCTGAGTCTCTGCATAGACAATATTAGTATGCGTTGGAAGATATTCCTTGATAGCATTTTTAAATTCAGCATTATTACCGTTATCGGTGATTACCACTTCAAACAGTTCATTATTTACTTTTTGATTGTATATACTTTCTAATACTGGAAATACCCAGTCAACTACACCATTTGTAGGCATACACAATGACACTAATGGTTTGTTCATATTCTATAATCCTTTATATACACATTTATTCAAGATAGCATTAATCAATAAAGCTACGCCCATAGAAATCACTATTAGTACAAGACATTCTATTGGTATGATGATTTTTAAATTCATTCTCAAGACAGAATCTAATCTAGTAATGATGTCTGTATGGTCGACAATAATATTTAGTAATAGTTTATGGCATAAAAACACTATATAGCTTGCAGAAGCTATTAGAGAAAAATCCCCTTTTATCCTTAATAGTGAAAAACCACAAAACGCAACTAATGAAGCTATAACAATCAAAGGTGCACCATAAAGGTTTAAAAGTTTATTGTAATAATCTCCACCATTAAGAACTACATTATATAGTATCGAATGATTTATAAACATAATAATCAAAGTGCTTATAATTAGAGTGATACCCAATAAATTATGAGATTTTTCTTTGAGTTTATTTGAAATGATATCACCCATTAATACATATCCCATAAAATACAATTGTGTTAAACACCAAGAAGTCTCACCGCTTTCAAAATAATGGCTAACCATCAACCATATAAAGATAATTACGCACACTTTTTCATATTCTTTGTACACAACTCTTTGTTTAACAAAAGCTATTAAAGGTATGAATGCATAAATCAAAGCAAGCATGACGACATACCAATGCGCATAAACACCCCCAAATCCTTTATATAAACTAGGCCATATTTGCTCCAAGACAATTCTTTCGTTGCAAATATCATATACATAGTACACTATAACGAAGAATAGAAATGGAATTCCTAATTTCTTTAACGATCTCACATAGAACTGTTTAGCACTATAACGACCTGCTTTATTAATAACAAAAGCTCCAGTCAACATCAAAAAAAGTGGTACTGCAAAATGACTCACTCCTTCAAATATATAGACCGTTTTCGACGGGATCCAGCCATTATTTAAATACATGTTGAAATAAAAATCCGCCACATGATTTAAAACAACCATGCTCATAGCAAAAACACGCATCAAATCATAATTATTCTGACGGTGTCCCCCCCACCGTTCTTTGCCACTATATTTCCCCATATTATTCACCCTTCATTATTTTTATGTAATCGTCGTAATTTCTTATATACTCTTTTCCATCATAATGAGTACTTGCTAAAACAAGGAGAACCGAATCAGAAGAAAAGTCATACATGTCCTTCCAAATCATTTTAGGAATATACACACCCATCATAGATTTATTAAGCTCTACAATGAATTCTTCTGTTCCATCGGTTATCCTAACCTTGCTCTTACCGGCCACATTGATAAGTACAAATTCTGATTCTCGGTTTGCATGTTGTCCTCGAACAACGGTAGAGTCCGATTCGTAAATATAAAAAACCCTTTTTATCTCAAAGGGTATTGCTTGTCCACCTTCAATAACAACCAGTTTACCGCGTTCATCACCCAGATCTGTAAACTGAAGTATTGGACATTTTTCTTTAAGTCCCATAATTTACTCCTTATTCAAACTTATTTATTGCACCAATTACAATATTTTGTTCTTCTTCCGTCATACCGTTATACATAGGAAGGCTCAATACTTCCGATGCATACTTTTCAGTAATTGGGAAATCTCCTTTTTTATGTCCTAAATATTCATAAGCCTTGGAGAGATGCGGTGGAATCGGATAATGAATAATCGTACCAATATCCTTTTCTTTCAGGTAGTTCATCAACTCATCTCTTTTTCCCTCTTTAATATGCACCACGTACTGATGCCAAGAAGAGTCAGCCCCTGGTCTAATCTGAGGAAGTTGAATAAGAGGATTCTTTATCCCTTCATAATATCTTTTTGCCAGTCTGTTTCTCTCGTCATTGAACTCATCAAGATGTGAAAGTTTTACTCTAAGAAGTCCTGCTTGAAGTTCATCCAATCTACTATTCGCACCTACAACTTCGTTTTGATATCTAACACGACTACCGTAGTTTCTGAAAACTCTAAACTTGTCCGCAAGCTCTTCACTATCTGTAACTACACAGCCTGCATCGCCAAATGCCCCACATCCCTTACTAGGGTAAAAAGAAAAACAGCCAATATCTCCAAATGTACCAACTGTTTTATTTTTCCAATGATTTCCGTGACTTTGTGCGCAGTCTTCTACAACCTTTAAATTGTACCTATGCGCAATATCCATAATCTTTGTCATATCGCATGATGTGCCATAAAGATGGACTGCAAGAATTGCTTTTGTCTTGTTGGTGATGGCTGCTTCTATCTTGTTAGCGTTGATGTTGTCGTATTCATCCGGTTCTACAAAGATAGGAGTTGCTCCATTCATAGTAATACCCATAACACAAGCAATATAGGCATTCCCGCTAACAATAACTTCGTCTCCTTCATGAATTCCAAGAACCCTGAAACTGATCCACAGTGCATCAAGGCCACTTGCAAGTCCTACGCAATATTTCGAACCGATATACTCAGCCCATTCCTTTTCAAAAGCTTTTACTTCATTTCCAAGTATGTACCAACCGGAGCGAAGCACCTCAAGAGCTTTAGCTTCATACTCAGGTGCATGTAGGTCATACTGTCTTTTTAAGTTATTTGCCATTATCATACTCGTGATTCTCCCTTCTTCGGCATCCAATCTAATTGACTTGAATCCTTTAATTCCGTGTATAAATCGTTTATATGTTTTTCGATATCTTCTTTGGTAAGCTTACTGTAGTCAACCTTAAAAACATCACTCTATCGTTTTTATTACTTTCGCAGGCACTCCAGCAGCAACAGAATATGCCGGAATATCATGTGTAACAACAGCATTCGCACCTATAACTGCACCATCACCGATAGTAACACCCGGCATAATGCAAACGTTTCTCCCAATCCAAACATTATTGCCTATAACCACTTCTCCTCTTACGTCGAGAGGACGATCAATCGGTGGTATATCAAGCTTATATAATCAGACTCATCATAAAGATCAGATGCAAATACCATGAGCACAGCGTCTGGAGAAAAATCAAACATCTCTCTCCACATATTATTTGCAACATATAAGCCTTCATACGGTTTTTCCAAAACCACAATTTTCTTCTCTTTCCTATTATCTAGTCGTATCTTGCAGCTTCCATGTACACATACGAGAATCTGTTGGAGATGTTTATGAGCGTGATGTCCCCTGACTACATCTGGCAAAGTATCATACATGTAATAAACTCTTTTTATTCTAAATGGTATGTCATTGAATTCTTCCAATGCTACCAGCTGCCCCCTGTCATCACCATGTGGTTGGAATGTATATTTAATTGTCTGCATACCAATTCACTCCTTTTAAGCTTTCTGGAAGTTCATCTTTCCACCCTTTTAACAAATACTAAAAACTCATCACAATTCCTTATATAACCTTTATACAAAATGCAAATAAACTATATATTTTCTTATTTTATTAGTTTTCTGCATACGCCAATAGTAAACCTAATCGGCATGTATTTAATAGATGCCCTCATATTTTTCTTGTTAGTAATTAACTCATCTAGATCTAAAGAAGTTTGTCTTTTCAAATATTCATTCCTAAATGCAGAAGTGTCATTATGACTAAAACTTATATCATGATTAAAGCGTCAAAAGGTATCAAATACCTTTGATATAGATTTGTTCC
>JBJEOB010000074.1:0-58351 GCA_051880495.1 Lachnospiraceae bacterium
ATGAGAAATACAATCAGCGAAAATATAAGTGAACATTCTCTGGAAGTCGGATTTATCGCGCATGCGCTTGGCGTAATTGCAAACGAAATATATGGTGTGGGTATCAATGCCGAACGTCTTGCATTACTTGGAATGTTTCATGATGTAACCGAGATAATAACGGGTGATATGCCGACTCCGGTTAAGTATTACAGTCCGGTAATACGAAATGCCTACAAGGAAGTAGAAGCTGTAGCAAAAGAACAGCTCCTTACGGGACTGCCTGATGAATTGAAAAATATTTACGCACCTTTGCTTCTTGAGACTAAGGAAGAAGAGGAACTGTGGAAATATGTAAAGGCGGCGGACAAGCTGTCAGCACTAATAAAATGTGTAGAAGAGGGACAGATGGGAAATAAGGATTTTGCCAAGGCAGAGGCATCAATCCGCAGTTCCATTGACAAAATGGATATGCCGGAAGTTAAATATTTTGTGGAAAACTTCCTGCCGGCATATAACCTTACGCTGGATGAGTCTAATGAACCTTTGGAGATGAAAAATGATTAATAGTAAAGAATTAGATTTGGATGTTTATAAAGAAATAATAGACGGGTCAGTGAATCCGGTTGCCTGTGTACAGATTGTTGACTATGATGATGGCCGTGCAATAAGGTTTGCCATGTTAAATGACGCATTTGCACAATTGTTCGGCGAGTCGGCAGAGGGTATGTGCGAGAATGTAATAAAACTTTCCGACATGCTTGAAATAAGCCCTAATGACCCGATAACCAAGGCAATACTTGCTGTTTATAATACCGGTGAGAGATATCAGAAAATCATGGAACTTACAGATGTTGGCAGGAAGTACAGCTTTAATGCATTTGAGGTGCGCGACGATGTTATATGTCTTATCCTGACTGACGTTACAGAGTATGAAAATGCAAGAAAAGAGGCACAGGACAAGCTTAATACGGTATCCAATACCTGTGAGAAGTTAAAATATGATATTGATTTATTAAATGCAGGCAAAAAGCAGGCAGAGTATAATCACAAGATACATGAAATTGTTGCAAATGCATCATGTGACGGATTTTATTATAAGAATTATTCTTCAAATCTGTTCTATGCATCTGACAGCTGGTATGATCTGTTTACAGTTGACGGAGTCAAACCATTTGACAGTAAGAATATAATAAATGCCGTAAGTGATCTTGATGTGTTTGAGTTCTCACGATGGAGAGAAAAGGCAATCATGGATCACAAGGAGAGCATGACCTGCGAGTTCCGCCTGTGTGATAATGTCACATATGTGGAAGCCAATTACAGGTTTATTTATGATAATGACAACAAGCTTGTCGAAGAAATTGGTTTCTTTAAAGATATTACAACGGTAAAACTTCAAAAGGAAGAGCTTGCTTATAAGGCGTACTATGATACAGCCACAGGTCTTATAAACAGGACATATTTTACAAAGCTTCTTGATGAGGAGCTGGTTAAGGCCAAGAACGAGGATGTTGCGGTTTATGTTATTTACATTGACATAGATGATTTTAAGAATATCAATGACAGCATAGGTTATAAACTTGCCGATGACTTTATAATAAAGTTTGCCATGATGCTTAAATCATATGAAAATGCAACTACCAGGATTGCGAGATTTGACAGTGACGAGTTCGTGATTATGATGTATGACGGTACACGTTACGCAGCACAGAACATTGCCGTAGACATAAAGAAACGTCTTGCAAATCCTATTGTTCTTTCAAACGGTATGAGACAGAGAATGACTGTCAGTATCGGAATTGCACAGTATCCGGAAGGCGGAAATAATGCCGTTGACCTGATTGGCAACGCCGATATCGCCCTTCACAGGGTCAAGGAAAACGGTAAGAATGACATATTATTCTTTGATGAGAGGATGCTTGAACAGTTCCTTATGAAGATTGATATGGAAAATACAATAAAGAGTGCGCTTGATGATGACAAATTTGTTCTTTATTATCAGCCGCAGTATTATACATCATCAAGAAAAATGCGTGGCGTGGAAGCACTAATAAGAATGAAGGATGAGGTTCTTGGGTTTATTTCTCCTATGCAGTTTATTCCGCTTGCAGAAAAGAACGGAACAATTGTAGAAATCGGAGAGTGGGTTTTAAGAAGGGCATTCGAAGATTACTGTGCATGGCGTGAGGCATATGATTTTGACGGAATACTATCCATCAATATTTCACCGATACAGTTTAAACAGATTACATTTGAAAGCACATTATATTCACTTGTGAGAGAATACAGGCTGAAGCCACAGCAGGTCGAGATAGAAATAACGGAATCCGTTTTTGTAGATGACGAGTTCCAGATTATTGAGATGATTAAACGTATCAGAAACAACGGAATCAGAATCTCAATTGACGATTTTGGTACAGGATATTCATCCCTTTCTTACCTGCAGAATATACCAATAGATACACTGAAAATTGACAAGCAGTTCATTAATTACATTGGAGAACAGCCGACAACTGACATTATTACAAGCTCGCTTATTGAGATGGTTCAAAAGCTTGGAGTTGAAATAATTGCAGAGGGTGTGGAGACACAGGCACAGTTTGATTTCTTAAAGAAGATTAATTGCGATGACATTCAGGGCTTTTATCTTGCAAGACCAATGACTGCTGAATCAATGAGAGCCGTAATCAGGGAGGAAAAATGTTAGTAGGACGTGAAGAACAATTAGCGCAGCTGCAGAAAATGTTTGGTAAGCTTACCAGTTCTATTGTTGTTTTATACGGTAAAAAGGGAATGGGTAAGACTTCTCTTGCCAGGGAATTTATTAAGGACAAGGATTCATTTTACTATTATGCCGTTCCGGCGGCACCGGATGAAGCCAGATTTTTTATGGCGAATGCCGTGTATGGACCAAGCGAATTAAACGGATATCTGACAAGCTATGAAGATGTTTTTGCAGGCGTGACCAAAGAAAACAAAGTGAAAAAAGTCATTGTTATCGATGAGTTTCAGTCAATATGCAGAAATGACCCTGACTTCCTTAAAGCAGCATTTACAATGATTAAGGACCAGCAGGATTACGGACGTGTAATGCTGATACTTATATCATCGTCAATAAGTTTCATTGAAGAACAGCAGGGCAGCCTGTTTAAGGAGGTCCGTCAGATGACTTCATATATGAAGCTTGAAGAATTAAAGTTCATGGATACAATCAGATTTTTTGCAAATTATTCAATCGAGGACTGTGTACGTTTCTATGGACTCACGGGCGGAGTGCCTTTGTATATTTCAAAGCTCAGCAAGAAACTTCCGTTCAAAGAAAATGTATACAGAGTGGTTCTTACGCAGGGCAGCTTTCTATATAATGAAGGCCATGCAAGCGTCAGTGAAGAACTGCGGGAAACTGCGCTTTACAATACTATTCTCGGATGCCTGGCATCGGGAATGAATAAGATAAATGATATTTACAATTACACGGGATTCGGAAGGGACAAGATAAGTGTTTATCTTAAGAATCTCATGGCACGTGACATTGTTGAAAAGGTGTATTCTTATGATGTCAACGGCAGGGAAAATATCAAAAAGGGTTCTTACAGAATCAAGCCGGGATTCGTTGAATTCTGGTACAGATATATGTATCAGAACCAGACTGCACTTGTGACCATGCAGCCACAGGATTTCTACAATGAGTATATTGCAGATGACCTTGACGATTTCATGAACGAGGCATTTGTGAACGTGTGCAGTGATTATTTGCAGCTTTTGGAAGAACACGGCGGAGTTGCCATGAAAACAGTAAGAAAAAGCCGTGTTTATGAAAAAAATTTAAGAATTGATATCATCAGGGAAGACGAGGAGGGAGTTTGTGCAGTAGGCCAGAGTGATTTCTCAGGAAATCAGGTATCGGCATCGGCACTTACGGAACTTAAGAATAATGTCAGGGAAGCCAATCTGAATGCTATATATTATTTTATGTTTTCAAGGGCAGGGTTTACAGATGACCTTAAAAAGATTGCTAATGATGACAAGAACATTATCCTTGTAGATATCAAAGATTTATAGGAGTTAGAATGCCAAAGTCAGTATATATAGCAGAAAAACCCAGTGTTGCACAGGAATTTGCCAAGGCAATAAAGGATAATTTCTCAAGACACGACGGTTATCTGGAGTCTGAACGCTCCATAGTCACATGGTGTGTAGGACATCTTGTAACAATGAGCTATCCGGAAGCGTATGATCCGGCATTAAAGCGCTGGAGCCTTGATACGCTGCCGTTTATTCCGGAGAAATTTAAGTATGAAATAATTCCGGATGTAAAAAAACAGTTTGAGATAGTTAAAGGACTTCTAAACCGTGAAGATGTGGATACTATTTATGTCTGCACTGACTCGGGACGTGAAGGAGAATACATTTACCGCCTGGTTGAGCAGGAGGCTGATGTTAAAAATAAAAACAGAAGAAGAGTATGGATAGATTCTCAGACGGAAGAGGAAATACTTAAGGGTATTGCAGGTGCAAAGCCGGAAGAAGAGTATGATAATCTTGCTGCTTCAGCGTACCTTAGGGCTAAAGAAGATTATCTGATGGGAATCAATTTTTCAAGGCTTCTTACACTTAAATATGGCAGAAATGTCGCAGCATATCTTAAAAAAGACCGTGTTGTCATTTCTGTAGGACGTGTTATGACTTGTGTCCTTGGCATGGTGGTAAGAAGGGAAAGAGAAATCCGTGCATTTGTTAAGACACCTTTTTATCGTGTGCTTTCAAAATGTATGCTTGAGGGTCATCAGTTTGAAGCAGAGTGGAGGGTGACTGAGTCATCAAAATACTTTGGCTCACCGTATCTTTATAAGGAAAACGGTTTTAAGACAGAGGAAAAGGCTAAAGAATTAATATCATATCTTGGCACACAGCAGCCGGTAGAAGCTACGGTTGACCTGATTGAACGCAAGAAGGAGAATAAGAATGCTCCGCTTTTGTATAATCTTGCCGAGCTTCAGAATGAATGCTCGCGTCTGTTTAAGATAAGCCCTGATGAAACGCTTCGGATTGTCCAGGAACTGTATGAGAAGAAGCTTGTAACTTATCCGAGAACTGACGCCAGAGTTTTGTCAACTGCCGTAAGCAAGGAAATTTATAAAAACATAAATGGGCTTAAGAATTATCCTCCTGCAAGGGAATTTGCCGAGGAAATATTATCACAGGATGCTTATAAAAAGATTGGCTCTACAAGATATTGTAATGATAAACAGATTACTGACCACTATGCGATAATTCCGACAGGTCAGGGTATCAGTGCATTAAATTCGGTTTCAACAACATCGGCAAAGGTGTATGAAGTAATTGTAAGAAGATTCTTAAGTATTTTTTATCCGCCTGCCGTTTACCAGAAGGTTTCGATTGAATCAATGATTCAGACTGAGCGATTTTACTCTTCATTTAAAGTCATGCTGTCACAGGGATACCTTAAGGTGGCAGGTGAGTATTCATTTTCGAAAAAAAATGATAAGGCTGAAGATAAAAAAAATGAAGATGAGACAGAGGATATCGGATGTGATGAAGATTTCCTAAATGTCCTTGCCAAGCTTAAAAAGGGCAGTAAGGTGGCGGTTGATGAACTTTTTATAAAAGAGGGAGAGACAACACCGCCAAAACGATATAATTCCGGTTCAATGATTCTTGCCATGGAAAATGCAGGACAGCTTATTGAGGATGAAGAGCTGCGCGCACAGATAAAGGGCAGTGGAATCGGAACGAGTGCAACACGTGCTGAAATACTCAAAAAACTTAGTACTATCCAGTACATTGCAATTAACAAAAAAACACAGATTATAACACCTACGCTGATGGGTGAAATGATTTATGAAGTTGTAGATTCATCGATAAAGCATCTTCTAAATCCTGAACTTACTGCAAGCTGGGAGAAGGGACTGACATATGTGGCAGAGGGTTCCATCACAGAAGAAGAATATATGGAAAAACTGAGTAACTTTATTAAAAACAGAACGTATAGTGTGTTAAGACTTACGAATCAGACGCAGTTAGCTGCGCATTTTGATGAGGCAGCAGCTAATTATAAATAAGGTGGTATACGATGGAAAAAGAGCGCGAAAGTCTTTTTGAATTAAAATTCTCTAAAACAACATATGATGTATTAACAGGCAACCGCAGTTTTTATGATTTTATGGGTACAAGACTGTACTACAAGATAAACCAGCTTTTTTCCGAAAAAGACTGGAAGAAGATGGAAAAAGTACTGGCTGAAAACAGAGTTGACGAATGTTTCACAATGTATGCATATTGTGAGGATGGCTCTGAGATGGAAACAATATGTGTTGTTTCTGATATATCTGAAAGCGATGTGGTTTCATTTACATTTGCAGACGTATCACATATGTATCTTATCAGTAAGCAGATGGAAGAGGAAAAGGAAGATTATGCTGCAATTTTAGGTTTATCTGATGCTGTGTTATTTACATATGATGTTAAGAGTGATATGTTAGAATGTTTTAATGTACTTCCAAAAAGGCAGAAGATATTAGGAGTTACGCTTACAGAATGGCATAGAAAAGTGAAACTTGTCATAAATGATGCAGACCATAAATCGCTTGATAATTTTGTATTTGATTTAAATAATGGTGTACGCTCATTCTTATACACTTTTTCAGGCGCTGATGTATTTAAGTTCGATGGAAGGAAGAAGGTATCTGTTTATGGAACAGCCATATACCAAAATGGCGTGCATGTCAGGTCTGTAGGAATGGTAGGTAAGCTTTCGGGTGCAGTAGGACAGGATAATATGCGAAAAGACCAGCTTACAGGTCTTGTTAACAAAGAAAATATAACCAATTATGCCAAGAAATGTATTGAGGAGCGGAAAGCCGGAATTGCATTTGCAATTATTGACCTTGATAATTTCAAAGATGTAAACGATAACTACGGTCATATGAAGGGTGATGAGGTACTTAGAAAATGTGCATCAATCATTGAAAAGGGAGTTGAAGGCGTAGGAACTGCCGGAAGAATCGGTGGTGATGAGTTCTTTATTGTGTTTGAAGGCGTAAAAGATACCGAGGCTCTTAAAAGTTCATTAAGAAGTATCAAAAACAGTGTTGCTTCCGAATACTCAGAGGAAAAGGACGGATTTAAGGTAACGACATCCATAGGCTGTGCAGTTTATTCTGATGCTGCAAATGATTTTGATACGCTTTTTCACCTGGCGGATTACATGCTGTATCGCGCAAAGGATAAGGGTAAAAACAGATATATCGTATATATTGAGGAAAAACATGGAACGGTTGAGGAAATCTTAAGTGCCGGAATTGAAAATATTGGTGCAGCAAGCCGAAGAGACATGGGAAAAAGCGATGTATGCTGTAAGATACTTGACAAAGTGCTTATGGGCGAAGGTTTTCCGCTTGATAATCTTTTAAATGATATTGTCGATTATTTTGGTGTCGAGCGTGTTGTAATCTATGATAAAGACGAAACCAAAATAATTCATCAGTGTGGAAGTGAGTTTATCACGCCAAAACAGATGGAAGGCACATGTGACTATATTCATGATGAAAAACTGCTTAGTAAATATGAAAATGGTGTACTTGTTGTAAATAACATCAAGAAGGTAGAACAAATCAATATTGAAGTATATAATAAAATGGTAAAACAGGGTATTCTTTCATTTATGCATCATGAAGTAACTGCAAATAACGGAAAGAAATATCTTATAAGCTATGAGTCTGTAATAAACAGAAACACATGGAATGTTGAGGATATGCATTTCTTCAGACTGTTTGATAAAGTCTTTAGCTGTATTTTATAGGAGGAGCAAAATGTGTGGAATAGTTGGTTATGTTGGTAGGAGAGACTGTACGGACGTATTAATTGATGCGCTCTCTAAACTGGAATATCGAGGATACGATTCGGCGGGAATCGCTGTGTTTACAAAAAACGGAATAGAGGTTTCAAAGACAAAAGGGCGCCTTAGTGATCTTACCGAAAAAATGAAAAAAGAGGGAAAACCACAGGGACATTGCGGTATTGGACATACAAGATGGGCAACGCACGGAGAACCGTCAGACATCAACTCTCATCCACATGGAAATAAACGTATTTCAATTGTTCATAACGGAATTATTGAAAATTACAAGGAAATCAAGGAATTTCTGATGAAAGAGGGTTATGCTTTCGAGAGTGAGACGGATACGGAAACAGTTGCAAAGCTTCTTGACTATCATTATGATGGAGACCCACTGGGAACGATTATCAAAGTACTGGCAGAAATAGAAGGCTCATACGCACTCGGTATTATCTTCCGTGATTTTCCGGAAAGAATCTATGCCGTGCGAAAGGACAGTCCTCTTATTGTCGGGGTAGGCGAAGGTGAGAATTTTATCGCATCGGACGTACCTGCAATACTTAAGTATACAAGAGATTATTATCTCATTGAGCAGGATGAAATATGCGAGCTTACATCGGACGGGGTTAAAATTTTTGATACAAGAAGAAACAGACTTGAGAAAGAACTGCAGACTGCAACATGGGATATTGATGCTGCCGAAAAGGGCGGATATGAGCATTTCATGCTTAAAGAGATTCATGAGCAGCCAAAGGCAGTTAAAATGACAATAAGTCCGCGTGTTAAAAATGGTATGCCTGATTTTTCCGAGACGGGTCTTACTGTTGAAAAGTTAAAGAACTACAACCAGATTTTTGTTGTTGCATGCGGTACGGCAATGCATGCCGGAATGGTTGGAAAATATGTAATAGAAAAAATGGCGAGAATCCCGGTTATTGTTGATATCGCATCTGAATTCAGATACAGGGAACCGCTTATAGGTCCGGATGATCTGCTTATTGTGATTTCACAGTCGGGTGAAACTGCGGATACACTCGCTGCATTAAAGCTTGGCAAAGAACTGGGTGCAGATACACTTGCAATCGTAAATGTTGTAGGTTCATCAATTGCAAGAGAGGCTGACATGGTTCTTTATACCAATGCCGGACCGGAAATATCAGTTGCATCCACCAAGGCATATTCTGTTCAGGTAGCAGCAATGTATCTTTTTGCATTTGAAGTTGCATATGCAAAGGGGAAAATAGATGAGGCACAATGTAAAAAATATGTCAGTGAGCTTATGGAAATCCCTGACTATATAGAAAAAACACTCGAGTGTAAGACACTCTGCCAGCATACTGCATCAAGGCTTATGAATGCGGACAGTCTTCTGTATATCGGAAGGGGACTTGATTATGCACTCAGCATGGAAGGTTCGCTTAAGCTTAAGGAAATATCATACATTCATTCAGAATCATATGCGGCAGGCGAATTAAAGCATGGAACAATTTCACTTGTAACTGACCAGATGCCTGTAATTGCAGTTGCCACGCAGAAGGCACTCATTGAGAAGACAGTCAGCAATATTAAGGAAGTCAAGGCACGTGGAGCAATGGTTGTTCTGGTATGCGGCGAGAAGCTTGATATTGAGGAGGGCGTTGCAGACTGTACAATAAAGCTTCCTGAGGTGGATGAAATTCTTATGCCTGCGCTTGCAGTCATTCCGCTTCAGCTTATTGCCTACTACACATCAGTCCTCAAGGGCTGCGATGTAGATAAGCCTAGAAATCTTGCAAAGTCTGTAACGGTAGAATAATTACGAGGTTTGTAAAATGGTAGAAATTAAGGATTTATTTGATTTAAATGAAACGATTGCGGCGGATTTATTTAAGGAACTTACTTACCCTTGGGAAGCACTTCCAAAAATCAGCGCATTTATAACAGAACTGGGTGAAAAGCTTTCCTCAGATGAGTATGACAGGGTTTCAGATAATATCTGGATAGCTAAAAGTGCCACCGTTGCACCGTCTGCAAGTATTACAGGACCATGTATCATAGGCAAAAATGCCGAGGTAAGGCACTGCGCATTTATTCGTGGCAATGCAATTGTCGGAGAGGGTGCCGTGGTAGGTAATTCAACAGAACTTAAGAATGTAGTGCTTTTTAATAAGGTTCAGGTACCACATTATAATTATGTCGGCGACTCAATACTAGGTTTCAAGGCACATATGGGAGCAGGCTCAATCACATCAAACGTAAAGTCGGATAAAACTCTTGTGTGTGTAAATATCAATGAAAACGGAACAAAAAAGTCTATTGAAACAGGTCTTAAGAAATTTGGTGCGATGATAGGAGACAACGTTGAAATCGGATGCGGAAGCGTACTTAATCCGGGAACCGTTATCGGCAGAAGAAGCAATATCTATCCGCTTTCAAGTGTAAGAGGTTTCGTTTCACCTGACAGTATCTATAAAAAACAAGGTGAAGTGGTTGAAAAACGTTAATTATTTAACCGGATAATCTTGACTAATTTGTCGTATTATGAGAGAATACACATAAGTGGGGAATCTTGTCAGCACATGATTCCTTTATATAAGATAGAGAAATTGTTACACAATTTCCTATCAAACCGGATAGAGAAATTGCAACGCAATTTCCTATCGAATAAGAAAGGAGATTCACAATGATTATTTCACAGGAAGTTGAAAGAATGTGTCCAGTGGCACAGGGCGTTCACCATGGCGCTGCTCCGGTTCCTACAGAAGGTAACTGGGTAAAAAATAAAGAAGTAAAGGATATTTCAGGCTTAACACACGGTATTGGCTGGTGTGCTCCTCAGCAGGGTGCTTGTAAGTTAACATTAAATGTTAAGGAAGGTATCATTCAGGAAGCATTAGTTGAGACAATCGGATGTTCAGGTATGACTCATTCTGCAGCTATGGCAGCAGAAATCCTTCCGGGCCTTACTGTAATGGAAGCTTTAAATACAGATTTAGTTTGTGATGCTATTAATACAGCTATGAGAGAGTTATTCTTACAGATTGTTTACGGACGTACACAGTCTGCATTCTCTGAGGAAGGTCTTCCGGTAGGCGCAGGTCTTGAAGATCTTGGTAAGGGTCTTCGTTCACAGGTTGGTACAATGTATGGTACTCTCCAGAAGGGACCACGTTACCTTGAAATGGCTGAAGGTTATGTTACAGGTATCGCTCTTGATGCTGACAACCAGATTATCGGTTACAAGTTTGTTTCTCTTGGTAAGATGACAGACTTCATCAAGAAGGGTGATGATCCTACAACAGCATACGAGAAGGCTTCAGGTCAGTATGGCCGTGTTGCTGATGCTGTTAAGATTATTGATCCTAGAACAGATAAAGAAGTACAGTAAGGGAGGATATCGTAATGGCATTATTTGAATCATATGAAAGAAGAATTGATAAGATTAATTCTGTATTAAACAGTTATGGCATTGCTTCTATCGAGGAAGCAGAAAAGATTACAAAGGACGCTGGACTTAACGTATATGATATGGTTAAGGGTATTCAGCCGATTTGTTTTGAAAATGCATGCTGGGCTTACACAGTAGGTGCGGCAATCGCTATTAAGAAGGGATGCAAAAAGGCTTCTGATGCTGCTGCAGCAATCGGTGAAGGTCTTCAGGCATTCTGTATTCCTGGTTCAGTTGCTGACCAGAGAAAAGTTGGTCTTGGTCATGGTAACCTTGGTAAGATGTTACTTGAAGAAGAGACAGACTGCTTCTGTTTCTTAGCAGGTCATGAGTCATTTGCAGCAGCAGAAGGTGCAATCGGTATTGCATTAAAGGCTAACAAGGTGCGTCAGAAACCACTTAGAGTTATTCTTAACGGTCTTGGTAAGGATGCTGCTCAGATTATTTCAAGAATCAATGGTTTCACATATGTTGAGACAGAAATGGATTACAAGACAGGCAAGGTTAATGTTATATTCGAGAAGGCATATTCAAACGGCCCTCGTGCATCAGTTAAGTGCTATGGCGCTAATGATGTAACAGAAGGCGTTGCAATCATGCATATGGAGAAGGTTGACGTATCTATCACAGGTAACTCAACAAACCCAACAAGATTCCAGCATCCTGTTGCAGGTACATACAAGAAGGAATGTATCGAGCAGGGTAAGAAGTATTTCTCAGTAGCATCAGGCGGTGGTACAGGACGTACACTTCACCCGGATAACATGGCAGCAGGTCCTGCTTCTTATGGTATGACAGATACTATGGGACGTATGCATTCAGATGCTCAGTTCGCCGGTTCTTCATCAGTTCCTGCTCACGTAGAAATGATGGGTCTTATCGGTGCCGGAAACAACCCAATGGTTGGTATGACAGTATCTGTAGCCGTTTCCATTGAGGAAGCTGCTAAGGCTGGCAAGTTCTAATAAATAATGTAAATTCAAGGGCTATCGTTGACATGAATTGTCAGCGGTAGTCTTAAATTTTGTTACGTAGCACACAAGTACAGAAAAGGAACAACCGCCCACAAGGTGGTTGACCGGTTTAAAAACAAGATAGAAATTCCACCCTGCGACCTGCCAAGTTTTGGGGTGGTTTTTCTATGTAAAGCTACTTACAAAACGTAAAAACGAATGTAAGCAATGCTAAAAGGAATATGCCAAAAGTCAACAAATCCTTAAAATCAAAATTTAGAATGACAATTAATTTTGCTAAATGAAGTACTACACTAATGATTTGATTAAGGAGTTATGACTTGATGCAGGAATTATAAAGTGATACGATATATGTATCATTCAATACAAAGGAGTAATACTATGAAACCATTATTTTCAGCATTTCTTGAAACTATCGTATTGTTTGCTGCGATAGGATTAGTTTTTCTTGGGGCAAGGCTGTTCAAGTATGAAAGTCCGTACAATGATTTCAAGGAAAAGCATCCGGATACCGTAATTACTGTAAGCAGTGCAATAGGAGCTGTTCCTGACGGAACGATATTGTCTCCGGAGGAGGCTTCTGAAAAGGTGGGGCAGTATCTTTTCGGGAAAAAGAGTGAAAAGAAGATACCAATGCCTTTAGCAAGACTGCTTTGTGTTGAGGTTGGTGAATTTACGGCAAAGGTGTTGAGACTGTATCCGATAGTCATATTTTTTGCGGCACTGTTTTGTCTGGCGTTTGGTATAGGACTTCCAAGTTCTCTGTACAGGCATGTTGATCCTGCACGTCGTCTGGATGATCTTATCGTAAATAAGAATTTCGGATACTACAATGAAAAAGATCAGTTTACGGGATATGTCGGACAGGAACGTGCTGATTTCGTAAAGTTCATAGTTGGTTCGATAGTGTTTGTATTTGTGTATATGTGGAGTGTTTTCCTGCCATTGTTTATTGTTGTAAACTTTGGCATTGGAATACTAATGGCACTGCTTCGGCTTTTGGGAATAAGTTTATCCGACTCTGTGGCAAAGTCAGAGAGAAAACAGGCTGCCGGAAAAGAGGGTATTGATACATACAGAATAATTGTCGAAAGTGGTTTGTTTATGGTGGCCGGTGACAAACACCCGAACCGCACACTTTATTTCAGACAATACTGGAATGCCGTAACAGCCAAAAGAATAATGGAGCGTGATGCGGAAATTAAGCCGTTTACGTCAGATGACGCAAGTGAAGTCATATTGTTTGGTGATGAGAATGAACATGAGCGGTATGAAACGAGCCGCAGAATGAACAAGTCACGGCTGCTCGTCTCTCCTGCTGCAAGAGCTGTTGCGACACGTCTTGAAAACGATGTAAAAAACATGAATTATACCTTCTCCCGTGTCCGCAGAGGCTCACATATCTGTGAATATATACTAATGTTTAAGGACAGTGAAAAGTACATGCTTTTCCGTATTGCATATAACTGTTCACTCATGGCCGCGGTAATGATGCAGGATGCGGCAGGTGAGGACTTTGATGCCCGTGAATGGAATCTCTGGGCAAGAAAAAGCACCGAGGAAAAGATGGAACTTATCAACTGTTATAAGGACTGGGTAGATCCGCCTGCAGGCGAAGAGGTACGGTACGGAGATTCACAGCCACTTTGATTTTGTTGCATATATTTGTTGACAAAACGGTCTACATAATATAGACTGTTAAGCGGTGCAGGTAAAGGGCCTGCATATTAATAAAATGTTTGGGAGAATAAACAAATGAAATTATCTGAATCACAAAAAACAAAGTGGATGGATACTCTTAAGGAATTAGGATATTTATCTGAAGATGACAATCTTGTAGAACACACTGCAGGCGATTTATGGGAAATGATTGTTACGCAGACAAGGGGAAATTTCTTTTTCACTGAAAAAAATCTTATTTTTGTCGGTGGATTGCTTGGAGCAAGTAATATTTGTGTTCCGTATGATAAGATTACAGGAATAACAAAGTGTAATGTAGGCGGACTGATTCCTTTTATGCCTACGGGAATTAAGGTTACTTACACGAATGAGAAAGGTAATCAGGCTAATATGGTATGCTCTGTGTTAAAAAGAACAGATTGGATTGAATTTTTAAGCAGCAGGTGCAACGTATCCTGCTAAATAAGGAAAAATATACAGCATCTTATCATTATGATAGGGTGCTGTTTTTGCTTAAAAAAAACTATGTAACAAACACACAATATGATATAATGTATGTAGGATTATGCGTATATAAATTATTATAAAAAGGGAGAGGTGTGAATGCGGTATTTAAGGGTTTTATCAATAACAATGGCAGCTGTGTTGATTATTGGTGGTTTGTGCGGATGCAAAAGTAAATCAGAAAGAAGAACTATAGGTACTGTTGCTGATAGTAATTCTTCTAACACATCACAAAATGCGGAAGTAGAGCTTACACTGATAGTTGCGTCAAACCAGACATCACAGGAGAATCCATATCATTTTGGATTACAGACATTTAAAGAGGTAGCCGAGGAGCTGTCAGAAGGAACTATTGAAGTGATATGTAGTGATGGCGATTTATCGGAGGATGAACCGGAACTAATAAGTATGCTTGATGCAGGAAAGGTGCAGATGGTGGTTTGTTCACCGGGGCATATGTCATCAGCAGGTGTTTCTGAGGTAAATATGCTTTCATTGTTATATCTGTTTGATGGTTTTAGTCATTGGGAATCTGCAATGGACGGAGAATTTGGTTCGGCAATGGCTGACATTATTTTGGAAAAGACAAATAACAAGTACAAAATTATGGGATACTGGTCAGCCGGTGTCAGAGATTATTATGGCAAGGTCCCTATTACCACAGCATCTGATGTGCAGGGTTTGACAATACGTACACAGACCTCGGGTGTTGTATCTGCTTTCTGGACACAGTTAGGGGCACAGCCGGTAAATATTGGCTGGGGTGTTCTTTATGATGCCCTCAAGAATAAAGAGGTTGATTCTGCAGAAAATGATTATACCAATCTGATGCTTAAAGAACATCATACAACTGAAAATGGAAAATATATTTGTGAAACACATCATGATTACACTACCAGATTGTTTATAATGAATGGGGATTTTTATGATAGTCTTACAAGTGAGCAGAAGAACTGGATTAATACTGCAGCACTTGCAGCGACTTTGCAGGAAAGAGCAGTTACATACGATATGATGGATAGTTCTAAAGAAAAATGTATTGCAGATGGTGCTAAGGTCACTAATTATGAAAATATGGATATTAGCAGCTTTATAGAAGTTGCAACTAAAATTCAGGATAGCTATGCGGACAGCAATGGTCTAAATACATATCTTGAAATGATACGAAGAGCTAAATAGCCCGCAGGGGAGGAAAATGTATTGGTGAAACAAAATGAAAAGGGTAAAATATCAATTAGTATTAAAGGAAAATTATTGATAGGATTTGCAGTTCCGCTTATTTGTTCTATTATAGTGGGAATGGTTGCATATTCACTTGCAGCATCCGGAATGTCAAAAAATTATGAGGATTCAATGTCTAAGGCTATGACCATGGCTATGGAGTATTTGGATTTTGGATTTGAATCAGCAGTTTCGCAGTCTGAACAGTTATACTATAATACGGATTTGATGAAACTGGCTACCGGTGCAATTTATAATGATTGGACAAGAAAAGAAATTGCAGATGATACCAGACTGGATTTAAGCATTAAGAAGAGGGGCAATGAATTTGTTGATAATATGTACATTATCCCGGGTAAGAATCTGTCTGTTATATCTGCATATGAAGAAAATGTTGTGGTTCCCGGCTTTTATGAGGAACTTGAGAAATCTAAGGAAGCAAGCTGCTTAGAAAGTTTAAGTGGTAATTGGATTGGCTCGCATGAGTATATTGACAGCGTTTTAAAAGAATTTTATACGGGATACTCTCAGAATAATTATGCATGCTCCTATATTCGTCCTATGACTACCAAACGTGCATGTATTGTGGTAGATTACAGCAGCGATGCAATTGCAAGAGTTTTGCAGAATCTTAATTTGGGAGACAAAAGTCTTTCTGCATTTATTACAGCAGATGGAAGAGAACTTTTGTTAAACGGAGATAAAGTAGCTACGGAAGGAGATTTCTCATTTGTAAATCAGACATATTTTAAGGATGCTATGTCTGAAAATGCAGCAATGGTAATTGACTATGTAAAACATGAGAATGAAGATTGGTTATTCATGGTGAGCAGAAGCAATAAAAACGGCTCTGCTATCTGTGCGATGATTCCGGTAAGTAAGGTTAACACCGGTGCAAATGCAATCAGACAGGTTACCCTTGTAACGGTAATTGTATCCTGCATAATTGCCGTAGTGGTAAGTATATTTATTATTGCCGGTATTACATATACAATTAATCAAATTGGTAAAAAACTCAAGGTGGTTTCAGGTGGAGACCTGACAGTAACGATTGATGAAAACAGAGGCGATGAATTCAGTGTCCTGGTAAAGAATATTGCAGACATGGTTAAAAACTCCAGAAATCTTATTGTACAGGTACTGAAAACAACTGAAAATGTTTCAGCATCGACAAACAGTCTGGCTGATGCATCTGAATCTTTTGCTGAATCGAATGAACAGATTGCAGCGGCAGTGGATGAAATGGATACGGGTATTAATCAGCAGGCACATGATTCTCAAAATTGTCTTGCTTTAATGGATGAGCTTTCCAGCAAGATTACTTTGGCTGTAGATACTGTGAGAAACATGAATGTTATCACAAATGATACAAAGGATATTATTTCCGAAGGTATGACTACAATGGATGAGCTTTCAGTAAAATCTTCGGATACAACCAATATTACCAGGAATGTTATGGTAAATATCAAAAATCTTGAGCAGAGTCTTGAAGAGGTTGAGAAGTTTGTAGCAACTATTAATAATATTGCGGAAGAAACAAGTTTGCTCGCATTAAACGCATCAATAGAAGCGGCAAGAGCAGGTGAAGCGGGACGTGGATTTGCTGTAGTAGCACAATCTGTCAGCAACCTTTCTTACGGTACTATTGAGGCATCAAGGCATATTCAAAATGTTATGCAACAGATTAAGGAATTTGCAAATGAAACTGTCAGCGTAGCAGCTCAGGCTGAAGAAATAGTATCAAGGCAGGCAGAAACTGTTAACAATACGATTGATGTATTTGGAAATATGAATAATTATCTGGAAGGACTTATTCGGGAAATTGATTCATTGGAGAAAAATATTGAGAGTATGGAAAAACACAGAAATGATACATTGACTGCTGTCGAAAGTATTTCTACCGTGTCACAGGAAACAGCAGCATCTGTTTCAGTGGTAAATGATTCTTTGAAAAAACAGAGGGAGATGGCAGGTAATCTTCATAAGTCAACTGTTGAATTAGAAGAGAGAGCAAGGGAGCTTACAGAAGCAGTAAATGCATTTAAGATAGAGTAAATTATATTCTAAAAATTCCTTGGCGCACATTGTACAATAAATATGTAAATACTTCAGGGCTTGATAAAAGAAAGGAAGGTACGGGTATGGATAAGGAGAAAATCAAAAAGATACTGTACATTGCAGCCTGTGTCATTTGCATTGGTGTAATAATATGGCTTGTTGGTGACTGGATATTCAATTTCAGCCAATATAAACCTGATTATAATGTACCGATTGATACGGAAGTATACAAATTTAAAGAAGATAAAAATACTTCGGTTGAAGCAGAAATTTCAGTATTAAAAGAAAGTCTTAGCAGCATGCAGGTGCTTATCACGGAGGAATACCATTTTACGCAGGTTGAAGAATACACGAAGGAAAAAACATTTCTGAGTTTTATCACAACCAAATCAGAATTCATTTTCAGTTATGACGGAGTTGTTACCGTGGGGCTGGATTGCAGTAAGATAGAAATAGATAAAGATGATAATTTAAAGAAGCTTACAATAACCATTCCCAAGTCTGAGATTCAGGACACTGTTATTGATAACGACAGTTTTAAGCTGTATAAAGAAAAAGAAGGTTTCTGCGACAAACTGACAATGGAGGATTACAATAAATCTGTGCTTCTTCTAAAAAAGAATGCAGAAGCCAGAGCCGTTAACATGGGGATACTTGATAAAGCTGATGAAAATGCCAAAACCATTATTTCAAACTTTGTCAGGGAAATATTGGGTGATTCAGAATATACGGTCGAGTATGTTTTGAAATAGGAGAAATGGTATGACGAAATCAATGAAATTGTTAGTAATACTTGCACTGATTGCATTAGCGCTGGCTTCAATGTTGAAAATCACGGTGTTTTCGACGAACCCGGATAATTATGAACATTCGATTGAGCGAATCGACGGCAATATAAGCACGGTGATGAAACTTGCAGCTTCATCGTCAGCAGCATCGGCTATTATTTCTTTTCTGCCGGATGACAGCTGCACGCCTATCGCAAATGAACTTGCAGAGTTGAGCAAATACTTCCTTATTGTTCTAAGTGCGCTGTATCTGGAAAAATATCTGATGACGGTTATAGGTTATGCATCATTTGGAATATTAATTCCGCTCGCATGCGTGATTATGATAATATACATTTGCCTGAAAAAGGAAATGCTGGTTTCTGTTGCAGCTAAAATCATTATATTTGCAATTGCACTCTGGAGTATTATTCCATGCAGCACGAAGGTATCGGATTTAATATATAAAACCTATGAAAAATCTATTGAAAATACGATTATAAGCGCATCAGAGGTGTGTGAGGAAAACGAGTCGGCAACAGGGCTGATGGAAAAGATAAAGAGTATGGCCGGCTCTGCTGTTGAGTATGTCAGCACCCTGCTTAGCGGATTTGTTGAGGCACTTGCAATTATGATTGTTATTTCGTGCTTTATCCCAATCATTGTGATACTGGCATTTGTATTTTTGCTTAAAATAATTTTTGGAATAGAAATACCGGTGAGAACCGGGCTGAAAAATATATAAATTAGGCGATTGCGAAACTATTCTATTTATAATATTAAACAAGATTGGTGGGTACAAATTAAGTGGCAATTGTGAGCCGCCGGTATTTAGGTGCCGTATTTTGGCACCTTATGTACCGCTGCGAGCGAGCATTAGTGCAAACGTGCCACTTAATTGTACTCACAAAACCTTGTTAATTTATTTATAGAATAGTTTCGCAATTGACTATTTTTAAATAATCCATACGGGGTGAAGAAATGCATTTTGTTGATGCAAAAGGAATACTGTCTTCGGGGAATGGCATGAATATATACCGTGGCTGCAGTCACGGGTGCATTTACTGTGACAGCCGCAGTAAGTGTTACGGATTTGCACACAGTTTTGAAGACATTGAGGTAAAACAGAATGCCCCAAAGCTTCTGGAGGCAAAACTAAAGAGCAAGAGAAAAAAATGCATGATTGGAACAGGTGCCATGTGTGACCCGTATCTGCATATTGAGGAAACGCTTGGACTGACGAGAGAGTGCCTGTCAATTATTGATAAGTATGAATTCGGAGTTTCAATCCTTACCAAATCTGACAGAATTTTGAGGGATATTGACCTTTTAAAGAACATTAATAAAAAGGCGAAAGCGGTAGTTCAGATGACGCTTACCACGTTTGATGATGATTTGTGCAGCATTATTGAGCCGAATGTGTGCGTTACAAGTCAGAGGGTAAAGGTGCTTGAGAGGATGAGAGATGAAGGTATCCCGACAGTCGTGTGGTTTACGCCAATCCTGCCTTTTATTAATGACACAGAGGAAAATGTTAACGGTATACTGGATTATTGCATAAGGACCGGTGTTAAGGGTGTTTTAAGTTTTGGAATGGGAGTGACATTAAGAGACGGAGACAGAGAGTATTTTTACGAGGCTCTTAATAAGAATTTTCCGGGACTTGCCAAAAAGTACCATGAAAAGTATGGATACTCATATGAGGTTGTAAGTGACAACAGCAAAAAACTTATGGAAATATTTGTGAAAAGATGTCAAAATGCGGGCTTAATGTACAAACCTAAAGAGATATTCGGGTATTTGAATGAATTTCCGGAAAATGGCGGATTTGAACAGCTCAGTCTTTTTGATATGAATGATTGAAAGAATTGATAAAAAATTATATAATGTATATTGACTAAAAACATTACGGGGGTGTTTTATTATGGAAATTGATGAATTGTTAAAAAGTATTGAGGGTATTGAACAGGAGATTAAAAATCAGTTTACTGTTTTGGGTGAACAGTATTTTGAGAAGGAATTTGAAAATGCAAAAGGCAATTATGGCGATGTAGTAGGCAGAATTGTTGAAGGCAGGAACAAAATTGGAGAAATCAAAAAGCAGATTAATGTAATCAAGGGCATTGTTATCTGCGATCATTGTGGGGCAGAGGTTAAGAACACATATACATTCTGCCAGGAGTGCGGCAACAAGATTAAGTCAGCCAACGAGGATGTACCGGAAGGGTTTGTTTTGTGTGGCAACTGTAATGCTGTTATGGAAGAAGGCTCAAAATTCTGCGTATGCTGTGGACAGAAAATTGGGCTGCCGGAGAAAAAAACGGTGCAGGAAGTTCCTGTAACAGAAGCACCAAAGGTTAATTCACAACCTGTTGAGAATAAGACAATAAAGCCGATACAGCCAATGTCTCAGAAAAAAAAGAAAGAATGTCCACAATGTAAGGAGCTTATAAATGAAGATGATACTTTCTGTATAAGCTGCGGAGCAATTTTTTCAATGCCTGAGATGGAGTCTTTCTTATCTGAGGAGAGTACATACGAGGATGAAAATTCGCCTGTCCTTCGTGAACGCGAATGTCCAAAATGCGGACAGAAGATGGCTGAAACAGATACGATTTGTACAAGATGCGGTTATACACCGGTATAAAATCAGTTGATAAAGCCCGTAAATACGCGGTTGCAACCGGCGGTTGACAAATTGAAAAGCCGACTTTATGGCATGCAACCGGTATGTGGAATATGATGGCTTTACCGGAAGAACAAAACCGGCAAAGTTATCAGGGAGGATTTAGATATGATTTTAGCAGACAAAATTATTAATGAACGTAAGAAAAACGGATGGTCGTAGGAAGAACTTGCAGAACAGCTTTCTGTTTCAAGACAGTCCGTTTCCAAATGGGAAGGTGCGCAGGCAGTTCCGGACTTTCAGAAAATTCTTAAAATGGCTGAATTATTTGGTGTATCAACAGATTATTTATTAAAGGATGATATGGAGCCTGCTGATAAATATATGCAGGAAATAATAACGGATGACGTTGTTACATCATCTGCCGTAAGTAATAAGCCTGTAAGGAAAGTGTCGATGGAGGAGGCTAATGAATTCCTTAAGGTAGAAAAGAATACCGTTCCAAAGATTGCAAATGCAGTCTCAATGTGTATTATTTCACCTGCATTGCTGATTTTTCTGGCAGGTCTTACAGAAGCGGAGGGTTCTGTTATAACAGAAAACATGGCTGCAGGTATTGGCCTAATTACTTTACTTGGTCTTGTTGCAGCGGCTGTTTATTGCTTTATCGTTTGTGATGCGGCAACAAAGCCGTATGAGTTCCTTGGCGAAGAAGAGTTTGAGACGGAATATGGTGTTATAGGAATGGTTACACAGAAGAAAAAAGAATTTGAGAGTGCTCATACAAGCCTTATTGCACTTGGCGTCGTTCTTTGTATTGTGAGTGTACTTCCGCTTATTACTGTTTCTATTATGGAACTTGCCGACTGTGTGATTACGGCAATGGTAAGTCTTCTTCTTATTATTGTTGCTGTTGGTGTCAACATGATAATCAGGGCAGGCAGTATTATGGGTAGTTATGATAAGCTTCTTCAGGAAAATGATTACACTGCGAGCCAGAAGCGTGCAGGAAAAAGAATCAGTGCAGTTGCTTCAATCTATTGGGGAATTGTCACAGCTATATACCTTGGATGGAGTTTTGTTACCATGAGATGGGAATTTACATGGATAGTATGGCCGGTAGCCGGAGTGCTTTACGGTGTTGTGGCAGCGATAGTCTCAATTACAACAAAAGATGGGGAATAATCCGCTATTGACTAATGCCGTATAATTTACTAAACTAGAGAATGTAGCGGTACGCTGCATGAAACGAAAGGACGATAAATGGCATGGAAAATAATTACGGAACAATAGTGTCATTCAGACCGGATATCAAGGTCGTTGATGCTACATTAAGAGATGGTGGTTTAGTTAACAATTTTGGATTTACGGAAGAGTTCGTAAAGGAATTATATAAAACGAATATTGCTGCCGGTGTTGATTATATGGAGTTTGGATATAAGGCTTCCAAGGATATCTTTAATCCAAAGGATTTCGGAAAGTGGAAGTTTAGTAATGAAGAAGATATCAGGGCAATCGTTGGTGATAATGATTCACCACTTAAAATCTGTGTTATGGCAGATGTCGGAAGAACTGACTTTAAGAGAGATATTTTAAAGAAGGAAGACAGTGTTATTGACATGATTCGTATTGCATGCTACATTCACCAGATTCCGGCTGCAATCGAGATGATTACAGATGCCAAGGAAAAGGGTTATGAGGTAACCGTTAACCTTATGGCGGTATCAAAGGTTAAGGATGAGGACCTTTTAAATGGTCTGGAGCTTCTTGCTGCAAGTGATGTAGACGCAATTTATCTTGTTGACAGTTTTGGCGCATTTTACCCTGAACAGGTAAGAAGACTTACTGCAACATATATGGCGGCAGCAGCCAGAACAGGCAAAAAGATAGGTATTCATGCGCACAACAACCAGCAGCTCGCGTTTGCCAATACAATTGAAGCGGCAGCCAACGGTGCAAGCTTTCTGGATGCAACAATGAGCGGTATGGGACGTGGAGCAGGTAACTGTTATATGGAATCACTGATTTCATTCCTTCGTAATCCTAAATACAACATTGTACCTGTCATGAAATTTGTAGAAAAATATATGAATCCGTTAAAGCAGGGCCCTGACAAGTGGGGCTTTGATGTACCATACCTTCTTACAGGAGTATTTAACAGTCATCCGTCTTCTGCGATTAAATTTATCAAAGACAACAGAACGGATTATGACATGTTCTATCAGGAAGTTATGGATATGGAATAACAGTCTATGAACAGATGTAAATGGGTTAATCTTAAAAATCCTGTATATATTAAGTACCATGACGAAGAATGGTCGGTTCCGACACATGATGAACATGAATTGTATGAGCTTTTCATACTGGAATCATTTCAGGCGGGCCTGTCATGGGAATGCGTGCTAAATAAACGTGAATTTTTCAGGAAAGCGTATGATGGTTTTGATGTTGACAAAGTAGCGGCTTATGATGAAACAAAATATCAGGAGCTGCTTTCCAATCCCAAAATAATCAGGAATAAATTAAAAATTAAAGCCAGCATTAAAAACAGTATAATTTTTAAGCAGATTCAAAAGGAATTTGGAAGCTTTGATGCGTATATATGGGGCTTTACCGGCGGAAAGACCATCAGGGAGGCATACACGGAAAGAACTACGTCCGTGCTGTCGGATGAGATATCAAAGGATCTGAAAAAACGCGGAATGACATTTGTGGGTTCAACCATCATTTACTCATATCTTCAGGCAGTAGGAATACTTGCCGCACATGGAAGTGAATGTGAGTGGTGCATGAAAAAATATTGACAAAATCTTCATTGGGTGTTAAATTATACTCGAATTTAAAAGTTTAAACCGTTGATGCGGGGATAAAGGTAATTATGCTTTTACAGAGAGCCTGCGATTGCTGAGAGTCAGGTGAAACACAGATTATCAAATGGGCCGCGGAGGGTGCAGTGAAATGTGTTGTCACAGAGTATTCTGCAACGTGTAGGCATACGTGAATTGTCTGGGATATGTTGGTATCCTGTCGAGAGCATGATTATGATAATCATGAATCAAGGTGGCACCGCGGATAAGATTTATTCGCCCTTGACAGAAAGTATTTTTCTGTCAGGGGCTTTTTTATATAATAGGAAATTTCGTTGAAATTCACTATTATACAAAAACGCTCCGCGAGGAACGCAATCCTGACAGAAAACAAACGACAAAAATATAGAATAGGAGACGGTAAAATGATTAAAGAAGCTATTGTAAAAATTGTAAACAAGGGTGACCTCACATATGATGAGGCTTATGCGGTAATGAACGAAATTATGAGCGGTGAGACAACACCTACTCAGAATGCGGCATTTCTTGCAGCTCTTTCAACTAAGAGCACTAAGGCTGAAACGACCGATGAAATTGCAGGCTGCGCAGCCGCAATGAGAGATCATGCGACCAAAGTTGAAACTGATATGGAAATATTTGAAATTGTAGGTACCGGTGGAGACAATGCACAAAGCTTTAACATTTCAACAACATCAGCACTCGTGGCAGCCGCAGGAGGAATGAAGGTAGCCAAGCATGGTAACCGTGCGGCATCTTCAAAGTGTGGTACGGCAGACTGTTTGGAAGCATTGGGCGTTAATATTAACCAGAGTCCGAAACGCTGCATAGAATTGTTAAATGAAGTGGGTATGTGCTTCTTCTTCGCCCAGAAATATCATTCATCAATGAAGTATGTAGGACCTATCCGCAAAGAATTAGGTTTTAGAACAGTATTTAATATTCTCGGACCTCTAACTAATCCCGGAAGCCCGAAAATGCAGCTCCTTGGCGTTTATGATGAATATCTTGTAGAGCCTCTTGCACAGGTTCTTATCAGTCTTGGTGTTAAGAGAGGTATGGTCGTTTACGGACAGGATAAACTTGATGAAATATCAATGAGTTCACCAACTACAGTATGCGAATTTAAGGATGGCTGGTTTAAATCATATACAATCGCTCCGGAGGATTTTGGTTTGACACGCTGCACCAAGGATGAGCTTGTTGGCGGAACACCGCAGGAAAATGCTCAGATTACGAAAGACATTTTAAATGGTGCAAAGGGACCAAAGAGAGATGCTGTGCTTATGAATGCAGGCGCATCATTATATATTGGCGGCAAGGCAGATTCATTAAAAGAAGGTATTGAGCTTGCTGCAAAAATAATTGATTCAGGTAAGGCGACGGAGACATTAAATAAGTTCATTGAAGTAAGCAACCGTCCTGAACCGGAAGAATAAAAAGGAGATTAATATGGCTGGTAAGACCAATTGTGATTTATGCGGACATTATGCATATGATGAAGATGAGGAATGTTATTACTGTGATATGAATCTTGATGAGGATGACATGATGAGATTCCTTACAGGAAGCAATGATAACTGCCATTATTTTCAGCTGTATGATGAGTATGCAGTTGTCAGAAAGCAGATGTAATATGGATAAAAAACAGCTCAGAAAACAGATATTGTCGATAAGAAACCAATTATCGCAAGAGGAAGTAACAAAACGTTCAAGTATAATATGCGAAAGGCTTGCAGGCAGCCGGTTGTGGGCTTCATGTAAAAATGTATGTCTATACATGCCTATCCGTAACGAAGTCGATGTGACAATGCTTTTTGATACTGCAAGAGCTCAGGGCAAAAAAATCTGGCTCCCAAAGGTTTGCGGTGATTTGATGGATTTTTACCTGTATGATGAAAATACAAAACTTGTAACAGGAAAATATGATATAAAAGAACCTGATTCCTCGGATATACTTGAAGGTGGTGATGATACACTTGTGGTTATGCCGGGTGCTGTCTTTTCAAAAGAAAATGACAGGATAGGCTACGGCGGAGGGTATTATGACAGATATCTTGAAAAGTACCCGAAGTGTCATACAATAGCAGTATGCTATGATTTTCAGATAGTTGACAGTATTCCTGTAATGGAACATGACAAAAAGCCGGACATTGTTATAAGTGATTCTGTATAGACTTGTTTTTTTATATGTTAAGTTGTACAATAAAAGAACAGAGTATGTATTTTAAATACATTTATGACGGAGGTATAAGTATGGAAAAGGATTTTTTGACACAAATAAGTGACAAACTCACTGAAATGGGGAATGAGGTTTCACAGAAGGCCAAGGACACAGCCAATATTATTTCATTAAAGAATAAGATTCGCGCTGAGGAGGAAAAGGAGAAGCTTATTTATCAGACAATAGGCGAGAAGTATTTTGAGGCTCATAAGAATGACGAGAACGACCCTTATGCAGAGGACATTGCTGCAGTTTTTGCTGCAAAGGCAGGAATTGACACATTAAAGAGTCAGATAAGGGAAATCAAAGGCCTTGACAAATGTGCGGAGTGTGGTGCAGAGATTGTCGGCGATGCAGTTTTCTGTCCAAAGTGTGGTAAGAAATTATAATTTTTAGGATTCGGGTGCCAAAAGTCGAAAAATAAAGTATATCCGGCAGATGGCACAAAATTTATTGGATGAGTGACTTATGTGCTACGGAGATGAAACTCAACTGAGGTTCATCGCAGTGTTTAGCACATCGGAACGAAGAAATAAATTTTGTGCCATCTGTCGGAGCAAATTTATTATCTGACTTTTGGCACCCGAATCCTATTAAATTATTAAATTTCTGTTAAATACTTGACAATATCTTGCACGTATGGTAACATGACATTACATTAATAAAAGGGAGTAGCAAGCGTATAACGTTTACGTTTATGCATGCGTCAGTACGATTAGATTTTATCTAATCCGCAGCCTATGTAAATTGCGAGACTTTTATTATGGCAGACAGCCATGATAAGGGTCTCTTTTTTCTTTTAAAAACAGGCCCGGAAAAACTTATGAGAAGGGCGTAAGTAATGTCATGGCAGGATGAATTTATCTTTAGACACGCAAGGAGGAAAAAGAATGGAAGACAACAAAGTAGTTAATGGAAGGGCAAGAAAAGTCGGCAGTGTCGGCTCATCCGTAAAATGGATTGTTATTGCGGTTGTTGCAATTATTCTTGCACTTGACTCGTTTTACACAATAAACGAGCAGGAACAGGCAGTTCTGACAACATTTGGTGTGGCTCAGTCAGTTACACAGTCAGGACTTCATTTCAAGATACCGTTTATTCAGGATGTTGAAAAGGTCAATACAACAATCCAGGGTATCAGAATCGGTTACGACCAAAATGGAAATTCAGTGGATGAAGAATCACTTATGATTACATCCGATTACAATTTTGTAAATGTTGATTTCTATGTTGAATATCGTTTTTCTGACCCGATTAAAGCGGTATATGCTTCAAAGCAGCCGGTAGAGATTTTAAAGAATATCGCACAGAGCTGTATCAGACGTGTAATCGGCCAGTATGATGTCGATAGTGTTCTGACAACCGGTAAAACTGAAATCCAGGCTGTTATCAAGCAGGAAATGACTGATGAACTTGAAAAGAATGATATCGGTGTAACACTTGTTAATATTACGATTCAGGATTCAGAACCGCCTACGACAGCCGTAATGGAAGCCTTCAAGGCAGTAGAAACAGCAAAGCAGGGCAAGGAAACAACAATCAACAATGCAAATAAATATGCTAATGAGAAGCTTCCTGAAGCAGAGGCCAAGGTTGACCAGATATTAAAAGATGCTGAAGCAACAAAGGCTAAGCGTATAAATGAAGCTAACGCTGAAGTGGCATTATTTAATGCGATGTATGAAGAGTATATCAAGAATCCTGAAGTTACCAAGCTTCGTATGTATTACGAGACAATGGAAAAGGTACTTCCGGGTACCAAGGTCATTGTAACGGATGACTCAACAGGATTATCAACAATGCTGCCGTTAGAGCCATTTACAACAACTAAGTAGGGAGGAAGATAACATGAAAAAGAGTATTGGAATTATCGCAATAGTTTTAGTTTTGATATTAGGCTTATCTTCTGTAGTTGTAACTCATGAAGATGAGTATAAATTAATAAGACAGTTCGGTAAGGTGAGTGAAATAAAAGATGAGGCCGGTTTAAGTTTTAAGATTCCGTTTATCCAGTCTGTAGATACATTGCCAAAGGAAATGCTTATCTATGACCTTGCACAGTCTGATGTCATTACGATGGACAAGAAGACAATGATTGCAGACAGTTATGTACTCTGGAGAATTTCGGATCCGTTAAAGTTTGCGCAGACGCTTAATTCTTCGATTGCAGCGGCGGAAGGAAGAATAGATGCCGTTGTTTACAACTCAATCAAGAATGTTATAAGCAGTATGAACCAGAACGATATTATCAGTTCGAGAAAAGGCGGACTTGACGAGAAGATTTTAAGCAATGTTGGAAACAGCATGGAACAGTATGGTATTGAACTTATGTCAATTGAAACCAAGAGACTTGACCTTCCTGCAGATAACAAGGATGCGGTTTACGAGCGTATGATTTCAGAACGTTCGCAGATTGCGGCAACCTACACTGCAGAAGGTGAAGCTGATGCACAGGTTATAAGGAATACTACAGACAAGGATGTCGCAATCAGCATTTCCGATGCCAATGCAAAAGCAGCAGAAATTGAAGCAGAAGGCGAAGCAGAGTATATGAAGATTCTTGCCAATGCCTATGGTGATGATTCGAGAAGGGATTTCTACTCATTCATCAGGTCACTTCAGGCACTTGAGACTTCATTTGACGGAGAAAATAAGACAATTATTTTACCGTCAGATTCACCAATTGCCAAATTATTTGTAAATTACTAATTTTATTAAAAAAAAGCATGCTGACACAAAAGTCAGTGTGCTTTTTTGATTGGAGATTGCATCGCAATTTCTCTACTCTTTTTCACAAATACAAGAAACACATAGCCACAAATTATTCCAATCATGTTAAGCAGAACATCATCTACATCAAAGCTTCCAAGACGGGTAAAAAACTGTGTGATTTCTATGAATAAAATCCATAAAATACCGCTTATAAAAACCTTCCTGAAAGTACAAATCTTCGGATAAACAATTGGTAAGAGAAAACCAAACGGTAAAAACGGAATTATATTACCTAAAATATTAAATCTCGCCCATCCCTCGGAAAAATGTGAAATCTGCACTCCTATACTTCTAAACGGAACAATATTATAATTCGTTCCAAATGGTGTACTAACAATTTTTTGGCCTAACTCCGTGAATGAGCCACGAAATTTGAATACTACGACACACAAAAGAAATATAATATATATCCACCAGATTAAACTGATAATATTCTTTTTCATTTTCATAAATTTGTCCTCACAAAAAATGAATCCCAATTTAATTTTCTAAATATTCCAGTATTAATTTCAGTGTTTCTTCGGTTCCCAGATTTTCCTCGTTAATTGTTATGTCTGCATATTTTTGGTATAAAAGAGTGCGTTCATTGTAAAGGTCAAGAAGGGTCTGGTCAGGATTTAAAACCACGCCTCGCGCAGTAAGGTTTGATAAGCGCCTGTTAAGTGCATCAAATGGTACATTAAGGTAAATGACCGTACCGATTGATTTGAGATGCTCCATTGCGGCAGGCTCATATACGACGCTTCCGCCGGTGGCAATTACACAATGGTGTGTATTAATTGAGGCATTTATTCTGCCTTCTACTTCAAGAAAACCGTCATGACCCGATTCTGAAATAATATCCTTTAATAATTTGCCGGTCTGTTCCTGAATGAGAAGGTCAGAGTCGATAAATTTATAACCGAGTATTTTGGCGAGTATGACGCCTATGGTGCTTTTGCCGGCACCCGGCATTCCGATAAGAATAATATTATTTGTATTCATTGAAAGCTCCTGTAAAATAAAATTGTAAAACAATATAAATTAATATAAAATAAAAGTGCTAAACAATAGTAGCACATATTTCATTAAATTAAAAGACGGTAGGAGTCATAAAATGGAATCAGTTTGGAAGGTTTATGCCAAAAAGGCGGATTTTGGCGGAATAGGCGAAAAGTACAATATAGATCCCGTTATTGCCAGGATTATAAGAAACAGAGATGTCGTGACGGATGAGGAAATAAAAGTATATCTTAAAGGAAGCAGAGCTGACCTTTTCGATGGATTTCTTATGAAAGACATGGATAAGGCTGTTAGTATTATTTTAGACAAGATTGCCAAGAAGGCAAAAATCAGAATAATCGGTGATTACGATGTTGATGGTGTTTCGTCCATTTATATCCTGATGAAAGGATTAAAGGCTGCGGGAGCTGACGCAGATTACGTGGTTCCGCATCGTGTGGCTGACGGATATGGTATAAATGAAAATCTTATCAAAAATGCTTATGATGCAGGTGTCGATACTATTATTACCTGTGATAACGGAATTGCTGCAATTGAGCAGATAAAATATGCAAAGCAGTTGGGAATGACGGTGGTTGTCACAGACCATCATGATATAAGGTTTGAAACAGACGATGATGGAAATAAAATATATGAAATTCCAGAAGCAGACGCAGTCATTAACCCAAAACAGACAGATTGTGCGTATCCTTTTAAAGAGTTGTGCGGAGCGGCAGTTGCCTTTAAGATGGTTGAATGTCTTCTAAAAAGAGCATTTGAAATGCAGGGTGCATCCTCATTAAAAATTACGAAAGATCAGTATCCTCATTTTATGGATGATTTGCTTTCTATTGCGGCTGTCGCAACTGTCGGTGATGTAATGATACTTCAGGGCGAAAACCGTATTATTGTCAAGGAAGGTCTGAAACTATTAAATAATACAAAGAATCCGGGACTTCGTTCTCTTATGGAGTTAAATGAACTCAGTCAGGGAAATTTAAGTGCGTATCATATTGGATTTATAATCGGGCCATGTCTTAATGCCAGCGGAAGGCTGGACAGTGCGGAACACTCGATAGAGCTGCTTATGGCAGAGACGAAACCGGAAGCGGACAGGCTGGCGGGTGATCTTAAGGCATTTAATGATGAGCGAAAGAATCTTACGCTTTTGCAGACGGAAGTGGCAATGGATATGGTTGATAACACAGAGCTTTCAAATGATAATGTCTTAGTTGTTTATCTGCCACAATGCCATGAAAGCATTGCAGGTATTATTGCGGGAAGACTGAGAGAAAGGTATTACAAGCCTGTATTTGTCATAACGAATGGTGAGGAAGGATTAAAGGGTTCGGGACGTTCCATTGAAGGCTACAATATGTTTGAGCATTTGCTTAAAGTGAGTGACCTGATGACGAAGTTTGGGGGACATCCTATGGCAGCAGGAGTTTCACTGCCACCTGATAATCTTGAAGAGTTCAGGAAAAAATTAAATGAGCAGGCAGGACTTACAAAGGAGGACCTTACGCCTGTTGAGTGGATAGATGTGCCAATGCCGATCGGCTACATAACAGAGAATATTGTTGATCAGCTTTCGATTCTTGAGCCTTTTGGAAATGGAAATGAAAAGCCTGTGTTTGCGGACAGGGATCTTACAATTTCACGGATGTCAGTCATTGGAAAAAACAGAAATGTTTTAAAAATGAATCTGACTGATGCAAGCGGTCATACGATTGAGGCACTTAAATTTAATGTTGACGATGCATTTGTAAGTGAATGGAAAACAGGGGATATCGTGTCCGTGATTTATTATCCGTCTGTCAATGAATATAACGGGCGGAGAACTTTACAGATTGTTGTTAAGGAAATGCGCAAAAAAAATTGACATAAAGTTGTCAGAATAGTATTATTTTAGTATATTCATAACTTGAAAAGGATGGCGGTAGAACATGAGATTAGGTATTCGTGCACACGATATGGAGAAGGCTCCGTTGGATCAGTTAATTAAAAATATTCATGACAAGGGTTTTCATTGTACACAGCTTGCGCTGTCAAAGGCTGTATACGACCTTAAGGTTAATAACGGTATGATGACACCGGGTTTTGCCATGTACATTAAGGAACTTTGTACGGAAAATAAGGTTGATATTTGCGTTTTGGGATGCTATCTGAATCTTTGTCATCCGGATCCTGTCAAGCATGCAGAGATAGTTGAGAAGTACAAGGCACACATTAGATTTGCAAGTCTTTTGGGATGTGCAGTTGTAGGAACGGAGACGGGAGCAGTTAATGCAGAATATAAGTATGAACCTGCTAACCATTCGGAGGAGGCACTGCAGTTATTTATCGAAAATCTCAGACCGATTGTAGAATACTGTGAGAAGATGGGTGTAATATTTGCAATCGAACCTGTATATAAGCATATTGTATACAATATTGAGAGAGCCAGAAGAGTGCTTGATGCGATTAATTCACCTAACCTGCAGATAATCTTTGATCCGGTTAATCTTTTGTATGTCGGCAACATAAATGAGCAGGATAAGATTATAACGGATGCATTTGAAATATTAGGAGATGATATTGCGGTAATTCACTGTAAGGATTATGAAGTAAACGGTGACGAGCTGGTATCAATACCTGCCGGCAAGGGAAGCTTTAATTATCCGCTGCTTATGAAATATATTAAGGAACGTAAGCCTTATGTGCATATTTCTCTGGAGAACACCAAGCCGGAAAATGCAATTGAAACACGTGATTTTATGGAAGATTTGTATGCCCGCTCATAAATATGATGTCACTAAAATGAGCCGGTTAAGCATTTAAAATAAAAACGAAAAGAGGATTTTACCATGAAGAAAATGGAAGATTATGTAAGAAGTATTCCTGATTTTCCGGAGAAAGGAATTATTTTCAGGGATGTAACAAGTGTTCTGCAGGACGCAGACGGACTTAATATGGCAATCAACGAGATGCAGAAGAAGCTTGAAGGACTTGAATTTGATGCGGTTGTAGGTCTGGAATCAAGAGGCTTTATTTTTGGAATGCCGATTGCTTATAATCTTCACAAGCCGTTTATTCCGGTACGTAAGAAGGGCAAGCTCCCTTGTGAAACCGTTGAAATATCTTATGACCTTGAGTATGGCAGTGCAACAATTGAAATGCACAAGGATGCAATCAAGCCGGGTGACAGAGTTGTTATCATTGATGACCTTATAGCGACAGGCGGAACCGTTGAGGCAAGTATAAAGCTTGTTGAACAGCTTGGCGGCAAGGTTTTGAAAGTAGTATTTCTTATGGAACTTGCAGGACTTGAGGGAAGAAAGAAGCTTGCAGGTTATGACGTTGAATCAGTAATCACATATGAAGGAAAATAAAAATTTTTAATCCATGCAACACCAATCCATTTTTCTGACACTTATAGTATGTAGGTGGAAGAAAAATGGATTTTTTGCTATTATTAAGAAGTAACTACCTGCATGATACAATCGATTGGAGAAACAGTATGGATGAGAGGAATTTGGTGAGTCTGGCCATTGGTGGAGATGAAGGGGCATTTGTAAAACTCTATGAGCAGTACTATATGAAGCTTTATAAGTATGCTGTATACACGCTTCGTACAGTACAGGACGCAGAGGATGCAGTGTGCGAAACAATGGCAGAAGCCTATGCCGGTATAGGAAAGCTGAGAAATCCGGAAAGTTTCGGAACGTGGCTGTTTCGAATACTTTCCAATAAATGCAAAAAAAGAATGCGTGATTATTATGTGATAATGGAAGAGGCTGCAGGGGAGGAAGTTGCCGTACATATGGATCTGGCACTAAACCTTCAGGTAAAACAGCTGTTTGCGTCGCTGCCAAAGAGGGAACGGCAGGTCGTAGGCTTATCGGTCTTTGGCGGATACGACAGCAGGGAAATCGGTGAAATCCTCAAAATGAACGCCAATACCGTAAGAAGCATAAGAAAGCGTGCACTTGATAAGATGGCAAAGGAAATTGGCAATTAATAAGGAGATGGGGAATGGCAATGGATGAAAATAAATTAATCGAAAAACTGCGGAAAATGACGGACGAGAGCACTGTACCCGAGTCTTTGGAACCTGAAAATATAATGGACAGTATCAGAAACAAAAACATTTCTTTGGTTAAACCGTTTGTGAAAAGAAGGACAGTCAGAATTACAGCAGGTATTGTATCGGCGGCTGCAGCACTGGTTATTGCCTTTTATGCATTTTTCGACATGGGACAAATACAAAAAAGTTCAGATGCGGCAGCTTTAGGAATAACTGCCACTGATTTGCAGGAAAACAGCGCAGAATCGTATACAATGGCTCAGACAGGAAATGCTGATACTTATTATGAAGTTTATGAAAAGATTGAGGATACCATAAATCGTTTTGAAAAGGATTATCAGACGGATGAAATCATATTTGATGCCATAAAGAAAGAATTTTCAAATTCGAACGATGTTGTTTACGAGGAAATGGAAACGGCAGCAGCAACATCAACAGAAACATATTCTTCCACTAACGTTCAGACAGTTGGAATCGATGAGGCAGATATTATTAAAACGGATGGAAAATACATTTATTATGCCAACACAAGCAGGCATACGGTTACGATATACAGTGCCGATTCAGGGAAAACCGAAGTGGTATGCAGCCTGTATATTGACGGTTTGGGAAAGCTTGATGAAATATATGTTGACGGGGACACGCTCCTTGGTATTGGCAGCAGTTATCGTGATAATAAGTATAATGTAACACTTGTAAAGTATGATATTTCCAATCGTGAGAAACCTGAATACATTGCAAATTATATGCAGGAGGGTGAGACGATTGAGACGAGAAAGATTGATGATACCGTATTTATTGTCACAAGACGAGAAAGTACTTTTAAGGCAATAAAGAAGGAGGAACCGGACACCTATATTCCGAAGATAAATGATGAGCTTATTCCGGCAGAGTGTATTTATATTCCGGAGGAGCCTGACAATTTAAAATATATTGTTATTTCCAGTGTAGATATCAGGAATATGAAGAAGATAGACCAGGCGGCAGTGTTCGGTTTTGACGGAACATTTTATATGGGCACGGAAAATATGTATCTGTACAAAACCGGTTATAACGGGGGTAAGGTGACTGATATCAGAAAAATTGATTATCTTGAAGATGGAAATATTGGCAAGGTAATAAGCGCAACAGTTCCCGGACAGGTAAGGGATACTTTTGCAGTAAATGAATATAAAGGATATTTAAGGATTATGACAACCTCGTATAAGGATGAAATGAGCAATAATGTATTTGTACTGGATTCAGAGCTTAACATCGTTGGAAGCATCGAGGGACTTGCAAGAAATGAACGTATTTATTCAGCAAGGTATATGGGAGATGTTGCATATTTTGTAACGTACAGGGAGACAGACCCGCTGTTTACGGTTGATCTTACTGACCCTTACAATCCAAGGATACTCGGTGAGTTAAAGATTCCAGGCTTTTCTGAATATCTTCATCCGTATGGCAATGGCTTAATGCTGGGAATCGGCTGTGAAACGGTTGAAAATGCAAAGAGGGCAACGCGCGACAGGGTAAAGCTTTCAATGTTTGACATAAGCAATCCGGAAAATGTGCTGGAAAAGGATAAAACAATTATATCCGATGCATTTTATACAGCTGCATGGTATCAGTATAAGCTGGTAATGATTGACCCTGAAAAAAATATTTTTGGATTTGCAACAGAAGATGAAAATGGCAGATACAGCTACCGTGTTTTCACATACACAGAAAATGGATTTGATGAAATACTGCGGTGCGATATTTCAGATTATCAGCTATATCTTGATACAAGGAGCGTTTATATAGGTGATTATATTTATATTGTTAACGGTGAGGGAATAAAGTCATATCCAATTACGACAGCAAACTAGTTGCATTTTTTTCGTAATAATTCTATAATAAAAGGACTAATGTGGGTTATTAGTCCTTTTTTAGTGTTTATGACAAAAAGAATTTACGTGTACAGAAAGCAGGTGCGGCAATGTCAGAAGAGAAATCGCAAAATAGAAATCTTGACGAGGTGGAGAGTCCGGTAATAGCTCCGGCAGATTTTACGAGTCCTGAGGAACTTCATGAAGAACTGATTCGCAGAATTAAAAAATATCGCCCAAACACAGATCTTTCCATGGTGGAAAAAGCATATGAGATAGCGACAAAGGCGCATGAAGGCCAGTTCCGTAAATCCGGAGAGCCATATATTATTCATCCGATTTGCGTTGCGATTATTCTGGCAGATCTGGAACTTGATAAGGAAACAATTATTGCCGGTCTTTTACACGATGTTGTAGAAGATACCGTAATGACAACAGAAGATATCGAAAGAGAATTTGGTGAGGAAATTGCACTTTTAGTTGACGGTGTTACAAAGCTGACACAGCTCAATTATTCTGCCGATAAGGTTGAACTTCAGGCAGAGAATCTTCGTAAAATGTTCCTTGCCATGGCAAAGGATATAAGAGTTGTCCTTGTTAAGCTTGCCGACAGACTTCATAACATGCGTACAATGCAGTATCAGAAGCCTGAAAAACAGAAGGAAAAATCCAAAGAAACACTGGAGATTTACGCACCAATCGCCAGCCGTCTCGGTATTTCCAAAATAAAAGTAGAATTAGATGACCTTTCCATGAAATATCTCATGCCTGATGTGTACAATGATCTGGCGGAGAAAATAAGCTTAAGCCAGAAGGAAAGAGAAATATTTATAAACGGAATAATTAAAGAAGTCAAGATGCATATTGACAATGCAGGAATAGAAGCTGAAATTGACGGAAGAGTTAAGCATTTCTTCAGTATTTACCGTAAAATGGTCAACCAGGATAAGACTCTTGACCAGATATACGATATTTTTGCCGTCAGAATCAGGGTTGAAACTGTTAAAGACTGTTATGCGGCACTTGGCGTAATTCACGAAATGTATAAGCCTATTCCGGGACGTTTCAAGGATTACATTGCAATGCCGAAGCAGAATATGTACCAGTCACTTCATACAACGCTTATATCATCAACGGGTCAGCCGTTTGAAATACAGATTCGTACACATGAAATGCATCGAATCGCCGAGTATGGTATTGCCGCACACTGGAAATATAAGGAAGGCGGCAAGGGTGACAGCAACGAGCAGGCAAAGATGGCATGGCTGCGCCAGATACTTGAATGGCAGAAGGATATGTCGGATAATAAGGAATTCCTTTCATCAATCAAGAGCGACCTTGACCTGTTTTCGGATGCCGTTTACTGTTTTACTCCGTCAGGAGATGTAAAGAACCTTCCTGCCGGCTCTAACACCATCGATTTTGCGTACAGCATTCACAGCGCGGTCGGTAATAAGATGGTTGGCGCAAGAGTCAACGGAAAGCTTGTAAATATTGATTATGTGCTAAAAAATGGTGACCGTGTTGAAATCATTACTTCACAAAATTCCAAGGGACCAAGCCGTGACTGGCTGTCCATTGTCAAGAGTGCACAGGCGCGTAATAAGATTAATCAGTGGTTTAAGCAGGAATTAAAGGAAGACAACATTGTTAAGGGCCGTGAACTTATAACAACTTACTGTAAGGGTAAGAATATCAATGTATCAGATATAACAAAGCCGGAATTTATTGAAAAGGCTATAACAAAGTACGGCTTCAAGGACTGGGATTCACTTCTTGCGGCTGTGGGTCATGGCGGTTTAAAGGAAGGCCAAGTCGTAGGTAAGCTGCTCGAAGAGTATGAGAAGAAGAAAAAGAAGGAGATTACTGACCAGGAAATTCTTGACAGCATAGACTCATCAGGTGTTGTGGATAAATCAATTCATTCGGCAGTAAAGAAGCCAAAGAGTGGAATTATTGTTAAGGGAATTGATGATGTTGCAGTTCGATTTTCACGTTGCTGCAGCCCTGTGCCGGGTGATGAAATCGTAGGTTTTGTTACAAGGGGAAGAGGTATCTCAATACATCGTACGGACTGCGTCAATGTAATTAACCTTCCTGAAATAGAAAGAAGCAGACTTATTGATGCCGAATGGCAGGCTTCAAGCATAATAAATGATGAGAAATACTCTGTGGAAATAAATATTTATGCAACCAACAGAGTAGGTATTATCGTTGACATTACAAAGATTCTTACCGAAAGAAACATAAGTGTTACCAGTATGAACTGCCGTATCAATAAGCAGGGCAAGGCTACGATACTTATTTCTTTTGATGTGCGTTCTACGGATGAACTTAAGATGCTTATAGATAAGATTCGTAATGTGGAAGGTATAATTGATATTGAGAGAACCAGAGGTTAATATGGGAAAGATTCGTGTAGATTACAAAGCCTTAGGCATGATGGGAACCAACTGTTATTTTGTCTGCAACACAGACACGATGGAAACACTTGTGATTGACCCTGCTGACCAGGCACAGACCATAATTGAATATATCGGGCAGAATAAGTATATCCCTAAAGCAGTGCTTCTGACACATGGCCATTTTGACCATATCGGTGCGGCAGATGAGGTGTGCAGACATTTTCACATTAAGCTGTATATGTATGAGGACGAAGCTGACGTGGCTCATGAACCTGATTACAATCTGTCATCGTCGTTTATGGGACCGTTAAGGGTGTATGCTGACGAAACATTTTCCGACGGACAGATGGTTAACCTTGCCGGAATGGATTTTAAGGTAATCCATACGCCGGGTCATACAAAGGGAAGCTGCTGTTATTATTTTGAAGACGAAAAAATACTGATAAGCGGGGACACGCTTTTTTGTCAGTCTGTTGGAAGAAGTGATTTTCCGACAGGCAGTACTGCAATGCTTTTAAAGTCAATCGGCGAAAAGCTGTTTGTCCTTCCGAAAGAAACAAAAGTCTATCCCGGACATGGGGAGGAAACTACAATAGGTTATGAAAAGGAACATAACTGTTGTGCGGGATATTTTAAATAGGAGTTAGGATGAAGAATCAGGAGATACAAGGGGTAAGAGGTCTGACCGCCATAGTTGTTTTCATTTCACATGTTATTATATATGTCAACGCCGTTAAAGTATTGGAGCATACGCCGCTTGGTGTATTTTTTAGCGGAAGTGCGGCAGTAATGATGTTCTTTTTTCTGTCGGGCTATTTTGCCTACAGGATTCCGTTTTCATGGGAAAAAACAGGTAAAAGCATATTGAGAAAGGTATTAAGACTTTATCCGCCATATATTTTCAGTCTTTTGCTTGGATTATGCGGCATGGTGCTTGTTGGTTACAGTGAAAGATTTGACCCTTATTTTGGTGTAACTTTAGCTCATTCATGGAGCCAGTCATTTTCAATAAGGGATTTTATCATACAATGTTTTATGGTGATAAAGCAGACGAATGCAGGTAATCTTAATCCGCCTGTCTGGACCATGATAATTGAGATGAGAATGGTATTTTTGTTGCCGTTTTTTTATCTGCCTTTATATTGTGTGCCGATATTTAAAAAGAAATCATGTACCATAAGCTATTATCTGTTTATAATTCTTCTGTGCGATGTTTTAAACAGCCATGTCGGAATATCATTATTTCACTGGGTTCCGGCATTTATACTGGGAGGAGTTCTGCATCATGCAATTAAGCTGGGATGGTTTGATGGCGTGAAGAAATGGAATAATGCGCTGGTGTATTTATGTATTGCCGGAGCAATATGTCTGATGGCGCTTGGCAGGAATTATACAATTCCAAGACTCAGCGAGGATATTGTTTTTCCAATATCTTCGGTTGGATGCATGGTGATTTGTGCACTGATAATATGTAAACCGGATGCATTTAAAATGCTTGCGTCAAAATTCATGGTATTTATGGGAGATATTTCCTATTATTTTTACCTTGTTCACTGGATTGTGATTGCAATGCTTCGCGGTATGGTTGTATACATGGTTGAAACGCTTAAAATAGCATATCCGGTATCCTATATTATTTTTGTGGCAGTTGGATTTATTATATCTGTGATTGTGGCAGAAACAATGCGGATTATTATGGGAAAGCTTGAGGAAATCTTAAAATGATTTTATTAGATATTAATGATATGACCTATTATGATGAGGCAAAAGTTCTCATTAAGGCATTTCATCCCTTTACTGAGGTGTCAACAGAATCAGGCGGTGAGCATGTCGAAAAAAGAATCAGCATATGCGTGTCAGATTGCAGGATAAGCGTTTTAATTGACGGAAAAATAACTGAAGCTGATGCGCCGGACTCTTCAAAAAAATCCATGTATGATGCGGTAAAGACTGCATTATATAAGGCTTTAAGAGACAATACCGGTAAAAATCTTCCGTGGGGAAGCCTTACGGGTGTGAGACCAACCAAGATTGTTGTCGGCAAGCTTGAAGAGGGCAGGAGTGATGAAGAAATAAGACATTTTCTTGCCGATAAATATTTTGTAAGTGACAGGAAAATTGATTTGTCACTTGACGTGGCAAGACGCGAAAAAGAGCTTCTTGAGAAAATTGATTATAAGAATGGTTACAGTATTTATATAGGAATTCCGTTCTGCCCGACGACGTGTCTTTACTGCTCATTTACATCGTACCCGATAGGCTTGTGGAAAAAGAGAACGGATGAGTATGTTGATGCGCTGCTTAAAGAAATGGATTTTACGTCAAAGACGTTTGGCAAAAAAATGCCGGATACGGTATATTTTGGCGGCGGAACTCCAACCACGCTCGAAGCATATCAGTTGGATAAGATACTGACGGCTTTAGAGGATAAATTTGACCTATCCGGCATCAGGGAGCTTACTGTTGAGGCAGGACGCCCGGACAGCGTGACGAAGGAGAAGCTTGAAGTCCTTAAAAAGCATAATGTTTCAAGAATATCGATAAATCCACAGACGATGAACCAGAAGACACTTGACCTGATTGGAAGACGTCATACCGTAGAACAGGTAAAAGACGCATTTTACATGGCAAGAGACCTTGGATTTGATAATATTAATATGGACCTTATTGTGGGACTTCCCGGCGAGACAATTGATGATGTAAGATATACCATGGAGGAAATTACAAAGCTGTCTCCTGATAATCTTACCGTACATTCTCTTGCGATAAAGCGTGCGGCTGCACTTAATCTGTGGAAGGACAAATACAGTGAGGCAATCACAAATACTGATGAAATCATTGAAATGACCGCAGATTATGCAAGAAATATGAACCTGAACCCGTATTATCTGTACAGACAGAAGAATATGGCAGGTAATTTTGAAAATGTCGGATATGCAAAAAAATCGACGGAAGGCCTGTATAACATATTGATTATGGAGGAGAAACAGACTATAATTGCCATGGGTGCAGGCGGTTCAAGCAAGTTTGTATTTCCTGACGAAAACCGCATTGAAAGAATTGAGAATGTGAAAGACGTCCGCAATTACATCGAGCGAATTGATGAGATGATTGAAAGAAAGAGAAACTTTTTTAATGAAAATAATCTGTAAATCAGTTTCGGAGGCTTTTGATGGTAGAATTTGATGATACAATAATAAGCGATTTAAAAAGCGGCATTAACCATGGAATCATGGTTGCCAACCTGACATATCTTATTGCCAGGGAGATGAAGCTTGATGAGGATATATGCCATGATGTGGCAGTGGCAGGGCTGGTGCATGATATAGGAAAACTTAAGCTTTCGCCGTACCTTTACGGACGTAATGAGGGCTCACTTGCCGTTGAGGAAATGAAATACATGCGTATGCATTCCAAAATAAGCTACGACATTTTGAAAAACTATGATTTTTCGGAGCGTACACTTGATACGGTGCTTCATCATCACGAGTGCTTCGACGGGTCAGGATATCCGGACAATCTTAAGGGTGCTGATATCCCAATCGGTGCGAGAGTACTTAAAGTAGCGGATACATTTGCGGCACTTATCTCTGACAGACCGTATAGGAAAGCATTTTCTTACGAGATGGCGATGGAGATAATGATTGATGAAGTCAAGAATTTTGACATGGAAGTATTTATAACATTTCAACGTGTTATTCATGAAAAAGATACTATTGATATGATTGAAAGCAGTAAACTTGTTTTTGATGATATTGAAAATTTATTTAATATTTGTTAACCAGGAGGAAAAGAAAATGGCTGAATCAATGAAAGGACTTAAAAGAACCTGCAGATGTGCAGAACTTTCTAAGGCAGACATTGGAAAAAAAGTAACGGTGATGGGCTGGGTCTCAAAAAACCGTAATAAGGGTGGTATCGTCTTTGTTGACCTGCGTGACCGCTCGGGAATTCTTCAGATTATTTTTGAAGAGGATAAAATTGGAGCAGAAGGCTTTGAAAAGGCAGGAAGATTAAGAAGCGAATTTGTAATTGCAGTCACAGGAAGCGTAGAGGCAAGAAGCGGTGCAGTAAATGAAAACCTTGCTACAGGTGAGATTGAAATTGTTGCCGAGAACCTTCGTATTCTGTCCGAATCACTGACACCTCCGTTCCCAATCGAGGAGAATATTAATACTAAGGAGGAACTGCGCCTTAAGTACAGATGCCTTGATTTAAGACGTCCTGACATTCAGTCAAATATAATCATGAGAAGCCGTGTGGCAACACTTACAAGAGCATTTCTTGCAAATGAGGGCTTCCTTGAAATCGAAACACCTATGCTTACAAAGAGTACGCCGGAAGGCGCAAGAGATTATCTTGTACCAAGCCGTGTTCATCCCGGCAAGTTTTATGCACTTCCACAGTCACCACAGTTATTCAAGCAGATGCTTATGTGCGCGGGCTATGACCGCTACATGCAGATTGCAAGATGCTTCAGGGATGAGGATTTAAGAGCAGACCGTCAGCCTGAATTTACACAGATAGATATGGAGCTGTCATTTGTTGATGTTGATGACGTAATCGATGTAAACGAAAGACTTCTGGCATACTTATTCAAGGAAATTTTAGGCGTTGAAGTTAAGCTTCCGATTCAGAGAATGACATGGCAGGAGGCTATGGATCGTTTCGGTTCGGACAAGCCTGACTTAAGATTTGGAATGGAACTTAAAGATATAACAGATGTAGTCAGAAACTGTGGATTTGGCGTATTTACCGGTGCTATTGAAAACGGTGGTTCCGTACGTGGTATCAATGCTGAAGGAATGGGCGACATGCCGCGTAAAAAGATTGATGCGCTTGTTGATTTTGCCAAGGGTTACGGTGCCAAGGGCCTTGCGTATATGTCAATCAATGAAGATGGTACAGTAAAATCTTCATTCTCTAAGTTTATGACAGAAGAAGAGACCAAGGCAATTATTGAAGCTATGGAAGGTAAGCCGGGCGATTTGCTTTTATTTGCAGCTGACCGCAACAAGATTGTATGGAATGTTCTTGGCGCGCTTCGTCTTGAACTTGCCGAGCAGAAAGGTCTTCTTGATAAAAATGAATATCGTTTCTTATGGGTTACAGAGTTTCCGCAGTTTGAGTGGTCGGATGAGGAAGAAAGATATGTTGCAATGCACCATCCGTTTACAATGCCGATGGATGAAGACCTTGATATGCTTGAAACTAATCCGGGTGCGGTTCGTGCCAAGGCATATGATATCGTATTAAACGGTACTGAAATCGGCGGTGGAAGCGTAAGAATCCATCAGGCTGATGTTCAGGCAAGGATGTTTAAGGCATTGGGCCTTACTGACGAGACGGCAAATGAAAAATTCGGATTCCTGCTTGATGCATTCAAGTATGGTGTACCGCCGCATGCAGGACTTGCTTACGGACTTGACCGTCTTGTAATGCTTATGGCAAAACGGGACAGCATCCGTGATGTCATTGCATTCCCTAAGGTAAAAGATGCATCCTGTCTTCTTACGGATGCACCGAATGTTGTTGATGAAAAACAGTTAAGGGAATTATCAATTGATATTTTAAATTCAGAAGAATAATAATCATAAAGCATTAAAATGACAAAATTACTGTGTTTCAGTGTCATTTTAATGCTTTTTTGGTTGATGAAGCATGCCGATTTATGGTACAATATGGTAGACAAGATAGAGAAATCGCAACGCGATTTCCTATCAGACAAGATAGAGAAATTGCAACGCGATTTCCTATCAGACAAGATAGAGAAATTGCAACGCGATTTCCTATCAGACAAGATAGAGAAAATACTAAAGGGGTGGGCAGTTTGAGAAATATATTTAAAAGACAACATAAGTCAGTTAAAGATAGGACTCTTGAAATACATAATGAGATAGAAGACTTGAAAAACGATGTTTCAGAAGCAAAGAAAGAAGTTAAGGTCAACTGGATTAACAGCATCCGTTTCAGGCTTATTGCAGGATTTATTGTTCCTGTAGTGTTTATAGTTATTCTGGGAATTGTGTCATACCGCACGGCGTCTAAAGCAATCATTGCAAATTATGAGGATGCAACAACATCGACGATAAGAAAGACGGCAGAATATTATGACCTTTTGTTTAGCACTATCCAGTCAAACGCCGAGGATGTTGTAAGTAATGAGGACCTGAGGGATTATTATTCACAGATATACAGTTCTGATATCATTAAGGAAGGGCAGGTTTATAATGCCGGTCTTAGCAGACTTCAGACATTTGTAATGAATAATGAATTCATTAAGAATGCATATGTTCTTTGTAAGTATGGAAAGACAATGGTTACGGCAAATGTTTCCAAGTTCCCTTCATATGATGAATTTGCGGCAAGTGATGAGGCACAGAATATTAAGAGCAGTAAACTGGTGTGGTCAACATCCCGTCCATACATGGATGATTATATAACACCTAATTACGGACTTTCGCTTGAAAGACAGGTGGTTGCGAAAACCGGTAAAGCATGTGGTTATCTGATTGTTGATATTGACAGGGACAGGATTATATCTACCATAAAGGAACTGGATCTTGGAACCGGAAGCGTCGTTGCCATTATTACACCTGATGGCGGTGAGTTGAACAATAGCGAAGATGGTGCCTGCTATTTTGCCGGCACGGATTTTGTTGAGCAGGCAATTAATTCAGAAAATGATGACAGCCAGACCGGAAGCATGTATGTTGACGGTGGTGATAAGCTTTTCATATACTCAAAGATAAGTAATGGATTTGCTGTCTGTGCATTGGTTCCTAAGACAGTTATAACGGCACAGGCGTCCATGATTTTAACGACAACCGTTATTATAGTTGTCATTGCATTCGTTGTGGCAGGACTTATCGGAACTGTTCTTGCCATCGGAATTGACACAACAATTCATGTAATCATGAAGAAACTTGGAGTGGTTGCTAACGGTGACCTCACAGCACAGGTATCTGTAAGAAGAAATGATGAATTCAGAGTGCTTGCCGGAAGCGTCAACCGGATGATTGGTAAGACCAAGGAAATGATTTTATCTTCTTCAGGAATTGCACAGGATGTAAATGCATCAGGTGAGAAGGTTGCATCTAATTCTACAGTGCTGCTTGACAGTACAAGAAATATTACTGAGGCGATTACAGGTATTGAAGAGGGTATTATACAGCAGGCGGCAGATTCTGATGAGTGCATGAAGCAGATGGATATGCTTGCAGAAAGAATTGGTCTGGTTGCCGACAATACACAAAAGATTGCATATGCGGCAGACAGTGCCATGAATGTTGTGGGTGAAGGACTTTCTGCGATTGATGAACTGAAAGACAAGGCTAAGGATACAGTTAAGGTAACGGCGGATGTCATTGACGGAATTGAATCGCTTGAAGAGGCATCAAAGAAAATCAGCAGCATTATAACAGCTATCAATGAGATTGCAGACCAGACGAGTCTGCTTTCACTCAATGCTTCCATTGAGGCAGCAAGAGCCGGCGAAGAAGGAAAGGGCTTTGCTGTAGTAGCTGATGAAATAAGAAAGCTGGCTGACGAATCATCAGAGTCAGCTAATCAGATTAAAAATATTGTTGATGATATTGAACAGCAGACAAAAGATACTGTGGCAATTGCTTTAAGAGCAGAGGAAATCATTGATTCCCAGGGAGAGGCACTGGAGAAGACAGTCAGGGTATTTAAACAGATTGAAAAGCAGGTTGGAAGTCTTGCTGACAATATCGGAGGAATCCAAAGCGGTATGAGTGATATCAACACTGCCAAGAATGAGACACTGACACTGATTCAAAGTATATCGGCTGTAGCTGAGGAAACCACGGCGGCAGTAGAGGAAGTAACTGCTACGGCAGAGCGTCAGCTTGAAGCTGTAGAGGAGCTTAACGACGAGGCAAATGAGCTGTCAGGCAATGCAGAACATCTGATTGAAACAATTAGTGCATTTAAAATTGATTAATTAATAATGGTGTGCTATAATATGTTTAATTTTTTTAAATAACTGGAGGTTACATATGTATTCTTTTGAAGAAATCGCCGGATTTGACCCGGAAGTTGCTAGTGCAATGAATGATGAGCTTTCCCGTCAGAGAAGCCATATTGAATTAATTGCATCAGAGAATTTTGTAAGTAAGGCTGTTATGGCAGCAATGGGAAGCCCACTTACCAACAAGTACGCAGAAGGTTATCCTGCAAAGCGTTATTACGGTGGCTGCGAATATGTTGACGTTGTAGAAAATCTTGCTATAGAGAGAGCAAAGAAGTTATTTGGATGTGATTATGTAAATGTTCAGCCACATTCAGGTGCTCAGGCTAATATGGCTGTATTCTTCGCTGTATGTAAGCCGGGTGATACAATCATGGGTATGAACCTCGCACATGGCGGACACTTATCACATGGTTCACCTGTTAACTTCTCAGGTTCATATTTCAATATTGTTCCTTATGGTGTTAACGATGAAGGCTTCATCGATTATGATGAATTAGAGAGAATTGCAACAGAGTGCAAGCCTAAGATGATCGTTGCCGGTGCTTCTGCTTATGCAAGAGCAATTGATTTTAAGAGATTCAGAGAAGTTGCAGATAAGGTTGGAGCAGTTCTCATGGTAGATATCGCTCATATCGCAGGTCTTGTTGCAGCAGGTCTTCACCAGAGCCCTGTTCCTTATGCAGATGTTGTTACAACAACAACTCATAAGACACTCCGCGGACCAAGAGGCGGTATGATTATGGCTACAGCTGAGGCTAATGAAAAATACAACTTTAACAAGGCTGTATTCCCTGGAATTCAGGGCGGACCTTTAATGCATGTTATTGCAGGTAAGGCAGTCTGCTTCAAGGAAGCATTAGACCCAAGCTTCAAGGTATATGCACAGAATATTATTGATAACGCACAGGCACTTGCAACAGGACTTACAAAGAGAGGCTTTGATCTTGTTTCAGGTGGTACTGATAACCATTTAATGCTTGTTAACCTTTTAAGTAAGGGTAAGACAGGTAAGGAAGTTGAGAAGCTTCTTGATACAGTTAACATTACATGTAACAAGAATGCCATTCCAAATGACCCTGCAAAGCCATTTGTTACAAGTGGTATCAGACTTGGTACAGCAGCCATCACAACAAGAGGTTTCATGCCATCAGAGATGGATACAATTGCAGAAGCAATTTCTCTTGCAGTTGATGATATTGAGAAGAATGCAGATGCAGCAAAGGCTATGGTTAAGGAATTAACAGATAAGCATCCATTGTACTAATTCTTAAATAATCATACATTATATAACCCCGGAACAGCCCGGGGTTATTTTTGTGGCGGGAATCTTACTTATCCTCCAATTTGGCAATTTTGCGATAAACCGTAAAATACATTGTAATGAAGCTTGCCAGCCCACCTATGAAATTAGATATCGGCTCTGCCATAAACACTCCTAAGACGCCAAAGCCTGACAGCGGCAGAAGTATTGTAAGAGGTACAACGATGATGACTTTTCTGAAAATTGAAAAGAAAATAGCCTGTTTTGCCATTCCGAGACCCTGGAAGGTTGACTGGCCGGAGTGCTGGAAGGCCATAAAAACAAAGCCGAAAAAGTAAATGTTAAGTGCTTTAACACCTGCATCAAGTAGCGAGGCGTCATTTGAAAATAAAGAAATTAAAAATGAAGGGCACGATAATACAAAAATCCAGGCAAGTGCCGTGTAACTAAAACCAATAAATGTCATAAAGCGGATTCCGCCGCGTACTCGCGAGTATTTTTTTGCCCCGTAGTTATATCCCAGCACAGGCTGGGAACCGCTGGTAATACCTCTTGACGGCAGCTCCAGTATTTCACGTATTGAGTTAATTACCGTCATGATTCCGACATAAAGGTCACCGCCATAGCTTTGAAGCGTTGAATTGCAGACGATTTGAACCAGACTGTTGGTAAACTGCATTATGAAACCGGAAAGACCAAGCGATGTAATGGTCTTAACAATGGAAATATCCGGAGACAAATTAATCATTTTAATGCGTAGAAGTGTGTTTTTGCCAAATGTCAGAAAATACAGTACCCATACTGCGGATATGAACTGACTAATGACAGTTGCAAGAGCAGCACCCTTTACGCCCATATTAAGCCCGAATATAAAAACCGGGTCAAGAATAAGATTTACTACTGCACCGATTACTGTTGTCAGCATACCGATTCTTGGGAAAACCTGGGCATTGATAAAACCGTTAAGCCCTGTTGACAGCATCGAAAAAGGAGTGCCAATCAGATAAATAATCAAATATGCATTTGCATATGCGTAGGAGCCGTCGCTGGCTCCGAAAAGATAGAGTATAGGCTTTTTAAAAAGGTAGCTTATAATCATTAAAATAATTGATGAAGAAACCAGGAGAGTAAATGCATTTCCAAGAATTTTCTCGGCTTTTTTATTGTCCCCTGCACCTCGTGCAATTGAAAAGGCAGGAGTTCCGCCATTTCCGAAAAGATTGGTAAAGGCGGCAATCATTGTTATTACAGGAAATGTTATTCCTATACCGGTAAGAGCCATGCTGTCTGCGTTATCAAGGTGTCCTATATATATCCTGTCAACAACATTGTACAGAAGCTGAACCAATTGGGCCAGGGTAAGCGGAATGGCCTGTGCAACAATGTTTTTCCAGACGCTTCCCTTAGAGAAATCATTTGACATAAAAATACTTCCTTAAACTGTAATGCTATTTTTTATCAGGGTTCGGGTGTCAAAAGCCAAATAATAAATTTTTCTTCATCAGATTGCACAAAATTTATTTCTTCGTTCCGATGTGCTAAACACTGCGATGAACCTCAGCTGAGTTTCATCTCCGTAGCACATAAGTCACTCATCTAATAAATTTTGTGCAATCTGGCGGATATATTTTAATTATTTGGCTTTTGACACCCGAACCCTGATAGGAAATTGCGTTGCAATTTCTCTATCTTGTATGCATTATACACTTTTTGAGGAAAAAGTATATATTTTTGTATGAGAATATTAATTGTGTATGTTGTATACACTAAATACCCTTGAAAAATTATGTAATTTGCGATAATATCATATTATATGTTTATTTTTTTGAGAAGGCAAAATAAGGAAAGGAAAAAGTAATAAAATGGAATTTAATGTTGCAGTGATTCCGGGCGACGGAATAGGACCGGAAATAGTCACGGAAGCGAGAAAAGTCCTTGATAAAGTGGCAGATAAGTATGGACATAAGTTCAATTATACTGAGCTTTTAATGGGAGGATGTTCAATAGATGCATATGGCGTACCGTTAACAGATGAGGCTCTCGAGACAGCTAAGAAGAGTGATTCGGTACTCCTTGGCGCAGTAGGCGGAAACGTCGGCAACTCGAAATGGTATGATGTTGCACCAAATTTAAGACCTGAGGCAGGACTCCTTAAGATTCGTAAGGGACTTGAGCTTTTTGCAAACATTCGCCCTGCATATCTGTATGACGAATTAAAGCAGGCATGTCCGCTTAAAGATGAAGTAATCGGCGATGGCTTTGATATGGTAATTATGCGTGAGCTTACGGGCGGCATTTACTTTGGTGAGAGACATACGGAAGAAGTAAATGGCGTCTTGAAGGCAACAGACGTGCTTACATACGATGAAAATGAAATCAGAAGAATTGCAGTTAAGGCATTTGAGATTGCAATGAAGAGAAACAAGCGTGTAATCAGTGTCGATAAGGCAAATGTACTTGATTCATCAAGACTATGGAGAAAAGTGGTCAAGGAAGTGTCTGCTGATTATCCTGAGGTTGAGCTTAAGGATATGCTTGTTGACAATTGCGCAATGCAGCTTGTTATGAATCCAAGACAGTTTGATGTAATTCTTACAGAGAATATGTTTGGTGATATTCTTTCTGACGAAGCAAGCATGATAACAGGTTCAATCGGTATGCTGTCATCAGCAAGTCTTGGTGCCACAAAACTTGGTCTTTATGAACCAAGCCATGGTTCGGCACCTGATATAGCAGGAAAGGATATTGCAAACCCTATCGCAACAATTCTTTCGGCGGCAATGATGCTCAGATACTCATTTGATCTCGATGCTGAGGCTGATGCAGTCGAAGCGGCAGTTAAGCAGGTGTTAAAGGACGGATACCGTACAGTTGACATCATGTCAGAAGGAATGACTCAGGTGGGATGCTCTAAGATGGGCGATCTCATCGCAGAAAGAGTTTAATTACTTAAATATAAACGAAAAAGAATATTTGTGAGGTTATGGTTATGAGAAGTGATAACGTTTTAAAAGGTACGCAGCAGGCTCCACACAGAAGTTTATTTAATGCATTGGGACTTACGGAAGAGGAAATGAACAGACCTTTGGTAGGTATTGTAAGTTCATATAACGAAATTGTTCCGGGTCACATGAATCTTGATAAGATTGTTGCAGCCGTAAAAACAGGTGTTTCAATGGCAGGCGGAACTCCAATCGTGTTCCCTGCAATTGCAGTCTGTGATGGTATTGCAATGGGTCATATTGGTATGAAATATTCTCTTGTAACAAGAGATTTGATTGCTGATTCAACAGAAGCCATGGCAATGGCTCATCAGTTTGATGCACTTGTTATGGTGCCTAACTGTGATAAAAATGTTCCGGGACTATTAATGGCAGCAGCAAGACTTAATGTGCCTACAGTATTTGTAAGCGGTGGTCCTATGCTTGCCGGTAAGGTGGCAGGATGCAAGACTTCGCTTTCAAGTATGTTTGAGGCAGTAGGTGCACATGCAGCCGGAAAGATTTCTGATGAAGAATTGCTTGAATATGAAAACAAGACATGTCCTACATGTGGTTCATGTTCAGGAATGTACACAGCCAACTCAATGAACTGCTTAACAGAGGCATTGGGAATGGGACTTCAGGGAAATGGTACGATTCCTGCCGTATATTCAGAGAGAATCAAGCTTGCAAAGCATGCCGGAATGAAGGTAATGGAACTTCTTGAAAAGAATATCAGACCTCGTGACATTATGAACGAAAAGGCATTTATGAATGCGTTAACGGTTGACATGGCACTCGGATGTTCAACAAACAGTATGCTTCATCTGCCGGCAATCGCAAAGGAAGCAGGCGTTACGTTAAATGTTGACATTGCAAATGATATCAGCTCAAAGACACCAAATCTGTGTCATCTTGCACCTGCAGGGCATACATATATAGAGGAACTTAATGAAGCCGGCGGCGTATATGCAGTCATGAATGAGTTAAGTAAGAAAAATCTTCTCTATACAGATATTATTACTGCAACAGGAAAAACTGTCGGTGAAAATATCAAAGACTGTGTAAATAAGAATCCGGAAGTTATAAGACCGATAGATAATCCATACAGTGTTACAGGCGGTATCGCCATATTAAAGGGTAACCTTGCACCGGATTCAGGTGTTGTAAAGCAGTCTGCCGTTGTTCCTGAAATGATGGTACATGAAGGACCGGCAAGAGTATTTGACTGTGAAGAGGATGCTATCGCAGCAATTAAGGGTGGAAAGATTGTTGCCGGTGATGTCGTCGTCATCAGATATGAAGGACCTAAGGGCGGACCGGGAATGAGAGAAATGCTTAATCCAACATCAGCAATTGCAGGTATGGGACTTGGCTCGTCAGTTGCCCTTATTACAGACGGACGCTTCTCAGGCGCATCAAGAGGTGCCTCAATCGGCCATGTGTCTCCTGAAGCAGCGGTCGGAGGACCTATTGCACTTGTTGAAGAAGGAGATATTATCAAGATTAATATTCCTGAACACAGACTGGATGTAGCAGTATCAGATGAGGAAATGGCAGCAAGAAGAGCTAAATGGCAGCCAAGACAGCCACGTGTTACAACAGGATACCTTGCAAGATATGCCGCTCTGGTTACATCAGCAAGTAAGGGAGCAACACTTGAGACTCCTAAGAATTGTTAAATACCGAATGAAGATAGTGAAAGGATAGAAAAAGATGAAATTAAATGGATCACAGATTATTATAGAATGTCTTAAAGAACAGGGTGTTGACACTGTTTTCGGATATCCGGGCGGATGTATTTTAAATGTATATGATGAACTTTACAAGCATAGTGATGAGATAACACATATTCTTACATCACATGAGCAGGGCGCATCCCATGCAGCAGACGGTTATGCAAGAGCAACAGGCAAGGTCGGCGTATGTATGGCTACATCAGGTCCTGGTGCAACTAACCTTGTAACAGGTATCGCTACGGCATACCTTGATTCAATACCAATCGTTGCAATTACGGCAAACGTTGCCGTTCCTATTCTTGGTAAGGACAGCTTCCAGGAAATTGATATTGCAGGCGTAACAATGCCTATCACAAAGCATAACTTTATTGTAAAGGATGTTGAGAAGCTTGCTGATACAATAAGAAAGGCATTTGAAATTGCACAGACCGGAAGACCGGGTCCTGTACTTATTGATATTACCAAGGATGTTACTGCGAACAGCACGGAATATGAGAAAGTTACACCTGCTCCGATTAAGAGAAAGGTTGATACAATTAAGGCAGAGGATATCAATGCTGCCATAGAGATGATTAAGGAATCAAAAAAGCCATTCCTTTACGTTGGTGGCGGTGCAATCCTTTCAAATGCTTCGGCAGAGCTTCGTGAGTTTGTAAATAAGGTTGATGCACCTGTTTGTGATTCGCTTATGGGTAAGGGAGCATTTGACGGAACAGACAGCCGTTATACAGGCATGATAGGAATGCACGGAACAAAGACATCCAACTTTGGTGTTACCGAATGTGACCTTCTTATTACAGTAGGTGCAAGATTCAGTGACCGTGTAACAGGTAATGCTTCCAAGTTTGCCAATAATGCCAAGGTATTACAGTTTGATGTAGATCCTGCGGAGATTGATAAGAATATTAAGACTAATGCAAGCGTAATCGGTGATGTAAGAGAAATACTTGCGGCAATTAATGCCAAGCTTCCGCAGTGTGAGCACAAGGAATGGATGGCACACATTGCAGAGTTAAAAGAAAAGTATCCGATGACCTATAATAAAGATATTTTGACAGGCCCTTATGTAATGGAAAAAATCTATGAAATAACACAGGGTAAAGCGATTATTTCTACAGACGTAGGACAGCATCAGATGTGGGCAGCACAGTATTACAAGTACTCAGAGCCAAGAACACTGCTTACATCAGGCGGTCTTGGAACAATGGGATACGGTGTCGGTGCGGCAATCGGTGCAAAGGTAGGACGTAAGGATAAGACAGTTATCAATATTGCCGGTGACGGATGCTTCAGAATGAACATGAATGAAATCATGACAGCGACAAGATACAACATACCGATTATCCAGGTAGTATTAAATAACCATGTTCTCGGTATGGTACGCCAGTGGCAGACATTGTTCTATGGAGCAAGATATTCTGCAACAGTTCTTGATGACGGCGTTGATTTTGCCAAGATTGCAGAAGGTATGGGAGCCAAGGCATACACAATTACCAAGAAGGAAGAATTTGAACCTGCACTTTTGGAGGCAATTTCTCTTAACATACCGGTTGTTATGGATGTACATATCGGAAATGATGATAAGGTATTCCCAATGGTTGCTCCGGGAACAGGTATCTCAGAAGCTTTCGATGAGGAAGATCTGGCTAAAAAAAATAACTAATGTTTGTATTGACTTAAAAATAAGTAAGTTTTAAAATGATATTTAATTAATATATCGGAGGATAAAAAAGTGAGTAGAGTTTATAATTTTAGTGCCGGTCCTGCAGTATTACCGGAAGAAGTATTGAAGGAAGCTGCAGCAGAAATGCTTGATTACAAGGGAACCGGAATGTCTGTAATGGAAATGAGCCATCGTTCCAAGGCGTATCAGGCAATAATTGACGAGGCTGAAGCTGATTTAAGAGAGCTTATGAATATCCCGGACAATTATAAGGTATTGTTCTTACAGGGTGGTGCTTCACAGCAGTTTGCCATGATTCCTATGAATCTTATGAAGAACAAGAAGGCTGCTTATATTGTAACCGGTCAGTGGGCTAAAAAGGCTTACCAGGAAGCACAGATTTATGGTGAAGCAGTAAAGGTTGCATCATCAGAGGATAAAACTTTCTCATACATTCCGGATTGTTCAGATCTTGATATTCCGGAGGATGCAGATTATGTATATATCTGCGAGAATAACACAATTTACGGAACAAAGTATAAGACACTTCCAAATACAAAGGGGCATACTCTTGTATCAGATGTTTCATCATGCTTCTTATCAGAGCCGATTGATGTAACAAAGTATGGTGTTGTTTACGGCGGCGTTCAGAAGAACATCGGACCTGCAGGTGTTGTTATCGTAATTATCCGCGAGGACCTTATTACAGAAGATACATTACCTGGCACACCAACAATGCTTAAGTACAAGATTCATGCAGATAACGGTTCTATGTACAACACACCTCCATGCTACGGTATTTATATCTGTGGTAAGGTATTTAAGTGGTTAAAGAAGCAGGGCGGTCTTGAAGCAATGAAAGAGCGCAATGAAGCTAAGGCTAAGATTTTATATGATTTCCTTGACCAGAGCAAGTTATTTAAGGGTACTGTACGTAAGGAAGACCGTTCACTTATGAACGTTCCGTTCGTAACAGGAAACGAAGAATTAGATGCTAAGTTCGTTAAGGAAGCTAAGGAAGCTGGATTTGAAAACCTTAAGGGACACAGAACAGTTGGCGGTATGAGAGCCAGCATTTACAATGCTATGCCAATTGAAGGCGTAGAAAAGTTAGTTGAGTTCATGAAGGAATTCGAAAAAAACAACGCATAACATAATTTAATATCTCAAATATGGCGGGCGATTGATAGTTTCTGGTCTCGCCATATTTTTGGTATAGATAATATCTATGAAAGGACTTAATAAAATGATTAAGGTTAATTGTTTAAATCCTATCGCTAAGGTAGGTATGAGCCTGTTACCGGAAGATTTTGGTACAACAGGAGAATTTTCAGAAGCAGATGCAGTTCTTGTAAGAAGTGCAGCCATGCATGAGCTTGAACTTCCGGATCAGCTTCTTGCAGTTGCAAGAGCAGGTGCCGGTGTCAACAACATTCCGCTTGATAAGTGTGCAGAAAAGGGTATTGTAGTATTTAATACACCCGGTGCCAATGCAAATGGTGTTAAAGAGCTTGTTATTGCAGGTATGCTCCTTGCATCAAGAGATATCAAGGGAGCTATGCAGTGGGTAGCTGACAACAAGGATGATGAAAATATATCAAAGACCATGGAGAAGGCTAAAGCAAAATATGCCGGTACAGAAATCCAGGGCAAGACACTTGGTGTTATCGGACTTGGAGCAATCGGTGTTCTTGTAGCCAATGTAGGTGTTAAGCTTGGTATGAAGGTTGTAGGATGTGATCCTTTCCTTTCAGTACAGAACGCTCTTAATCTTTCAAATGAAGTAGAAATCGTTAAGACAAATGCAGATGTATACGCTGTTTCAGATTTTATAACAGTTCACGTACCTCTTCTTGATGATACAAGAGGAATGATTAACAAAGCATCAATCTCTATGATGAAGGACGGAGTTGTAATTCTTAACTACGCAAGAGACCTTCTGGTAAATGAGGCAGACCTCCTTGAAGCATTAGAGTCAGGCAAGGTTAAGAAGTATGTAACAGACTTCCCTACAGTTAAGATTGCCAATGCAGCAAACGTTATTGCATTCCCTCACCTTGGTGCTTCAACAGCAGAGTCAGAGGACAACTGTGCAATTATGGCAGTTAAGGAGATTGTTGATTACATTCAGAATGGTAATATTAAGAACTCCGTAAACTACCCTGCATGCGATATGGGTGTCTGCAACAAGGCCGGCAGAGTTTCAATCTGCCACAAGAATGTTCCTGCAGTTATCAGCCAGGTAACACATGCATTTGGCGAGGCTAAGATTAACATTTCAGACATGACTAACAAGAGCCGTGGTGATTATGCTTACACGCTTATAGACATTGATGATGCAGCTACAGAGGCTGCAATTGAAAAGATATCAGCAATCGATGGTGTAATCAAGGTTCGTGTTATTAAATAAATAATATTTGTGGGTGCAATTAAGTGGCACGTTTGCACTAATGCTCGCTCGCAGCGGTACATAAGGTACCAAAATACGGTACCTAAGTACCGGCGGCTTGCAATTACCACTTAATTTGTACCCACAATTTTGTTGTACAGTATTCGGTAGTTTCGTAATCACCAATATTTTATAAAAAAAAGGAGCGATATAATATGAAGGTGCTGCTTATTAATGGAAGCAGGAGAGAGAATGGATGTACATACACTGCGTTAAATGAAATTGCAAAGGTTTTAAATGAAAATGGTATTGATACAGAAATTTTCTTTGTTGGAGAAAGGGCGGTAAACGGTAAAATGGATGAGGCAGTTAAAGAGGCGGCCCGGCTTGTTAAAAACGCCGATGGAATTATTGTCGGTTCACCTGTTTACTATGCGTCACCATCAGGCGAGATTATTGCTTTTCTTGACAGGTTATTTGGTGTGGCAGAGGCTGACCTTAGATTTAAACCGGCAGCGGCAGTTACATCGGCAAGGCGTGCCGGAACGACAGCTACTCTTGACGTTTTAAATAAGTATTTCTTATATAATCAGATGCCGATAGTATCATCAAGATACTGGAGCATGGTGCACGGAAGTAAGCCGGAAGATGTATTTATGGATGAAGAAGGAATACAGATTATGAAAACAATAGGCACCAACATGGCATGGTTATTAAAAAGCATCGAAGCAGGTAAAAAAGCCGGCGTAGAGCAGCCTGTTGCACAGCAGAAGAAATTTACCAATTTTATAAGATAATAAAAAATCCCCACTCAGGGGATTTTTTATATAACAGGCTTCGGGTGCCTAAAGTTAAATAATTAAAAAATATCCGTCAGCTTGTGCAAGCTGACGAAGAAAAATTTATCATTGAGCTTTTGACACCCGAACCCTATTATAATATTAATTTTCTTCCAGGTATTTTTTACATTCTTTTATAGCATCCTGCATAGCCTTTTTGCTTGGTGCACCCTTTGTGAGACGTTTTTCAACGCAGGTCTTAAGACTGATTGCATCATAGATGTCTTCCTCGAAAACAGGGCTTACTGCCTTGAATTCATCGAGAGTCATATCATCAAGAGCAATGTTCTTATCGATACAGTATAAAACGAGCTGTCCTACGATTCCGTGTGCGTCGCGGAAAGGAACACCGTGATTAACAAGGTAATCAGCAGCGTCTGTTGCGTTGGTGAAGCCGTTTTTGGCACTTGCTTCCATTACCTCAGGTCTGAACTTCATGGTGTCAATCATGCCTGTAAATAAAGCGATGCATCCCTTTGTAGTATCAATCGCGTCAAAGGTAAGTTCTTTATCTTCCTGCATATCTTTGTTGTACGCAAGAGGAAGTCCCTTCATGGTGGTAAGAAGTGACATTAATGCGCCATAAACACGGCCTGTTTTGCCACGTACAAGTTCAGCAATATCAGGATTTTTCTTCTGAGGCATAATACTGCTTCCGGTGCTGTAAGCATCATCAAGCTCAACAAAACGGTATTCGTTAGAGTTCCAGATGATGATTTCCTCGGAAAAACGGCTTAAGTGCATCATTATCGTAGACATTGCACTTAAAAATTCGATTAAATAGTCGCGGTCGGATACAGAATCCATGCTGTTTAGTGTAGCACCATCAAAATTAAGAAGCTCTGCAGTGTAATCCCTGTCGAGAGGATATGTAGTGCCCGCAAGTGCACCTGCACCGAGAGGGCAGTAGTTCATTCTCTTGTAGATGTCAGAAAGACGCATACGGTCTCTTTTGAACATTTCAAAATATGCACCGAAATGGTGTGCAACCGTTACCGGCTGTGCCTTCTGCAAATGAGTAAAGCCCGGCATGTAGGTTGTAAGATTTTCTTCCATAATTCGAAGAATGACCGTAAGTAAAGTCTTTAAAAGTTCGTCGACAGCCAGAACTTCATCCCTTGTATATAAGCGCATGTCAAGCGCAACCTGGTCGTTGCGGCTTCTGCCTGTGTGAAGGCGTTTTCCTGCTTCACCGATACGTTCAATAAGAGTTGCCTCAACAAAGCTGTGGATATCCTCATACTCTGAAGAAATTTCAAG
>JBJEOB010000075.1:0-2708 GCA_051880495.1 Lachnospiraceae bacterium
CACTGCGGATTGATCCCAGGGAGTTTTATTATCCAGAAATGGGTATGGAATCCTCAGTAAAACATCAGCTCCGTGTCCTGATCGATGATTGCAGCGATGAAGAAGCTGCTATACTTCTTTCAACCTCAGAAGCGATGCTCAATGCAATGCGAAAGAAAGACGCTTATGCTGCAACAGTAAAAAATGAGAGCCTGTCTCCCCTGTGATAAGGGGAAGCAGGCTCTGTGTTTTACATCAGGCTCATTTGCTCAATACCATTTTCAGTTGTACTACATCAATCTTAATCTCTTTTCTGCATCTGGGACAATACAGAGGAAAATTGATCAGAACTGTATTTGCGTATATTTTGGTTCGTGTTTTTCCTTCACATACGGGGCATCGAATCCAATATGACGATTGTTCCATACAAATCAGATTCCTTATCCAATTACATATCCGCTCTGCATAGAATGTCCGGCTTGATGTATGAATTGGAAAAATGATCACCTTTCATGTACCCATAACTTTGACCGTAAACTGTTCTGGGGGACAGCTTCAGAACGCGGATCATACACGAAGATGTCTGCTCTATTAGATCATCCAGCAATACCCGTCCATTCATTGTTTCACATCCTTAATGTTGATTCAGGTTGCCCTGTAATCAACATTATACAGAAAAAACAGAAATGGAAAAATGGACTTGGTTATACCGACTTTTGCAAAAATGCGGGTTCGTACCCTCTCAAACAGCAAAATGTTATACCGACTTTTCTGCCCAAAACTGTTGGCTTTACGGGCCTTTTTTGAAAAGTCGGTATAACACAAAAGTCGGGATAACCAGTAGTATCCAGAATTCCGGATACAACTGGCAAGCAATATCTATGTGTTTACAAGAATATATTGACAATGCAATTTCTTTGATTTATAATTATTTCATATAAATAACTAATATGGCAGCTATTCTTTTATACAAATATTACAAATATCTAATACCTAGATATATACCATATTATAGAAAGAAGTGAAAATATGGAAAACGATATTGGGTCTTTATTCTCTTATTTACCATGCGAGGATGATGACAGCTACACAATCGTTCTAAGAAATATTGTCCTTGATAACAACCTGATTGCTAGAGAACAAGAAGTAGAGAGGGATGTTTCAAATAGTCATTGCAGCGCACTATGTTTTCGGGATTTGTTGGTTAATCATAAAAAATCGGGCAGTTTTTCAAAAAATTCCAAAGCCGAAAAATGCTGTTATTCTCCGCTAAATGCCTTATTACCCTGAGAACTCAAAATCCGCTGCGTTCGACGGCAAACGATCGTTCGACACAGGGGACTTAAAAACACGCACCAATAGCTTGAATTTTCCTATATCAAGGTGTATACTATTTTAAAAAGTCCATAAGTGGATAGAGAGGAATGGTAGTGTGAAAGGAGCATGTAAGGATTGCAAGGAACGGCCAACACAGTTAGAAAAATTTGATGAGCTGGTTGAGAAAGCTAAAACATATTCCGTTGTGCTTATAGTTGGTGTCATTGTAATAGGCATACTACTCATTTTTGCCTGTAGTTTGTTCTACAAAGAGATTCCGGGACTAGAGGAAATGAATCTCTTTGTCAGTATAGTTATAGGCATAGTAGCAACAATTGTGAGTATTGTTTCGATGTTAATCAGTTTTTATGGATTGGAAAAAACTGAAGAATCAGAACGCAGACAGAACGAAGTGCTCCAACAAATTCTGGAGCTTGAAAAAGACACGCGTCGATCTGCTCAAGCAATAGAAAAATCTATACAAACAGGCTTGCAAAATCCGAATGCTACTGTGCGGGATATAAAGGGTTCAGTTCAAGCAACTAATATGCAGGTCGATGTAGATGATGTCGATTATTGAGGTGAATAAGATGAATTCTGCTAATTTTAATCAGGTTTTATGTAGGGATGTATCAGATAACGGGGAAAATATCACAGGTATTTTTGATACGCTGGTTTGTAAAAAGGGAACAAATTCGATTCATATATGTGTGTTGCTAACTCAAATTTTGAACGATCCATCCAGCAATTATGATAAATACTACTATCGGATAATATTACGACAGCTTGGAAATAGCCGAGAAGATATGAAGAATTATCGTGTGGATAGTGGTATCTTTTGGAAAGATGAGTATAAAGAGGTTAGTCCCGCTGCTGAAATGAACCGGTCAAAACACAAAACGACACGCCCTGGATCTTCTGGAAAGCTTGTCATTGAGTATGAGCATGAATTTGAAGTACAAGGTAGTCATGAGGTTGATCTGTATGTGAAAAAGCTAGAAGGAACAGAAACACAAGAGGATTGTGAGGAGCTGAGAGTAAAAGACTTAGAGTTGGTATCAATTTGTCCATTTAATGTTATTTTTCAGAATAGTTGATGAATGGTCGCCATTTATCTGGCATTCACTTTTGCCCGGGAAGCAATTGGCTTTCCGGGCATCGTTTACATTAGCGGCGACAGAATGTGTCAGTAATCCTGAACTTCCATCCCGCAAGACTGCCATCCGTATCCATAGATTTTACAACACGGATTTTTCCTCCTTAGATAGATTTAGCCGCCTGCGGTGAAGCAGACGGCTATGTACCTGGAACACACACTCCCATTGGTAACAGTTATTGCATTTTACTAAATACAAAAAATCAGTAATGAATTGCCTTTCCGGTTTTGGCGGTTTCTTTACCGGATGGTTCCG
>JBJEOB010000076.1:0-58237 GCA_051880495.1 Lachnospiraceae bacterium
GATGGATATACAGGCAGAACGCCAAAAAACGCAGGAACAGAAAGAACGGGCAGATAAGGCCGAAGAACGGGCAGATAAGGCCGAGGAACGGGCAGATCAGGCCGAAACTCAGGCAGGAATATTGCAGACACAGCTTGAGGTATTTAAGATGGCAAAAAAAGAGAAGTCTGTCGAAGAAATTGCTAAAACGCTAAAGATAGAGGTTGATGAAGTGCACAAAATTCTAGAATCTTAATAATTGTTGATATAACATTATTTTTAAGGAGAAAAAGCCGTGGCAATAGAGAGAGTTAGAGAGTATTTTAAAAAGTGGAATATGGAAGATCGTATTCTGGAGTTTGATGTATCCAGTGCAACGGTAGAGCTTGCAGCACAGGCACTTCACTGTGAAGGCGCCCGCATTGCAAAAACTTTATCCTTTCATGTGGGTGAGCGGGCAATTCTGATTGTGACAGCCGGTGATACTAAAATTGATAATGCAAAATACAAGGCAACCTTTGGTACCAAAGCTAAAATGCTTTCTTTTGAAGAAGTAGAGCCGTTAATCGGACATGGTGTAGGAGGTGTGTGCCCCTTTGGGATAAATGAAGGGGTAAAAGTGTATCTGGACGAAAGCATGAAGAGATTTCAAACGGTCTTTCCTGCATGTGGAAGTTCTAATAGTGCAATTGAACTTACAATTTCGGAAATGGAACAGTATTCCGGGTATGAAAAATGGGTTGATGTCTGCAAGCTTGTATAGGTAAGTGAATTTAATGCAGATGAATCACGCAAGGAGTTTTCAGAGCATACGGGCATCCCTGTTCGCACATTGAAAGATTGGGAAGTAGCAAGAAGAACTCCTCCGGAATATATAACGCGACTTTTGAACTATCAGCTAAGATTTGAAAAGTTGATAAAGGTTAATGAAAGGTAGTCTTGGTTAATGCTCAACCCAAAATCCATGATACATATTGCGACAGTTATTGCAAAGTGAAACAGAATGTATTTATTACAGGGCTCAGTTATATTTGCTAGTGCCTGTCAAATGGCAGGATTGAATTGAAAGGCGGTGTTGCAGGTTGGGTACTAACCAATTCTATAATAGGTGCAAGCATTTTTGCAAACAATCAAAAGAGTGTATTTCAGTGCTTGGATTGTGGCAAAGTTTTTAAAGAAGTGTGGTAAAGAATAGTGAATGCCCACCCCAAAATGGTGCATAGCTCAACTAATTAACCACCAATCAACTGATTGGTGGTTATTGTTACAGCCCCTTCTTTGAGATTTTTTAAAGATCCTCTTAAAGTCCTGCTTCTAACTGAATACGCTCAACCATATCCTTTGCTTCTTTTAAGCCAAGACCTGTTGCCTCGCGTGCATACTTAATTGCCGGAATCATTTCGTTATTCTTTAACATCTTAATTATTTCGTTACGAACTGCCTCTTCATCATAAGGAGCCGGTGATTCGTAAGAGATTTTTTCTGTAACCTCCTGTGAGGCATTCGTAACATAATTATTAACTGCTTCGCATAATTCATAAGCAGCCTCATCCATCTTGTCGGTATTGCAAAAACGGAACATTATTGCCTTATCATTATAATCTGTTACTTTCAGGCAATAGGAAACACTTGTACCATGTTTACTGTGGTGCTTAATAGTATAACGTTCACAATTCTTGATATTATTTAAACGAATGGCTGCTGCACGACAGGCGGTGCCTGTTGCGCCAATAGCCCAGTTCTGTGTAATCATAAATGTGTTCTTAGATACACGGTCTTCGTATATCGGACGTGTGACTTCTTCATTGATTTGTGTAAGAGCCGCCTCAATCTGGTCATCCGAATAATTAAAATGTTTATTCATTACCTTCGAAATATAAGCTTTCTTTAGTGTAATCTGTGAGCGGTAAATCGAATACAGCCATATTACAATAACAATCTGAGCTGCCAGTCCTACTAACGTGGTTAGATTAAAACCGGTAAAAATACCAATCACAAGATTGATTACGCCCACAATACCCAGGTAAACATAGCCTATTTTGGCTAATTTCTTTGGCCAATAGTTAAAATTTTTCGCGATGTTTTCGTACATTATTCTTTTCCCCTTTTGAATTTGATTAATTTTATACGTAGCTAGTTTACAAAAAATAGACCTCAAAGTCAAGTGTGAAACAATATCATTTGAAGGTACTGTTTTCTAAGATATCCCCAAGAGTATAATACTATTGACGATAGTTTGCTTAACCGATATATTAAAAAGGTGGAAAACTGAACCTGATAAAAAATCAGTTGTAAGATAACAGGAGGAACATTATGTACCAATGCAATAAGTGTGGAGGAAGTGTAAGATTTGACATCGGAGAACAGATGTTAAAATGCGATTATTGTAATGAACTGCTTGACCCATACAGTGTGGAAAAAGAGGTGGATGCCAGTGCATCTGTTTATGATGCCAATGTATTTACATGCCCACAGTGTGGTGCACAGCTGCTGTCAGAGGATACTGCGGCCGCGGATTTTTGCAGCTATTGTGGTGCGTCCACGATTCTTACAAGCCGTGTAAGCAAAAAAAGAAAACCTGATATCATTATTCCTTTTAAAAAGACAAAAGAAGAATGCAAGCAGTTGTTCAGTAAGAAAATAAAAAAGGCAATATTTGCACCAAATGAGTTGAGGGACAAGGATGCTCTGGAAGGTTTTCGCGGAATCTACATGCCATACTGGTCATATAACGTTTCGCAGAAAAAAGATCTTTGTTTGAATGGGCTTGTGGATAGTGAGGTGTATGCAACGGGGTATTATTATCGTCAGACTGCACTGCTTACCGGTAAACTTGACGCCGAGTACCGTGGAATTGCCCATGATTCATCCTCTGCATTTCGGGATGATATCAGCGAGCGAATTGCTCCATTTTCCATTGAAGATGGGAAACCCTTTACTCCTTCTTACTTAAGCGGATTTTATGCAGATGTGGATGATGTTTCTTTTCAAACATATGAAAATGAGGTAAGGCAAATTGCAAATAACAGAACCTTTGTGTATCTTATGGAGCAGGGTGATTCAAAAATGTATGGGCTTTCGGTTAAACGTTCTGAAATGGATAAATCATTTGGAACAGAAGTTAAATCACAGAACCGTGCAATGTTTCCTGTATGGTTTATGGCGTTTCGAAAAGGAAATCGTGTCGCATATGCAACCGTAAATGGCCAGACCGGAAAGGTTGCATCGGATATGCCGGTGGATTATGGAAAATTTGCAATGGGAACGGCAATTGTGGCAGTGTTACTTTTCCTGATTTTCAATATGTTTTTTACATTTAAACCGGAGGCTGCATTACTTGTTGCATCTTTACTTACTTTGGTATCGGCATTCATCTATAACAGAGAGCTGGACGAAATTATTGTAAAGGATAATCGTCTGGATGACCGTGGTTTCCTTTATAAAATATCGAAACTTGCTAACTATGTCAGACCTAAAAGCAAAAAGAAGAAAAAATTAGAATTTGATAAAGGTGATATAATTTTAATTTTATTTGGTGTAGTTATACCTGTGCTTTTCATATATCTTGTAATTTTTTTGTGCGATGCAGATATCCTTGGTGCATTTAGGACTTTTCAGATGGAAGTGTATTTAACGGTTTTTGCAATAATGTTGATTTTACTGGTATCGGTTTTCAAAAAGATAAAAAGACTGACTGAAAAGAAATTCTTTGGATTTGGATGTTTTGTTTTATTTATGTTTGTTTCGCTGGTCTTATTCATCTGGAATCCGGTATCGGATATTTATTATTATATAGGTATTGCTGTTGCGTTGCTTGCGACTTTAGGAGGCACTGTAAGTATTATTGGATATTACAATGTCCTTTCGACCAGAAAACTGCCTCAATTTGACACACACAAAGGAGGAGACGATGATGCATTTTAATAAAAAAATGGTGTTGCTGCCAATCCTCTTTTGTATAATATCCAATATGGCATGCATAAAGGCTTTTGCACAGACAATGTATGAAAATCCTGATAACGGTTATGTGGTTGTGATTGAAGATGATGCAGACCTGTTTACGCCGGAAGAAGAAAAAGAACTTGCAAAGGTTATGGAGGATGTCACACAGTATGGAAATGTGGCAGTAAAAACGATTACATATAATGAACACTCTGCAAAAAAATACGGAAATAGATTTTTTGATGAGATATTCGGCAAAAAGGCAGATGGTACAATCCTGCTAATCGACATGGATAACCGTGAGATTGTGCTGACAAGCGAAGGAAGTGTAAAAAAGGCGGTTCCGAGCTCCTATGCCAATACCATTATGGATAATGTATATACATATGCTTCAAATGGAGAGTATTGCCGGTGCGCCACAAAAACCTTTGAACAGGTGATGACTCTTCTTAATGGCGAGAAAATTGCACAGCCGATGAAATATATCTGTAATGTTATCCTTGCTATTATCTGTGCTGTTCTTATAAATTATTGGATTGTACGGAAATATTCAAAAGAATTTGCTCCGGAGAATAAGGAACTTTTAGATGGGGCATTCAGCAGAATTTCCTTAACAGATTACCGTGCAGAAAGAATCAATCGGGAAGAAATAAGAGCATATAGGGATTCGGGAGGTTCGTCTGACAGCTACAGTTCATCAGGCGGTAGCTCATCATCCGGAGGTGGCAGTTCTTCCGGGGGTGGCAGCAGCCACAGTAGTGGGAGCCACAGATTTTAGGTGAGATTACCGGGAATATTTACAGGGAGGCCGGAAAATTATAATTATATTTCTCCGGCCCATTTAAAAGCGAATTTTGCCACTATTACCGCGATGATTTCATTGATGATTGCTGCAGCAACGATTGTACCTGATACGATGGAAGCAAGTGATGGGTCAATTGAAGTAAGTGTTGTGACGGCGATTCCGGTAAAAACCAGGGATACTCCTGAATGTGGCAGTAATGTAAAGCCAAGGTATTTAGTGACGGAAGGACAAGCTTTTGTTATTTTCCCGCCTAAATATGCACCGCCTATTTTACCTATAGCCCTGGATATTATATAAACTGCAGTGAAAACGCCGGCACCTGCTATCAGTCGGTAATCCAAAGGCATGCCGAGATTTACGATTACTATAACAAGTGATATATTTAGTATCGGATTATAAAGAAGCAGAGCATCTTTCAGTTCATCTTCGGTCAGAATATTTGCGATGGCTGCACTGAACGCCATACCAATCAGCAGGTAATTCAGGCTGAATGAGTGGAAAATGTTAATGTCAATGAAAAGACCGCATAGTGAAGATGCACATAGGAAAAACATCAGTAATGAGAACCTGAGAACTGTGTTTTTGGCTCTTTTCATAAAAAATGAGGCAGCAAATCCCATAATTATTCCGATAACAAATGGAATCAGAACAATACCTGCAATTGCAAGAGGGGAAACGGAGGCATCACCGTTTACCCCGCTTATAATTGAAATGACCGTAAAGAAAACGATAACACCAATAATATCATCTATTGCAGCAAGAGGAATCAATGTCTTGGTAACAGGACCGTTTGTGTTATATTCATTGACTATAGACAGCGCCGGAGCAGGGGCAGTTGCCAGTGCAATGCCTCCGAATATAAAAGCAAGATAAACCGGGATGTCTAATATACAAAATACTACTGAAAAAACAGCGGTTACAAAAAGAAATGTTCCAATCGACTGAATAAAGGTAATTCCAATAATCTGTTTTCCTGAGCTTGCAATCTTTTTAAATATTATTTCACGCCCAATCATTACGCCTGCGAAACATTCAAAAAATTTTATAAAAATCTTGTACCATAAAGCGTCGGTAACCTCAAAAGTAACTACTTGTGCAAGGTATGGTCCAAAGACGATACCGGCAATTAACCAGCCAAGAATGGCAGGCAGTTTTAATTTTGAAATAAGTTTACCACATATAACTGCAGTGCATATAATTGTAAATAATCTAAGAAGTCCTATTATCATAATAATTGTACCAGCCTTTCTATAACGTCGTCAGGTTCTCTGTTTTCGTTGCAAAGCTTTTCAAATGTGCCGTCAATAATGAGTTTGATTGATTCCATGTCATGTTCTGATAATCTGCTGTTTATTTTTTCTGAAATAAGATCCCACAATTTATTATTTTGTACGGATACGTAAGAATATATTGTGTCGTTTAATTTATATTTATTAAAAATATCCTTGCGAGTCATCATTTTTGAATCAAAATATAGGTGAAGCAGTTCACATCTTAAAGATATGGAATCACCTTTTTTCATTTCATGAATACTGCTTATTACATCACCATAATATTTTTCGTATAACGCTAAAGCGAGTGCTTCTTTGTTTGGAAAGATTTTATAAATGGTTTTTTTGGAAATTTTCAGTTTATTTGCCAGCATATCGACAGAAAATTTTAATCCCTCCTGCCGGAGACTGTCAATTGATGCTTTGATAATCAACTCTCTCATACGGAAACGAAAACCTCATTTTTTGTTTCCAATATAATCAATTATATGATTATTGTCAATACAGTATGATTCATACATTACGGTAAATAGTTTCATAAATGCTTTAAATAGTTATATTAATAGTGCGAAAGGTAGGATATAATTATGTTATCAATTTGTACATTAAGGGATGGTGATTGAATGCCTGAGGAAAAAACCTGCTGTTGTGGAATTAAATATTCGGATATTCCCGATATTCATGAGGATGGTTCGGAGAATATACGCTATGATAATCCGGATTTTCCGATATTCTGCAGACGTAATTTTATTCCGGGTAAAAGAGTTCTTGTCGGGATGTCTGTGCATTGGCATAGTGATGTAGAATTTATTTACATTAAAAAAGGATTTGTATCGTATCAGCTCAATGACCGTATTATAAGACTTAATGAAGGCGAAGGAATTTTTGTTAACTCAAGACAGCTTCATATGATTATTCTGGAAGAAAATGAATGTGTGCTTGACTGCATTATTTTTAATCCGGTAATACTGTGTTCTTCAAAGCATATAGAAGAAAAGTTTGTACATCCTGTGATATCGAATTTATCTGTACCATATATGATTTTACACGAAAATGTGCCATGGGAAGGGAAGGTGCTCGAGGCGCTCAGCCGGCTATATGAACTTTCGGAAAAAAAGGACTGTGAGCTTGAAATGATGAAGACGGTTTATGACATATGGTCTTTTATTTACGAAAACATTCCGGGAAATGATTTGGAATATGAGAGATATGACGGGGGTCTTGAAACAATTCAGAGGATGATAGCCTGTATAGAGGAACATTACAAAGAGAATATTACACTTGATATGCTAAGCCGTGCAGGAGGCGTTGGCAGAACCGCGTGTACCAAGCTTTTTAAAAGATATCTAAACTGTACTCCGATAGAATACATAAGGCATTATCGTATAGCGAAAGGAATAGAACTGTTGCAGAATACAGACATGACGGTGACAGAGATAGCATATGAAACCGGTTTTTCCGGAGCAAGCTTTTTTACTAAAACTTTCAGAAAAATGACCGGAATATCCCCAAGTCAGTTAAAAAAAGGGGGCTTTGCAGATGTTTAATAATGTTTTTGGAAAATATCTGTTTATTTATAAGACCAGTATAATACGGAGCTTTACATATAAGTTTGATGTATATGGCAATATTCTTATGCAGTCGATAATCATGATTACTACCGCCTATTTCTGGAGGACCTTGTTTGGCAGTGCAACTTTTGGCAACGGTATAAATGCAGATGATATGATGACATATACCATTATATCCTCAGCATTGTCGGTAATGTTTACGACGGGTGTTGAAAGAAGGATTCAGCAAAGCGTGGAGAAGGGGAGTATTGCCACAGATATGATGCGTCCGGTGAATGTGTTTGGTGTGTACCTCGCAGAGGACCTCGGAAGTCTGACTGCTCTTATGATTCAGAATCTTATGCCGATTGTCATTTTGGGAAGTCTGTTTATTAAAGTTCCGGTAATCTCATCGTTGTCGGCAATTCCGGTTTTTATTGTAAGTGTTATTCTGTCAATGACGATAAACTGGTTGCTGGCGGCAATATTTGGAATGTGGGCTTTTACCGCAGTTTCAATGGATGCACTGTATCAGGTAAAAAAGCATCTTATACGGTTGCTTTCGGGAAGCATTATTCCGATATGGTTCTTTCCGAAATGGCTTGCAGGTATACTCAATGTCCTTCCGTTTGTGTATATATACCAGCTCCCGCTTGATATATATATAGGAAGTGCAACGCCTGTGGAAATATATAACCGCATGATGATACAGCTAATTTGGGCAGCGGGCCTTACAGTTGTGTTTTATCTGCTGTCAAAAAAGTCATTGAGAAGAGTTATGGTGCAGGGAGGATGATGGTATGAAAAAAATATGTTCTTCTTTTGCACATTACTTCGGGGTCACAATGTGTAATATAAAAATGTCCCTGCTAACAATAATTGAGTATCCGTCAAATATTCTGGGCTGGCTGATATCGAATCCGATTCAGTTTATACTCGGCTTTGCAACAATAAAATTTGCCGTGGAGCAGTTTGGACAGATAAACGGATGGAACTACGGACAGCTCGCATTTTTGTATGGAATTTCCGTTATTTCTCATGCTCTTTCAATGATATTTTTCATACAGGGCTGGTTTATGGGGTATTACGTTATAGATGGGGCATTTGACACTTTTCTTACGAGACCGTTAAGTGTTTTGTACCAGTTCTTTTTTACTAACGTAAATGTATTTGGATTTACTGACCTTATTCCCGGAATACTTGTATTTATATACGGATGTGTTAAAACCGGATTTTCAATTACATTTTTTAATGTTGTCGGAGTATTTATAATGCTTACAGGTGCCACGCTCATCAGGGGAGGTATATACATACTGCTTGGTTCAACGTCCTTCTGGACAAAAAGTGCAAATGATTTTGGCCAGTTTACGCAGGAAATTTTTGATAAAACAACAATGTATCCTTTGTCCATGTACCCGGAGGTGATGCAGCTTATTCTGACGTTTATTATTCCGATAGGCTGGGTGTCATTTTATCCTGCATCGGGACTTTTGGGAATAGAAAACGGCTTATCGGTCGGAAGAATGGGAATTTTTATAACGCTTGCAGCGGGCATCCTTACAATGCTTATAGCGGGGATTGTGTTTAAACTGGGACTTAGAAGATATGAGAGTGCAGGAAACTGATACGGAGGTAAAACGTGATAACAGTAAACGATTTATATAAGGAATATCGTGTGCCTGTAAAGGGCAGTGGCCTTGGCGGCACAATGAAGGCGCTTTTTAAGAATGAGCACAGGATAATAAATGCCGTTAATGGTCTTAATTTTCATGTGAGTCAAGGGAAAATAGTCGGCTTTATAGGCCCTAACGGCTCGGGGAAAAGCACTACCATAAAAATGATGACAGGAATTCTTACGCCTACATCGGGTGAAGTTCTTATTGACGGACGCAATGTGACGAAATACCGCAAAGAGGTAGTCCGTGATATAGGAGTAGTATTTGGACAGCGTACACAGCTCAACTGGGATTTGAGACTTGAGGAGAGTTTTGAACTTCTAAGGCATATTTACAGGATAGATAAAAAGGATTATGAGGAAACGCTTGATATTATGGATTCCATACTCGGAATACGTGAACTCCTGTCAAAGCCTGTACGGCAGATGTCTCTTGGACAGAGGGTAAAAGGCGATCTTACTGCATCAATGCTTCATTCGCCGAAGGTGCTTTTCCTGGACGAACCGACGATAGGTCTTGATGTTGGTTCAAAGTATGCACTGCGCAAATTTATAAAAGAAATTAATGAAATCAGAAAAACCACCATAATTCTTACAACACATGATCTCGGTGATATACAGGAACTGTGTGAAAGGCTGATTATTATTAATAATGGAGTGATGATGGATGACGGGAATCTTTCGGAGCTTGTTGAAAAGATTGCACCATACCGCACGCTTGCAGTTGAATATTATGATGCAGTGGCACCAAAACACCCAAAGGCAGAGATAATATCGGTATCAGATAACGTGGTCAGATATAAGTTTATGAAGTCAGATGTGACGGCTGCAGGGCTTATAAAGGATCTTTCAGAGATTTATCCTATCAGGGATGTTGGTATAGAAGAGGCAGGAATTGATGATATAATAAGAGCTGCCTATGAAATAAAAAATTAAAAAAATCTTTGAAATTTTGTTGAATTTCGTATATACTTTATTCTGGTGCGTAGCTTGAAAAGGCGTAAGTCCAGCTTTTGGACTTACGCCTTTTTCTGTGGTTATAAAGGAGGTAAATTCAATGGAACAAAAAAATCAGTCCTATCTGGCTACAGATAAGATAGGAAAACTCATGGGGAAATACGCAGTCCCATGTATTATTTCACTTTTAGTAGGAGCCCTTTACAATATTGTCGATCAGATTTTTATTGCAAATGCAGATTATCTGGGCTCTTATGGAAATGCGGCAAATACAGTTGTTTTTCCGTTAACGGTAATTGCGCTGGCTATAGCCGTAATGATCGGTGATGGCTGTTGTGCATTTGTCAGCTTAAGCCTTGGAAAGAATAAGCCGAAAGATGCGGGAAAAAGTACCGGTAATGCAATTTGTCTGACGATCTTATTAAGTCTTGTACTGACTGCAGTTTATCTTTTATTCAGCAGTCAGATTATTGCCATGTTTGGTGGTACTGTCAATGAGGAAACATTTTATCATTCAAAAGAGTATTTCTTTTGGATTACTGTAGGCATTCCGTTTTATATGTTCGGTCAGGCGATGAATCCGGTAATAAGAGCTGATGGAAATCCTGCTTTTGCGATGCTTTCTACTTTGGCAGGCGCTGTTATTAATATCATTCTTGACCCCATTTTTATTTTTATATTCAAATGGGGTATGATGGGAGCTGCAGTTGCAACTGTTATCGGGCAGATTGTGACGGCAGTGCTTGCAGTATGGTATATGTGTCATACAAAAGTGATAAAATTTTCTAAAGAGGATTTTAAGCCTGATAAAAATATAATTTTAAAAACGCTTGCCTTGGGTATTTGCAGTTTCCTGTCACAGATTTCACTTGTGGCAGCGATGGCGGCTATAAATAACATGATATGTAAATATGGCGCGATGGATGAAATATTCGGTCAGACGGAATACGCACAAATCCCTATGGCAGTGGTTGGTATTGTAATGAAGTTCTTTCAGATTGTCATTTCTATTGTTGTCGGCATGGCAGCAGGATGCATTCCTATAGTCGGTTTTAATATGGGTGCAGGACTCAAATTGAGAGTGAAAGAGATTTTTGGAAAATTGCTGAGGTCAGAGGCTTTCGTTGGTGCGGCTGCATTTATTATTGTGGAATTCTTACCGCTTCAGCTTATTGGTATTTTCGGAGCGGCAAATGAAAGTGTTTACTATACGGATTTTGCAGTAAAGGCATTTCGTGTGTACCTTTGTATGATTATATTGGCCTGTGTGAATAAAGCGGTATTTATCTTTTTACAGGCAATGGGAAAATCAGTTGAGTCTACTATACTTTCGATGGTCAGAGAGATTGTATTTGGTGTGGGCTTTGCAATAGTTTTGCCTGTGTTTTTCGGATTGGATGGCGTTCTTTACTCAATGCCGGTATCCGATGTACTCACTTTCTTAATTTCTGTTGTTCTTATCGTGAAAACGTATAAGGAATTAGAGCCAAAAGATTGACGAACCATGCTGTTATGTGATACTATAAAGTGCCAAAGATTGTTTCATGAACGGGGTGTTGTAATGGAACCAGTTAAAACAGGTCTGGTACTCGAAGGCGGAGGAATGCGTGGCATTTACACGGCAGGAGTATTAGATGTGATGATGAGTCAGAAAGTAAAATTTGATGGCGTTATCGGTGTGTCGGCCGGTGCCATTCATGGATGTTCATTTGTATCAGAACAACAGGGAAGAAATATTCGCTATTACAAGAAGTATTGTAATGACAAACGATTCATGAGTTTTAAGAATTTCTTTCAGACAGGCGATATGGCCGGGGAACAGTTCTGTTATCATGATCTTCCGGAAAAGCTGGACCCGTTCGATTATGTTACATTTAATAAGTCTGATACGGAATTTTATGTAGGATGCAGTAATGTACAGACCGGACAGCCGGAATATATCCATCTTACGGATATGAAAAAAGAAATAGATTTTCTTCGTGCTTCAGCATCGCTTCCATATGTTTCGAGGATTGTTGAAGCAGGCGGCATGAAACTGCTGGATGGAGGCTGTACAGACAGTATTCCTGTTGAGGCGTTTAGAAAAATGGGATTTAATAAGTGTGTTGTAGTTCTTACAAGGCATAAGGGATACGTGAAGAAGGCAGAAAAGAGCATGCTTGCCGATGTATTCTACAGGAAATATCCCAAGTTTGCCGAGGCGGTAAAAACGCGCCCGGAAAAATATAATCAGACTATCAGGTATATAGAAGATCTTGAGGAAAAGGGCGAGATATTTGTTATTCGTCCGAGCGTTAAGCTTAATGTGGGTCGAACCAAATCAAGTCCCGAACAGCTGCAGGAAGCATATGATATAGGAAAATATGATGCTATTATGCAGATGGACAAAATGATAAAATGGTTAAATAATTAAGTTATTAATAAACGGCATGGCCAATGGTCAGAAAGGGAATAAGATATGAAAAAAGTAGTTAAGTTTGGCGGTAGTTCACTTGCCAGCGCAGAACAGTTTAAGAAGGTTGAAAAGATCATTCGTGCAGATGAGTCAAGAAGATATGTAGTTCCTTCTGCTCCGGGAAAACGTTTTTCCGATGATACTAAAGTAACGGACCTTTTATACAAGTGCTACGATGAAGCAGTAGCAGGTGAGGGACGTTATAAAGAAATTCTTGAGGAAATCAAGTCAAGATATAATGAAATTATTTCAGGTCTTGGTCTTAAGCTTTCTCTTGACAAGGAATTTGAAGAAATTAATGAGAAGTTTCTTAATCGTGCAGGAAATGATTATGCTGCTTCAAGAGGTGAATACTTAAACGGTATTGTAATGGCCAACTATCTTGGTTATGAATTTATTGATGCTGCCAAGGTAATTTTCTTTGATGAAGATGGCAACTTCGATGCAGAAAAGACTGATAAAGTGCTTTCAAGAAAGCTTGACGGAGTGGAAAGGGCAGTTATTCCGGGATTCTACGGTTCATATCCAAATGGCGCAATCAAGACATTTTCACGTGGTGGTTCAGATGTTACAGGCTCAATTGTAGCAAAAGCAGCCAAGGTTGATTTGTATGAGAACTGGACGGATGTATCAGGATTCCTTACAGCAGACCCTAGAATAGTTGATAATCCGGAACCAATCAAGATTATTACTTATAAAGAATTAAGAGAGCTTTCATATATGGGAGCAACTGTTTTGCATGAAGACGCTATTTTCCCTGTAAGACAGGAAGGCATTCCAATTAATATTAAGAATACTAATGCACCGGATGATGAAGGAACATTAATCGTTGGTGACACATGCAGAAAGCCAAGCCACACCATTACAGGTATTGCCGGTAAGAAAGGATTTACGGCAGTAAATATCGAAAAGGATATGATGAACTCTGAAATCGGTTTCGGTAGAAAAGTCCTTCAGGTATTTGAGGACTGTGGTATTTCATTTGAGCATATGCCTTCGGGTATTGATACAATGACAATTTTTGTTCATCAGACAGAATTTGAGGAGAAGGAACAGAAAGTTTTATCAGGAATCAATCGCCTTGCCAAGCCGGATATAATAGATCTGGAAGCAGATCTTGCTTTGATTGCCGTTGTGGGTAGAGGAATGAAGTCAAATCACGGTACGGCTGCTAAGATATTTGAAGCACTTGCAAATTCTGACATCAATATTAAGATGATTGACCAGGGTTCAAGTGAGCTTAATATTATTATCGGTGTTAAAAATGATGATTTTGAGAAGGCCATTCGTGCCATCTATGAAATATTTGTAGTTGAAGAATAATAGGAGACAGATTATGAATAAGATTGCAAGTTTTACAGTTAATCATATTGATTTGCTGACAGGAATTTATGTTTCAAGACGTGATCAGGTGGGAAAAGAAGTTATTACTACATTTGATTTAAGATTTACACGCCCAAATCTTGAACCGCCTATGGATACACCGGGTATTCATACAATTGAGCATTTGGGTGCAACTTTTCTTAGAAATCATCCGGTATGGTCAGAAAAAACAATTTATTTCGGACCAATGGGCTGCAGGACAGGATTTTATGTGATATTTGCAGGAAACCTTAATTCAGAGGATGTTATAGATGTTTTAAGGGAAATGTCAGAGTATGTTTTAAATTATGAAGGAGAAATCCCGGGATATTCGCCAAGGGATTGCGGAAATTATCTCGATAATAATCTCACTCTTGCTAAATACTATATGAAAAAGTTTAAGACAGAGGTGCTGGATAATCCGGTAAAGGAAAGACTTGTATATCCTGAATAAACATGTTTATTATATTGATTATATGTAATAGAAGGTAAAAGAGGATGCCGCTAATTGCGACATCCTCTTTTGATTGGGGAGTATTATTAATTAGAAAAGTAAATCACCATATGTTGGAATTGGCCAAGCGTTCTTGTCAACAACTAATTCAAGTTCGTCAACAGGCTTTCTTAATGCATCCATAGCAGCCTTCACATCGTCTCTGTAAGCCTCAGCCTGTGCCTTTGTATCTGTAATTGCCTCAGCCTTAGCTCTTACTGCAATTAAGTCCTTGAGGGCTTTCTTTGTCTGACCGATTAATGAAGATATTTCAATCAATGTTTCCTTTTCAGCTGAAACATCAGCTTCGTCTGCAGCTGCAGCAATGGCATTGATAGATGTTGCAACCTCTGTTGCATATACGATTACTGCAGGGAGGATTTCCTTCTGAGCCATCTTAATCATTGTCTGAGCTTCAACATTAATTACCTTTGTATATGTTTCATAAAGAACTTCAGCTCTAAGTTCAAGTTCTGTCTTTGACATGATGCCAAATTTACCAAATAAAGCAACTGCCTTATCTGTAACAAGTGATTCTGTAGCAGCTACCATTGACTTGATGTTTGGTAAGCCTCTCTTTTCTGCTTCAACAATCCATTCGTCTGAGTAACCGTTTCCGTTGAATACTATTCTCTTATGTGCTCTCATGTATTCTGCGATAACATCATCTACAGATTTGCCTGCTTCAATGGCATCGGCTGCATCACAGAAGCTTTCAGCAACGATTGCGTTTAATACAGTGTTAGGCATTGAAATGGAATCTGCTGAACCTACCATACGGAACTCAAACTTATTACCTGTAAATGCAAATGGAGATGTTCTGTTACGGTCTGTGTTATCCTTATCCAATACAGGAAGTGTGCTTACGCCTAAGTCAAGCTTACCGCCTTCGATTAATGTCTCAGCAACACCCTTTTCACAAATCTGGTTTACAATATCCTCAAGCTGGTCACCTAAGAACATTGAGATGATTGCAGGAGGTGCCTCATTTGCACCAAGTCTGTGGTCGTTACCAACATCTGATGCTGACTGACGAAGTAAATCAGCGTGTGTATCTACTGCCTTCATAATACATGCAAGTGTTAATAAGAAGAGCTTATTCTTTCTAGGGTCCTTTCCAGGTGAAAGAAGATTAACGCCGGTATCGGTGCCAAGTGACCAGTTGTTATGCTTTCCAGAACCGTTTACACCTGCAAATGGCTTCTCATGAAGGAGACATGCCATATCATATTTATCAGCGACTCTCTTCATTACTTCCATAACAAGTAAGTTGTTGTCTACGGCAATATTGGCTGTTGTATAAACAGGGGCAACTTCATGCTGGCCCGGAGCAACTTCGTTATGCTGTGTAGTTGCGGTAATTCCCAGCTTCCATAATTCGTCGTTTAACTCTCTCATGAAAGCACCGACTTTTTCAGGAATAACACCGAAGTACTGATCCTCCAATTCCTGTCCTTTGGCAGGAGCTGCACCAAATAATGTTCTGCCTGTATAAATTAAATCCTTACGCTGTAAGTACTTTTCCTTATCAACAAGGAAATATTCCTGTTCAGGTCCGACAGAGGCGATAACCTTAGTTGCATCTGTCTCAGGATCAAGAAGCTTAATTACTCTCATTGCCTGCTTGCTGACAGCTTCCATTGAACGAAGAAGAGGTGTTTTCTTGTCCAAAGACTCGCCTGTGTAGGAAGAAAATGCTGTAGGGATGCAAAGAATTGTACCGATAGCACTCTTCTTCAAGAAAGCAGGTGATGTACAATCCCATACGGTATATCCTCTTGCAGCACATGTGTCACGTGTACCTCCGGAAGGGAATGAAGATGCATCAGGTTCACCCATTAACAGCTGCTTTCCTGTAAATTCAGTAATCATCTTACCCGAATCATCAGGATGTGAAATGAATGAATCGTGTTTTTCAGCAGTAAGGCTGACGATTAATGGCTGGAACCAGTGTGTATAGTGTGTTGCACCATTTTCAATTGCCCAATCCTTCATTGCTTCAGCGATAACATCAGCATCAGCAAGTGATAACTCAGCACCTGTAGCCATCGTATTCTTTAAATTCTTGTAAGTGCTCTTTGGAAGGCGATCTTTCATGACCTCATCCGAAAAAACGTACTCACCAAAGATTTTTGTTAAATTAGTTTCCATAATCATTTCTTCCTTTCATCAACTTATTTGCATAGAAGAAAACAAGATAGAGAAATTGCGATGCAGTTTTCTACCAAATAAAAAAGGCGTCCCCTATAAAGGGACGCCTTTGTCCTAGCTATGCTTCATATTTTGTATAACTTCATTTAATAAAATAAACTATTTTAAAACAAAATGCAAGTATTTTTTTTAATTATTAATAATTTCTTTTATACGAACGGCTTGAACAACGAGTCGAATCTCAGGATTTGTCGTACAAGTAGACAATGTAACGGTCTTGCTTGACTCCGTTATTGAGACGTTAGTCGGGTGCAGTGATGCTTTTGCCATAGTGTTGTAATAACTTAAAAAGTCAGTTGAACTGCCAAATGAACTGCTGTATGTCGCACTGACGGACGGAGTTTCATGAACAGAGTATATTTCATACTGGTAAATCTTATTTTCGGTATAGAAATAGAAGTATCTGTTATCGCCTTCTGTAAAGAAATCGGCATCCTTAAACTTCTTGAGATTGCCGAACATTGCACCATTTTTCATGTAGTGTCCATATATGATTGCGTTCTGGGATTCTATGCCCATAGTATCCCTGCAGTCGATGAACAAAGTTCCGTTCATATTATACTCTTTTGTAAGAGCATGCGAAAGATAAAAATCGTTGTTATCAGGATGTACAACCGGCAGCAGAAGATCAAGAGCCGGAATCTGCAGGTAACCAACTGCACATGGGTTTAAATCCAAAAGTGCCTGATGGTTATAGTCCGTCAAAAGTACACTGTCTTCAGGATTATCCGTACCAGATTTATCAGTATTATCTTTTTTAGGTACATTAGGGGTAGCAGGTGAAAAAACAGCACTTTCAACGTCAGCATAAATCTTGTTTCCGCGGTAATATCCCCAGCCGTATTTAATTAGAAAGCCCAGTGAAACAATGAAAACAAGAAGTGCTACTAAAAAAACGGCACGTCTTATCATTAATTTGCGTCTGCGGCGTCTTCTTCTTTCTGCGCGTGACAAACTGCTGCCGGAGGATTTTTTATGTTTTGGTATATATTCTTCCGGCTCGTCAGTATCAGTTGTTAATTCAGAAAAATCCTCGTTGTCTGAGGTATACGTATCTTGTGATGGAATTGGAGCCGTATCATCAAGATCTATGAATTCAATATCGTCAAAGTTGTTGTTTTCACTCATATTATCACCGTTTTATGCTTTACCTACAGAACCGAATAATTCCATCTTCTCCTTAACTGTAGCTTTAATTGCTTCAGCTCCCGGAGCCAAGAGTTTACGTGGATCAAATCCTTTGCCCTGTAAATCTTTTCCCTCTTCAATATATTTTCTTGTTGCAGCAGCAAATGCAAGCTGGCACTCTGTGTTAACGTTAATCTTGGCAACGCCTAAAGAAATTGCTTTTTTAATCATGTCTTCAGGAATACCTGTACCGCCATGAAGAACTAATGGCATAGAACCAACCTTTTCGCTGACTGCAGCTAATGTTTCGAAGCTTAATCCCTTCCAGTTGGCAGGATACTTTCCATGAATGTTACCGATGCCGGCTGCGAGCATTGTTACACCTAAATCGGCAATTGCTTTACATTCATTAGGATCTGCGCATTCGCCCATACCGATGACACCATCTTCCTCACCGCCTATAGAACCAACCTCTGCTTCAAGAGAAAGTCCCTTGTCGGCACAGAGTTTAACGAGCTCTGTCGTCTTGGCAATATTCTCTTCAATCGGATAGTGTGAGCCGTCAAACATAATTGATGAAAATCCTGCTTCGACGCATTTTAAACATCCTTCATATGAACCGTGATCAAGATGGAGCGCTACCGGAACGGTAATGTTCATTTCTTCAATCATTCCTTTTACCATGCCGACAACAGTCTTGTAACCTGTCATATATTTTCCTGCACCTTCTGAAACACCAAGGATTACAGGTGAGTTTAATTCCTGAGCTGTCTGAAGAATAGATTTCGTCCATTCCAGATTATTAATATTGAACTGGCCAACAGCATATTTGCCTGCTTTAGCCTTTTCAAGCATGTCTTTTGCTGATACTAACATAATAAACCTCCTAATGATAATTTTTTTTTTAACAATATTATATCCCAATATTTAGATATTCGCAAACTATTTATTAAAAAAACATAAAACTATTTTCCTTTATTGCAAAGAAGCGTGCCATGGGGTATTATTAGTACATATTTAGCTTGCTGGAGGGAATATGAATAAGTTATTATTTACTAATATTGTTATAGAAACGACGGCGATACTTGATGAAACAGCAGAAGAAACAGGAAGTATCTGGCCGTTTGTAGGTTTTATGATATTACTTTTGGGATTGATTGTTACATTTTTCAGTATTGTAAGCTTTGTAACTTCATGGAGAGAGTTCGCAATATTTTATAATGCGAGTGCACTGGAAGAAAAGCCGGATATTGATGCCAAGAAGAGAAAGATGATAAAATACGGTGTATTTGCAGCTATAGGTGTTATGCTTATCATTGTATCTAATTTGTTTTGATTTTTTAAATAGAATAACTGAAAATAAAAATAACAGGTAGAATTAACTGCCTGTTATTTTTTGATAGGAAATCAACGAACATTTCACTACCGTATAAAGAAAGGAGGTAAGCTTACGAAAAAGCTTATTATGAAAAAACGTAATTAAGTATCAATTATCATATTTGTAGTATATTTAACAAAGTTGAATAAAAAATGTTTATTGTGTTAATTAAAAATAAATAAAATGTAAACAAATTATGAATTACGCTTTTTCAGGCTCATCGTATTCAACTCCGAATGTTTCTACGGTAACAGTATCCATAATCTGAGGTACCATAGGCATATCACTCCAGTTGACACTTACCCCTGCAATTTCATCAAGAGCATCTTCACCTTCTGTTAATTTGCCAAATGCTGCATACTCGCCATCAAGATGAGGTGCATCTGCATGCATGATAAAAAACTGTGAACCTGCTGAGTCAGGGTGTGCTGCTCGTGCCATTGACAGTACGCCTCGTGTATGCTTTAAGCTGTTTTCAAAACCGTTTGAAGAAAATTCGCCGGGAATATGGTATCCCGGACCACCGGTACCGATACCTTCCGGATCACCGCCCTGTATCATAAAACCTGCTATAACACGATGGAATGTTAAGCCGTCGTAGAACCCTTTTTTAACCAGACTGATAAAATTGCGTACAGTGTTAGGTGCAATTTCAGGATAGAGTTCTGCTTTCATAATATTGCCATTAGCCATTGTAAAAGTAACAATAGGATTTTTATTCATTATAATTTTCTTTCCTTTCTGTTTATGATGAGATAATATAAATTGTATAAAAATGTTAACATGTAGTCAAGTAGGAGAAAAAATGATTTCGGTTATTCTTGATTTTTCGGATGAATTTATTGCTGCAAATGAAAGAAAGATACAGGCTTTTTGTGAAAAGTTCAATGTGGTAAGCCCGGCATATACAGATAAATTTGTTGTTATAACAGATGCAGGTAACAAAAATTATGATAAATGGGAAAATGATGCAGTTATTGTCGTGGAATACGGTGGGCATGAATGCAGGGGAAAATATATAGCACAGAGCCTTTTGGCAATTGACGAACAGTATATTAACCAGGTTTACTGCAGAAAAAACAATCTTTCATGGACAGTGTTCACTACCAGACGCTTGAGGGTGCGTGAAATGACGCCTGAAGATTTGACGTCACTTATTAAACTGTATGAAAACAATACGTTATCGGATGATGTGATTCCGCTTCTGGAGGAAAAAGAAGAGAGAGAAAGAATCAGACGCTATGTGGATAATATGTATGGTTTTTATGGGTATGGTCTGTGGATTGTCGAAGACCATTTTAATAATATAATAGGCAGAGGTGGTATTGAAAATACTGTATTTAATGGCGAAGGCATATGCGAAATGGCATATTTTATCGACGAAAAATTTCGCGGGAAGGGTCTTGGTTATGAACTCTCAGAAGGCATTCTTAATTTTGCAAAAAATTATGGTATGGAGAAAATCATAATACGAACATCTAAAGAAAATACCCCATCTAATCATCTGGCGGAAAAACTTGGCTTTAGTCCGGCAGGAGAGATAAAAGATGGGGATAAAATTCGTAACGTTTTTAGTATTCTTCTAAAATAAAACGGATATACTCTGTTGCTGTATCAAGGTGTTTTGTGTTTGAAAATACAGCAATAAGAGCAGGCGAAACGGTAAGCTCGGCTTCCTTGACCAGTCTGGTGTCGGAAATGTCGAATGCTACAGGGATTACAGCACCATCGGGATATGAACATGTTACAATTTTGTCTTCGTGTTTTTTGAGAAATTCTTCGTCAAATATGTCACGCAGGTCGTAGAAAAATGAATCCTGATCCTTGCTGAAATATTCGATTGAATATTCGTCGCCGATGTGGATATCCAGTTTGGCATTATAAAACATTGCAACCAGCGATTCGGAAGAATAAACGGAAAGCTCCGAATCTTTGCTGTAATTAAGGATGTAATTGTTATCAACTATCACGCGGTCTTTCTGACCGTCAATTCCAAGATACTCTTCAAAAGGATGACCCATCCTGTAGGTATAAGAATCTTCTTCATTTACCCATATTACCTGGGAATTATTTACCAGTACGGTATATAATACGGTATTATAATTATTGGACTGATATGTGTGGTAGCAGGCAATAACAATTATAATGCCGATTATAACAGCAATTATGTGAATGGTATAATAATCTTTGATATAAGTAAGCTTTTGCTTAAAAGGGAGAGATTTGAACTTATTTTTTTCTGCTTTGATTTCCTGTTTTATATTAAGCTGGTTTGACATGGAAGCCTCCTTTACAATCTTATTTTATAATGATAACACAGAATGAAAAAAAATGTGAGAATTTTAGAAATAATTAATAATTATAATGTGTGTATTTATTGATTTTTTATTTTGCATTTTATATAATCTTTTTATTGCATGTCTGAAAATAAATAATAAATCGTGCGAAGGGAGAAAAAATGGACAGATTATTTGATTTGGATAATGGATTTTTCCGCTTTATGGGAAAAGTGTTTGATATGATAGTTCTTAATATCCTGTGCCTTATTACATGTATTCCGATTGTGACAATAGGACCGTCTATTACGGCTTTATACTATGTCGCGATGAAGCTGGTGAGGGATGAGGAAGGATATGTAGTCAGAGGATACTTTAAAGCGTTTAAGGAGAATTTTAAGAAAGCATTTATAATAGAACTGATAGTTGCGGTATGTGCAGCATTATTATATGTGGATATAACTGTTACATACCAATGGATGCAGCAGGACACAGGATTCTTGATAAGATTGCTTTTTTATGCACTCGTAGGACTTACGCTTTTGGCTGTTGTATCTGTCGTTTATGTTTTCCCTGTTTTGGCTAAGTTTGAGAACACGGTTAAAAAAATACTCATTAATTCGATTATGATGTCAGTAAGACATTTATCGTGGTCAGTGCTTATGGTTGTTGTGATTATTGCTGCAGGGGTGGCAGTTTATATTTACCCTATAGCGATATTTTTTGTGATTGGTGCTGCCGCAGCCATTAATTCTATTATTTTAAGAAAAATATTTGATAATTATATTAAAATTGATTCCGAAGGAAAAGTAATTGAGGAAGAAAATAATATAGAAGAAACAAAAGACGAGTAAAAGCTTATAAACGAAAAACCTCCCTGGTGACATGCGCCAGAGAGGTTTTTCTTATCTATAAGGTTATGGGATTTATAGATTCTTATTCATTAAAAATCCTGAGTAAGATGTCTCAAGACCATGTTCTGTTGGGTCAAGACCTTCTAACTCTTCCTGTGGACTTACACGAAGACCGATTGTTTTCTTAAGAATAAAGAATACAAGTGACATAAGGATGGCTGTGTAAGCCATAATACTTATCATACCGATAAGCTGTACACCTAACTGATGGAAACCTCCGCCATAGAAGAGACCGATAGTTCCGTTCTGACCCTTACCTGTTGTGAAAAGTCCGCAAGCGATAGTGCCCCATACACCATTTAAGAAGTGAACTGCAACAGCACCAACAGGGTCATCTACCTTAATTACGAAATCAAGGAACCAAACACCGAATACTACGAGGAAGCCTGAAACAATACCGATTATAAGAGCACCGATTGCATCAGTATCAGCACATGGAGCAGTTATTGCAACAAGACCTGCAAGTGAAGCGTTGAGTGTCATTGAAACATCAGGTTTGCCGCTTCTGAACCATGTAAAGAGCATTGTTGTACAGCTTGCTACGGCAGGAGCAATAGTAGTTGTAACAAAAATCTGGGCAAGGTGGTCAGGAGTGTCAGCAGCGGCACCGTTGAAGCCATACCATCCGAACCAAAGAATAAATACACCAAGGGCACCAAGAGGAAGGTTGTGACCGATGATTGGCTTTGGCTTGCCGTTTTCATCAAATTTACCGATACGTGGACCAAGCATCCATGCACCAATAAGGGCTGTAAGACCACCTACCATATGAATACATGTTGAGCCGGCAAAATCAAGGAAGCCCATCTCGGCAAGCCAGCCGCCGCCCCATACCCAGTGTGCTTCAATAGGGTAAACAACAGCACTGATAATTCCTGAGTAAATGCAATATGTAGCGAATTTGGTACGTTCTGCCATTGCACCTGAAACAATAGTAGCAGCAGTTGCACAGAACACAAGGTTAAATACAAATCCCGCCCAATCTACATTATAGAAATCAGTTAATATACCCATATTTGGCATACCAACAAGACCAAATAAACAATCTTCACCAAGCAAAAGACTAAAACCTATTATTACGAACATTACTGTACCGATACAGAAGTCCATAAGATTTTTCATAATAATGTTGCCGGCATTCTTAGCTCTTGTGAATCCGGCTTCAACCATTGCAAAACCGGCCTGCATGAAGTATACCAATGCGGCACCTATTAAAAACCATATTTTCATATCCATAATTTCATCATCCTTTCATCTTCATCAAAGTAAGTAAAAAGGGGATAATTAGAACATGTTGATACATGCTTAATTATCCCCTTTGATAATTGATATTTTTATACATATTAAATTGCATCTTCGCTATGCTCGCCTGTACGGATACGAACAGCATCTTCTACATTGTAAATGAAAATTTTACCGTCGCCGTAATTACCTGTGTTGATTTCTGCAACAACCCTGTCAACGATTGGATCTACAAGATTGTCGTTGACGATGGTTTCTACCTTTACCTTTGGAAGAAGATTGACGTTATATTCTACTCCTCGATAAATCTGCTTGTAGCCCTTCTGGGTTCCGTAACCCATGATGTTTGTAATCATGAGTCCGTTTGCCTTGCAATCTTCAAGAATCTTCTTTAAATCTTCGAGACGCTCAGGCTTAATAATGATTTCAAGTTTTTTCATGATATCTCCTCCTGACAATATAATATTTTTAATCCGGATAAGTAAGATAGAAAAATTGCAACGCAATTTCCTACCAAATAAAAAAAGACGTCCTGAAAAATCAGAACGCCTTTGTTCATATAACTGTATTATACTCAGTTGTTAAAATCTGTCAACTGATTTTTTTAAAAAAATTATTTTAAATCGAATAAAAGTTATTTTTCTTTTGGGAATAAGGTTTTAGCTGCAGTAGTTACAGCAAAAGCATAGTAAAGTACTGCCACTAAAAGTATGATTTTGGCAATGTTCATTATTCCCGGTATAAGTGATGAAGAAAATGCCATAAAGTATAAAAATGAGACTATACCGCAAAGAATCCATACGCTTAAAAGATTTCTTGTAGCTGCCAGTTCGCTGATGCCTTTGGCATGGTCAATCAGCATTGATGAAAGGTAATATGTGAAATAAATGAAGAAAAATGTATTTATTCCAAGAGAAACACAATAAAGCATATTCATGTCTTCAATTTTTACAAGCGTTAGCAGAAATGCAAAAACTGCACCGGGAATGGACAGCACGGAGTATGTTTTGACTTTTTTCAATAAAGAGCTCTGGCTTTTTAACCTGAAAGCTGCTATCGCACAAAGCACGCATCCGGCTATATTCAGTATGAATAAATTAAATGCACATCCAAATGTATTGACTAATATTCCTAAAACACATATTATAATATTCGTATACATAATTACCTCCAATAAGTTGATTTGAGAATTATAACATATTTATTTCAAACTATCAATTTTGTAATTATTGTACCGATATATTACATGAAAGGAGTGACGGATATGACAATTGCGGGCATGGGAATCAATGGATTTGGTTATGTTAATTCAGAAAGATATGAACAGTTAAATAACATCGGCCGACAAACGAATGAAGAAGTTGAAAAAAGTCAGAAGATTCAGCCTGAGGAAGAAGTCGTAGAAAAACGCGCTCCTAAGATTCTTGCACAGGGACAGCTTGAAGATTTTGCGTTTGATTTCATGAAAAGCAAGGAATTTTCAATGACCGGCGAAAATAGTAATATAGAAACTATGGATATTAGCAGGAACATAGCTGACTCGAAGAAGGATGAAATATTGGATCAGTATCGTTTCTTTGTTGACGACAGCAGGAATACACCGTTTGTTTCTGAAGATGGAGTCGTCAGAAGGGTAAACAGATAAATTTTCGCAATAAAAAATTTATAAAAAAAGGGTTGCAATATCAAAATACATCTGATATAATCGTTTTTGTTGCGAAACACATTGGGCTTTCGCCAAATTGGTAAGGCACTGGATTCTGATTCCAGCATTGTGGGGGTTCGAGTCCCTCAAGCCCAGCTAGGAGCTGTTATACATTTTGTATAACGGCTTTTTTGTATAATAGGAAATTTCATTGAAATTTCCTATTATACAAAAAACGCTCCGCGAGGAACGCACTGCGGCGGATTGGAAGATTGTCGCAATGCGACCCGCCGCAGGCGGAGAATCTCGCAAGCGAGATTCTTTTTATTTAATAGGAAATTTCATTGAAAATTTCTATCTTGTTTATAAGTCAGGTGATATAATGTATGAGATGGATTTAAAAGTAAGATTTAGTGACTGTGATTCGGAAAAAAATCTTACGTACAATGGCATAGTTAATTGTTTTCAGGACTGTACTAACCGGAATTCGGAGACGCTTGGCGTAGGGCTTGATTATCTTAATGGTAAGAACAGGGCATGGATAATGCTTTTCTGGCAGATAGTTATAAAACGCAGACCTGTATTTAATGAGGAAGTTAAGGTGGCAACGTGGGCAACCGGGTTTCAGGGTTTTATGGGTGAAAGAAATTTTTCCATTAAAGACACTGATGGGAATATGCTGGTATGCGCCAACTCGCATTGGCTGTATATGGATACAAAAAGCGGACGTCCATGCAAGATACCGCCGGAAGAGGCGGGAAAATACAGTACAGGAGCGAAGCTTGATATTCCTGATATTGGAATGAAATTAAGAATGCCTGAGGATGCGGAGCAGATAGATACCATACAGATAAGAAAACATTACATTGATGTGTATCAGCATATGAATAATGGAAGGTACATAGAACTGGCATCTGATTATTTACCTGAGGGAATTGACGTTAAGCAGATTTGCTGTCAATATAAGAAGCAGATTAAGAAAGATGAAATTGTAACCATTTACAGAAAAATTGAAGAACAACAGATTACCATAGTGATGCAAGAGGAAGATACGGTTCATGCCATAGTGGAATTTAGTCTGTAAAAGAGAACGGAGAAACGAAAATGATTGAAATTGGGAAAAAGCAATGTCTTAATGTAGTAAAAGTAACAGATTTTGGTGTATACCTTGGAACAGAAGATGAGAAGGTACTTTTACCGAAAAAACAGGTGCCTGAAGATGTGGAAATCGGTGATGCACTCGAGGTATTTGTTTACAGGGATTCTGAAGATCGTCTTATTGCAACGACAAGAGAACCGATGATTACGCTTGGCATGGTGGCAAAGCTTCGTGTAAAAGAAGTAACGTCCATTGGTGCATTTCTTGACTGGGGACTTGAAAAGGATTTATTTCTTCCGTTTAAGGAACAGAATATTAAGATTAATGCAGGCGATGAATGCATGGTAATGTTATATGTTGATAAGAGTAACAGACTGTGTGCAACGATGAAGGTTTATAATCATCTTACCGAGGCAAAGGGATACAACAAGGATGATAAGGTAACGGGAATAGTATATGAAATCAAACCTGAAATGGGAGCATTTGTTGCAGTTGATTTCAAATACCATGGCATGATACCTAAGAACGAGCTTTATGGTAACATTAAAGTCGGTGATATTATATATGGAAGAATTACAAAAGTCCGTGCTGACGGAAAGATAGATATCAGCATACGTGAGAAATCTTATTTACAGATGGATGAGGATGCTAAATTACTTATTAATTATATGGAAGAGCATGGCGGAAAAATTGGATTTACGGATAAAGCCGACCCGGATATTATAAAGAAAGAAACGGGTATGAGTAAGAACGGATTTAAACGTGCCGTTGGACGCCTGTTGAAGGAAGGCAGGATTGTAATAAAAGATAGTTCCATTGAGTTGAGAAAATAGGAGATTAATGTGGAAAAAATACGTTTTAAACATATTCATTTATTTTTTATAATTTTCATGCTCGGTTATATATCACTGTCATATCTTGTTGCGCTGGTTATACCGCGGAGCATTCCGATGTGGCTTAATATGTGTATAAGCGAAGTCGTAATTATTACTCCGATTATATTCTGTCTGATATGGAAAAAGCAGAGACCGAAGGAGTTCCTGTTATGCAGTCCTGTTAAGATAGGCGATTGTATACTGGCATACCTTGGTGCATATTGTCTGTTGCCGTGTGTATATCTGATTAATCTTATTACATCTTTTTTTGCAAAAAATTATGTTAATAATCTTATGGCAGAATTATACCGGTATCCACTCTGGCTTCAATTGGTTTTGATGGCTCTTTTGCCGGCAATTGTTGAAGAGTTTATTTTCAGAGGTGTTTTTTACGGAAATTACCGCAAATATAATATAATTCTTGCAGCGGCGCTAAGCGGTTTGTTTTTCGGAATAGCGCATCTTAATATTAACCAGTTTGCATACGCGTTTGTAATCGGATTTGCTTTCTGCCTGATGGCTGAATATTCGGGAAATATTATTATTCCAATGATTGCACATTTCGCTGTTAATGCTAATACGGTATTTATGCTTGCAATGATGAAGAATTATGTGGATATTGACAATATGGGCGAAGCTTCAGCATCGTTGGAAAAGATACCGGCGGGTATGCTGCTGATTGAACTGGCGGTTATATTTTCATTTGCCGTTATTGGCGTGTTCCTGTTTGTATTGATACTTCACAAGCTGGGAAAACGCAGCCAAAGACTTGAACTTATAACGGCTGACGCGAAAAGATGGGTTAAGAATCCAAATGAAGAAAATGAAAGCATATGGAATGTAATACTTGCAATAACAGTGCTTGTATGTTTCCTGTATATGCTTGTAATTGAATTATAATATAAATTTACAGCAGGATAGTTTACTCTCTTGAACAGGGGGGCTATCCTGTTTTTGTCTAGTAGGAAATTGCGTTGCAATTTCTCTATCTTGTACACAATGTTTATAATAATTGTAATTTTTCTTACAATAATTTTACATATCTGTGATAGAACGACTCTGAAGCCGGTGATATACTTTCCACGAGGTAAGAGTGTACTTATCTCTTTTAAAAACAAAATTATATTTTATCGGAACGGAGATAAAGATAAAAATATGGGCACAAGAAACAAAAAAACATTCGAATTATCGGCAATAAGAAAATATAAGCGGCACAGACGCATGCTTTGGCTGATACCGTTGGGATGTTTTATAGTTTGTGTCCTGGCTTATGGACCTAAAATATTTGATGTTTTTTTTGAACAGCCGGGGCTTGAGGAAGCGGCGGGTATCATACTATTTCTACTGCTTAATACACTGTTACTTTCCATTATACCGTTTTGTATAGGGGAAGTTACAACCGGTCTTGCACTTAAGACAACGATTCAGAACTGTACTATTACAAGTAAGCAGGATTTTGATTATTACAGAGATAAATTGACGGGATTGTCGCCTGCGACAATCAGTATTTTAACAGATTTAGACATTGAGCAGAAGAAAGATGTGGCTGCCTCAATTTTACAGTATGAGAATCTCGGATTGTTAGCAGAAGAAGCAGATCATACATTTCATGTAACCGAAAAATTTTATCACTTCAGGGACTTAAATGAAAGTGACCGGTATTTAATCAACGCTTTGGTAAAAGGTGATTTTGACTGGGAAAATGATGTGCGGTGGAAACAGCTGGCTATTGATGAGGCGGTTGCAGAGGGATACATTGTAAGAAAAAAGTCGTTGTGGTCAGCCAATCAGACAAATGATTCACGGCAGGAAAAAAATAACCGGCAGAGAAATTTTATTTCAAAAATATGGCGCCCGGTTCAGATACTGCTCGGCTTAATCTGGGTGTTCTGGGTCATGAGTGCATATCCACGGCTGGAAAAATACAGTAAGTTTTTTGAAACCCCAGTTAATGCGGATCTGCTCAATTCTATGGCGCAGCCGGAAATGATGTTTTTTGGATTGGAAGTATTCGGACTGCTTGCATTTGGAATGTTTATTCTTCTATACAAACCATGGGAGAAATCCACAATACACCCCAGTAATAAAAAGGCTATATGTGTTATAGTGATCTGGCTGTGCTTTTCAATGATGGGAATGCCTACGATACTGGCTTTTCTGACACATTTTGATACATTTCTGGATAGTGGTGTCGAAAATATAAATATGGCAGAATATATGAATTTTCTAATCGGTCAGCCGGGTTCTGCGCTTGGGACTGTAATGGCAATCATATGGATAATTTATACTACGTATCTTGTTTCACATTTGTTTGCTGCCTGCCGTATCCTCACAATTTATTATAATAATACGAAGTCCATCGAACGTACTGAGTATGGCAATTTGATGGCTGAATGTATATTGGGGATGAAGAATTTTATCAATGATTATTCCAATTTAAGTGAAGCAGACAAGCGACAGGTCGTTTTGTGGGAAGATTATCTGGTATATGCGATTGTGTTGGAAGAAAACGAAAATATTATAAATGAAATTTTAAATACACGGAGGAAAATTTTATGTTAGGATGGATTATTTTTGCTGCAATAATTGTTTTTTGTCTTGTATCTGTGATTGCTGTATATAACAGTCTGGTTACAATTCGAAACAGAGTAGACAATCAATCTGCACAAGTGGATGTACAACTGAAGCGCAGAGCTGATTTAATCCCAAATCTAATCGAGACGGTAAAAGGATATGCGAAATTTGAAAAATCAACATTAACGGATATTGTGGAACTTAGAAGCAAAGTAATGAATGCCGGAAGTACAAGTGAAGCCTGTGTGGCGGATGCAGAACTCGGAAAAGCCTGTTCACGGGTGCTGGCACTTGGAGAAAGTTATCCGGAGTTAAAAGCAAATACAAATTTTTTGAAGCTTCAGGAAGAACTCGCGGAAACGGAAAACAAGATTGTGATGGCACGGCAGTTTTATAATGATGTTGTAACAAAATATAATACTGCCATTCAGCTGTTCCCGAAATCTGTGGTGGCAGTCCTCTTCGGCTTTACCAAAAGGAACTTATTAGAAATTGAAGATTCAAAACGTGAAGCGGTTAAAATAGATAGTGATACTTTCTAAGAAAAAATCTTAACGTCAAAAAGAACACCTGCCCATTTTTATAATGGACAGGTGTTCTTTTGTAAATGACATTAAGTAAAGACTTTTATACGCTATAGTCGATGTTCTGACCAAGGTACGGTGTAACAGAAGCCTCCATCATCTTGGTAAGGCTGTCGCCGTTCTGTTCGATAGATTCGAGGGATTTCTTGACCATGGCCAATCCGATTGTATTACTTGTATCAATCGAAGAAGCATTGACTGATAATGCTGATAAAGAAATATCCATATCAATCACCTCACAATTTTTATTATACAATAGTTTCGCAAAAGCCTATTTATTAAATATACTATAACATATTTTATTGTTGATTTCAATTGGTATTTGTTATAATCTGTATTAAGGCAGGAAAGGAAGGTATGGTATTATGAGATTAAAAAATTTATATAATAGGTATAGAAAGTATTTTTATTTTGCAATAGGGATTCTGGCAGTATGTTTTATTACATTTCGTGCGGGAATGTATGTTGGCGCGGCTGATCAGGAAGCAGGGAGCATAAGTGACCCTCTTGTAACCAAAAGCTATCTGGACAGCAGACTTTCACAGGCTTCAGGGACGATGACCAAGGTGACACTGCAAAAAGGTGCAGTCCTTAATGCGTCTGAGGGTGCTATGATGATTGTGTATTCGGGTAACGGAACGGTGTCAGGAAGCGGAAACGGACTTATCAATGTGACGACAGGCGAGCTTACCTTATCAGGAATCAGTCTGGCAAAATATAACACTTATCTTTTTTCAGATGCTGCGACTACGGTAACAGCGTCATCAACAATGACGGTTTTTGTTACAGGTACATATTCTGTTGGAAACTAAACTGCAAAAAAGACTTACTAGTAAATCTATACAAAATGGATAAGTTTTTTTGTTAAAAAGCGATATGGTTTTTTTTTGCTGTTTGTTGTAAGATAAATTTACAATAAGCGTGAGTATTATGAACACGTGTTTACAAATTTTCAGGAGGTTATTAAAATGGCTAGTTTATCACTTAGAAACGTTTGTAAGGTATATCCTAACGGTTTCGTGGCAGTTAAGGATTTTAATCTTGAAATTGCAGATAAGGAATTTATTATTTTCGTAGGACCATCTGGTTGTGGTAAGTCTACAACACTTCGTATGATTGCAGGACTTGAGGATATCAGTTCAGGTGAGTTATGGATCGGTGACAAGTTGGTTAACGATGTTGAACCAATGAACAGAGATATCGCAATGGTATTCCAGAACTATGCTTTGTATCCACATATGACAGTATATGATAACATGGCATTTGGTCTTAAGTTAAGAAAAGTACCAAAGGCAGAAATTGACAAGTTAGTACATGAAGCTGCTAAGATTCTTGATATCGAACATCTTCTTGATCGTAAGCCAAAGGCTCTTTCAGGTGGACAGAGACAGCGTGTTGCCATGGGTCGTGCTATCGTTCGTAATCCTAAGGTATTCCTTATGGATGAACCTTTATCAAACCTTGATGCTAAGTTAAGAGTACAGATGAGAATTGAGATTTCAAAGCTTCATCAGAGACTTGAAACAACAATCATCTACGTTACACATGACCAGACAGAGGCTATGACTCTTGGTACAAGAATCGTAGTTCTTAAGGATGGTGTTATTCAGCAGGTTGATTCACCTCATAACTTATACAACTTCCCACAGAACTTATTCGTTGCAGGTTTCATCGGATCACCTCAGATGAACCTTATCGATGCTAAGGTTTCACAGGAAGGCTCAGATGTTAAGTTAGCATTTGGTGATAACGTTATCACAGTTCTTGAGAAGGAAGCTAAGGCATTAGTTGATGGCGGCTATGTTGGAAAGACTGTTGTTCTTGGTATCAGACCTGAAGACTTACATGATGACGAAGAGTATCTTAAGAAGTCTCCGGACAGCGTGATTGAGGCAACTGTAAGAGTATACGAAATGCTTGGTGCAGAAGTTTACTTATACTTCGATATCGACCAGTATAACTGTACTGCAAGAGTTAACCCTCGTACACAGGCCAGACCTGGCGATTTAGTTAGATTTGCTTTAGATTTAACTAAGATTCACTGCTTCGACAAGGAAACAGAAAGAATTATTGGAAGATAATTCATAGAAATTGTGAATTTTTTGAGGAAATGTATTTAAAAAATACATTTCCTCTTTTATTTTTGCGAATTATGCTATAAAATAAGAGTGAAGCAGTTTATTTGTCGAGAGGAGACATAGAGATGATATCAAACCAGATACTTCAGAATACATTAGATGGATTAAAGGCTATTTCAAGAATAGACCTGTGCGTCAGTGATACGGACGGTGTAGTACTCGCTACTACCTTTGGCGATGGAGATAATTATAAAGAGGCAGTAATCAATTTTGTCGGTTCTCAGGCTGACAGTCAGGTGATTCAGGGATGCCATTTCTTTAAAGTTTATGATGAGCAGCAGCTTGAGTATGTTCTGCTTGCAAAGGGTACGGGCGATGATGTATTTACAATCGGTAAGATTGCGGCATTCCAGGTACAGAATCTTTTGGTAGCGTATAAAGAACGTTTTGATAAGGATAATTTTATAAAGAATTTGTTGCTTGATAATCTTCTCAGGGTTGATATTTATACCAGAGCTAAGAAGCTGCACATTGATATTGATGTTAAGAGAGTTGTTTTCATTATAGAGACCAAGCATGAGAAGGATCTTAATGCATTGGAGACTGTAAGAACTCTGTTTGCAACCAAGACAAGAGATTTCATTACAGCCGTTGATGAGAAGAATATTATTATTGTTAAAGAAGTAAAGCCTGGTGAGACATATGATGATCTCAATAAGACTGCGAATGTAATTCTTGATATGCTCAATACTGAGGCTATGAGCATGGTTCATATTGCTTATGGTACCATTGTGCATGATATCCGTGAGGTTTCTAAATCATACAAGGAAGCTAAGCTTGCATTGGATGTAGGTAAGATTTTCTACAGCGATAAGAATGTTGTGGCATATAGTAACCTGGGTATTGGACGTTTGATATACCAGCTTCCGATACCACTCTGCCAGATGTTCATTAAGGAAATTTTTGATGGAAAGTCACCTGATGATTTTGATGAGGAGACATTGGTTACAATCAATAAATTTTTCGAAAACAGCTTAAATGTATCGGAAACATCAAGACAGCTTTACATTCATAGAAATACACTTGTGTACAGGCTTGATAAGCTGGAGAAGAGTACGGGATTGGATATTCGTGTGTTTGACGATGCTATTACCTTTAAGATTGCACTTATGGTTGTTAAATACATGAAGTATATGGAGTCGAGAGAAAATTAGTTAGTAAGGAGCAATTATGATTATACTTGAAAATGTTAGCAAGACATACTCTACAGGTGTGCCGGCACTTGATAATATTAATCTGCGCATTGAAAAGGGAGAATTTGTATTTATTGTTGGTAACAGTGGTTCGGGTAAGTCAACTTTGATTAAGCTTCTGCTCAAGGAGCTTGAGCCTACAGAAGGTAAGATATATGTTAATAAGAGATTTTTAAATAAGATAAAGAGAAGAAAACTGCCTGAATTAAGACGTGATATAGGTGTGGTTTTCCAGGATTTCCGTCTGTTGGAGGACAGAAATGTATATGATAATGTGGCATTTGCAATGAAAGTAGTTGAGGCGCCTAATCGTTCGATTCGGGGTCAGGTACTTTCTATGCTTTCGATGGTAGGCCTTTTGAATAAAAATGATAATTTTCCGGGTCAGATGTCAGGTGGTGAACAGCAGAGAGTTGCGATTGCGAGAGCACTTGTAAATAATCCGTCGATTCTTTTGTGTGATGAGCCGACAGGTAATCTTGATCAGGACAATACATGGGAAATTATGAAGGTTCTAGAAGAGGCTAACAGGCGTGGAACGACAGTTGTTGTTGTTACACATAACATGGAAATAGTTGATGCCATGAAGAAGAGAACAGTTACCATGAATAATGGTAAAATTATAAGTGATGTTAAACAGGGTGGAGGAGTATATTATGAAAATTAGTTCTATGGGCTACTGCATGAAGCAGGGCTTCAAGAATATACGCAGAAATAAGATGTTTTCAATTGCTTCCATCGTGACAATTGCAGCATGTATTTTCTTATTTGGTGTATTTTTTGCCATGCTCATGAATTTTGAGCATATGTTTAAGGAAGTAGAAAAAAATCTGTGTGTAACAGTTTTCTTTAATGAAGGAATATCACAAGAAAGAATTGCAGAAATCGGTGAACAGGTAAGGGTTCGCGATGAAGTTGACAGTATACATTATACATCAGCACAGGAAGCATGGGAACAGTATCAGAAAGAGTATTTCAAGGGATATGAAGATACTATCGCAACATTTGGCGAAGATAATCCGCTTGAAGGTTCAGATTCTTATGAAATATATATAAGTGACGCCTCTAAACAGGCTGAGCTTGTACAGTTCCTTCAGGGACTGGAGGGTATCCGCCAGGTTAATTATTCGGCTACAATAGCTAACAGCCTTACGGATATTGCCAAGATAATCGGATATGTTTCTGTTGCAATTATAGCTATATTGCTTGCAGTTTCAATTTTCCTTATCAGTAACACAATCACCATCGGCGTTTCTGTACGTAAGGAAGAAATATCGATTATGAAACTTATTGGCGCAACGGATTCGTTTGTCCGCGCACCGTTTGTTGTTGAAGGTATCGCAATGGGAATTGCCGGTTCGATAATTCCACTTGTTGTTATATATTTTGCTTATGAATATGTTGTAAGTTATGTGGCAACCAAGTTCAGTCTGTTTGGCAATTCTGCATTTTTCTTAAGTGTAAATGATATTTACAGATACCTGCTTCCGGTTGCTATTGTTTTGGGAATTGGAATTGGTTTTGTCGGAAGCCAGATTACTTTACGAAAGCACGTTAAGATATAGGAGGAAGCTTAATGAAGAAAAAATTTAAGAAACTCCTGTTAATATGCGCAATGCTGATTCTTGTTCCTACAGTAGTATATGCGGCAACTACGAAGGAGGAGCTGGACAAGGCAAAGCAGCAGGAAGAAGAACTCAATAAAAGACTTAAGGCGGTTCAGTCAACACTTGATACACTGAAGTCTGATATTGCAGATACAAAGGAATACATTGCCAAACTGGATGAACAGATGGAAATAATTGTCCAGAATATTGTTGACCTGAATGAAAAAATTGACATTAAGAATGATGAAATTGCGGTTACGACGTTACACCTTCAGAATGCACAAGAAACAGAGGCCCAGCAGTATGATGCGATGAAACTTCGCATAAAATATATGTATGAAAATAATAATGAATCTGTTTTTGATCTTGTTCTGAATTCGTCAAATGTTTCCGAATTTCTCAATAAGGCAGAGTATGTTTCTAAAATTACAGAATATGACAGACAAAAACTTGAGGAATACATTGCAATAAAGGAAAGTATTGAAGAAGATAAGAGGCAGCTTGAGATAGAAGAAGAGGAACTTGAGGACCTGAAGGCTGATATGGAGGGTGAACAGCAGGCGGTACAGCTTATTCTTGATGAAAAACAGCGGGATATGGAAAAGCTTGAGGCTGACCAGAAGGCATATATCAATAAACAAAAGGAAATTCAGAAAGATATAGATGCTTTGGATACTCTTATTGCACAGCTGACAGCTAAGTATAGTGAGGAACAGTTGAAAAAAGCTAATGCGGTAGCTACGCAGAAGGCTTTATTTGCAAAGGAATTACTACTGTGGCCATGCCCAAGCAGTTACAGAATCACTTCAAATTTCTCGCTGAGCAGACTTGATCCGGTATCGAAGAGTTATTATTCGGCACATAAGGGAACAGATATAGCGGCATCTACAGGTACACCTATTGTTGCTGCGGCAGCAGGACTTGTTACGGCAGCCGGTTATTCTGCAAGTATGGGAAATTATATTGTAATTAGTCATGGTGATGGAATTACGACCAGATATTATCATAATTCAAAGCTTGCAGTCGGCGTCGGAACAGCAGTTACGGCAGGACAGGTAATAAGTTATGCAGGCAGTACAGGAAATTCAACAGGACCGCATTTGCATTTTGAGGTAAGAATTAACAACACACCTTATGATCCGATGCAGTTCTACTAGGAGTTATTATGGAAGAAGGAAATCGTTTTTCAAAAGGTATTATCATTGGAGTACTTACAACTGTAATGATAGTGCTTATTCTGTTAGGTATTGGTATAGGAACAGAATATGTGACAATAGGAAGACAGGAATTGTCACTTGATGAGCTTGTATCATCAGCAACAAATGATGAAACGGATAAGGAACTGATAAAAAATGCCACATCAAAACTAAATTCTATTTTAAAGATAATGGATACCTATTATCTTGAGGAATTCGATAAAGATAAAATGCTTGACGGAATGCTTGCAGGAATGCTTGCGTCAGTAGGTGACCCGTATACAGCATATTACGATGAGGAAAGCTATGCTAATCTTATGGAGTCAAGCGAGGGCGTTTATTACGGAATAGGAGTTGTAGTTTCTCAGAATATTGAGACCGGAGAAGTTTATGTGGTTAATCCGTATAAAAATTGTCCGGGGGAAGAGGCAGGAATGCTTCCGGGAGACATCATTTATTCTGTTGCCGGGGTACAGGTGACGGGAATGGATTTGAACGAAGTAGTTGCAATGATACGCGGTGAATCGGGAAGCAAAGTGGATGTCGAAGTCATACATGAAGGTTCAAGCGAACCTGTAAAGCTTGCAGTTGAAAGACGTCAGATAGAAGTTCAGACGGTTGAATGGGAAGTCCTTGAAAATAATATCGGATATATTCAGATTACTCAGTTTGATGATGTTACGACACAGCAGTTCAAGGACGGAATGGAAGAACTTAAAAAACAGGGAATTAAAGGACTGATTGTGGATCTTCGAGATAATCCGGGAGGAAGTCTTTCTACGGTTTTGAATATCCTGGATATGCTGCTTCCGAAGGGTATTTACACATACCTGATAGATAAGAACGGTAATCGTGAGGATTATAAAGGATACCATGCGGCAACATATGATTATCCGATGGTTGTTCTTGTAAACGAAAACAGTGCAAGTGCATCGGAGTTATTTACGGGTGCGGTTCATGATTATGAAAAGGGAACGATTGTTGGAACAAAGACATTTGGAAAAGGAATTGTACAGCAGATATTCTCTTTGAAGGATGGAACGGGAGTAAAGGTTACAATGGCCAAGTATTACACTCCAAATGGTGTATGCATACACAAGACGGGTATAGAGCCTGATGTATATGTAGAGCTTGATGAGGGTGAATATCCATCCCGTATAGATTATGAAGATGATGAACAGCTTCAGAAAGCTGTGGAAATTATAAAAACCAAGATGGAATAAAATGGGTACAGAACAAAAGTTCGTTTTTGTTCTGTACTTTTTATTTTTATTCTGTTATACTATTTGAAGATATGTAAATAATGTTTGTTATTAGTATATTGTTATTGATGGAGGAAGATGTAGTGTCAGATTTTATTTTACATTCTGAATATGCACCGACCGGTGATCAGCCCCAGGCAATAGAAGCACTGGTAAGGGGATTTGAAGAGGGGAATCAGTTTCAGACGCTTTTGGGTGTTACCGGTTCGGGTAAGACTTTTACAATGGCTAACGTAATACAGAAGCTGAAGAAACCTACATTGATCATATCTCACAATAAGACTCTGGCGGCTCAGCTTTATGGCGAAATGAAGGAATTTTTTCCGGAGAATGCGGTGGAGTACTTTGTGTCCTATTATGATTACTATCAGCCGGAAGCGTATGTTCCTTCGACGGATACGTATATTGCCAAGGATTCATCCATCAATGACGAAATTGATAAGCTGAGACATTCGGCAACGGCGGCATTATCGGAGCGTGATGATGTAATAATTGTTGCGAGTGTTTCATGCATTTACGGACTGGGTGCACCTATTGATTATAAGGAAATGGTTATTTCGCTTCGACCGGGAATGGAGAAGGACAGGGATGAACTTATCCGTAAACTCATCGATATTCAGTACGACAGAAATGATATGGATTTTAAGCGAGGGACATTCAGGGTAAGAGGAGATGTTATAGAAGTATTTCCTGTATATTCGGGAGATACTGCATTTCGCATAGAGTTCTTTGGTGATGAAATTGACAGGATTTCAGAGGTAGACGTACTGACCGGAGAGATTAAGAATCTGGTCGACCATGTCGCAATTTTTCCGGGTTCTCATTATGTTGTCGCGCCTGAAAAGATGGAGGCGGCTATTGAGAGTATTAAGGCAGAACTCAAAGAAAGAATAGCTTATTTCAAGAGTGAGGATAAGCTGATTGAAGCCCAGAGAATTGAAGAGAGAACTAATTTTGACATTGAAATGATGCGCGAAACAGGTTTCTGTTCAGGAATAGAAAATTACTCAAGACATCTGTCGGGACTGGCTCCGGGTACACCGCCGTACACGCTGCTCGATTATTTTCCGGATGATTTTCTGATTATTATTGATGAGTCGCATATAACTGTTCCTCAGATAAGGGGAATGTATGCCGGTGATCAGTCACGAAAAAGTACACTTGTGGATTATGGTTTCCGACTTCCGTCTGCTAAGGATAACAGACCGCTTGAATTTAGTGAATTTGAATCTAAGATAAGCCAGATGCTGTTTGTTTCGGCAACACCATCTGTATATGAAACCGAACATGAGCTTATGCGTGTTGAACAGGTTATCAGGCCGACAGGACTTTTAGATCCTATGATTACGGTTGTACCGGTAGAAGGGCAGATTGATCATCTGGTTTCAGAGGTTAACAGGGAGACTGAGAAGAAAAATAAGGTCTTGATAACCACACTTACCAAGAAGATGGCGGAAGATCTTACCCAGTATATGAAGGAACTTGGAATCAGGGTGAAATACCTTCATTCGGATATTGACACCCTTGAACGGTCAAAAATTATCAGGGATATGAGAATGGACGTGTTTGATGTACTTGTAGGAATCAATCTTTTGCGCGAGGGACTGGATATTCCGGAGATAACCCTTGTTGCAATCCTTGATGCGGACAAAGAAGGCTTTTTGCGTTCAGAGACGTCCCTGATTCAGACAATCGGACGAGCTGCGCGTAATGCTGACGGACATGTTATCATGTATGCTGATACGATTACTGATTCCATGAAAAATGCAATCGATGAGACAAACAGAAGAAGGGAAATTCAGCAAAGATATAATGAGGAACATGGTATCACGCCTACAACAATAAGGAAGGCAGTACGTGATCTCATAAGCATTTCAAAGGCAGTAGACAATGTTGGCAACGATGAGAAAGAATTAGAATCAATGAGCTGTAAGGAACTTGAAAAGCTTGCCACGGAGATTGAAAAGAAGATGCATAAAGCTGCGGCAGAGCTTGATTTTGAAAGTGCCGCAACACTCAGAGACAGAATGATAGAGGTAAAGAAACAGCTTCAGGAGCTGTAAAAGAAGGTAAAAAGATGGCTAATCAAAAAATAGAATATGACAGGGAAAAACAATATATCAGAATAAGGGGAGCTAATGAGCATAATCTTAAAGATTTGTCGGTAGATATCCCGCGTAATCAGCTTGTTGTGCTTACGGGACTCAGTGGTTCCGGTAAATCATCACTGGCATTTGATACAATTTATGCAGAGGGACAGAGGCGGTATATGGAATCGCTTTCTTCGTATGCAAGGATGTTCCTTGGACAGATGGAGAAACCAAATGTAGAGAGTATAGAGGGATTGTCGCCGGCTATTTCAATTGACCAGAAATCAACCAACCGTAATCCGCGTTCGACGGTAGGAACGGTTACGGAAATATATGACTACCTGCGACTTCTGTATGCAAGAATAGGTGTGCCGCATTGCCCTCAGTGCGGAAGAGAAATTAAGAAGCAGACGGTTGACCAGATAGTTGACCAGCTGATGAGTCTGCCGGAAAAAACTAAAATACAGCTGATGGCACCTGTTGTCAGAGGAAGAAAAGGCGAGCATAGTAAATTATTTGAGCAGGCCAAAAAGAGCGGCTATGTTCGTGTGCGCGTCGATGACAGTGTATATGAATTATCTGAGGATATTAAACTCGACAAAAATAAGAAACATAATATCGATATTATTGTAGACAGGCTTGCGATAAAGGAAGGAATCGAGAAAAGACTTACCGATTCCATAGAGACGATTATGAAACTGGCAGACGGACAGATGGCTGTCGATGTAATTGATGGCGAAGAGTTGAATTTCAGTCAGAGCTTTGCCTGCCCGGATTGTGGTATAAGTATTTCTGAAGTTGAACCAAGAAGCTTTTCATTTAACAATCCTTTCGGTGCATGCCCGGAGTGTTTTGGACTTGGCTATAAGATGGAATTTGATATCCGCCTTATGATACCGGATGAAACACTTAGTATTGACGAGGGTGCGATTGTTGTATTGGGATGGCAGTCCGTTACTGACAAAGGAAGCTATTCAAGAGCAATACTTGAGGCACTTGCCAGGGAATTTAATTTCTCATTAAGTACGCCTTTTTGTGAGTATCCACCGGAAATCCGCAATATTATAGTGCATGGAACGGATAAATCAGTTAAAGTCCATTATAAGGGAATGCGTGGAGAAGGCGTCTATGATGTTGTGTTTGAGGGGCTTATAAAGAATGTGGAGCGCAGGTACCGTGAAACTTCCGGTGAATCGACCCGACAGGAATATGAGACATTTATGCAGATTACACCTTGTAAAGAGTGTGGCGGAAGAAGACTTAAAAAGGACTCTCTTGCGGTTACGATAGCGGATAAGAATATTTATGAAATGACAGAAATGTCAATAAGAAACCTTCAAAGATTTCTTGAAGAGATGCAGCTTACACAGCGGCAGGAATTTATCGGGGGACAGATTCTTAAGGAAGTCAGGGGAAGAATAGGATTTCTTATGGATGTGGGACTTGATTATCTCAGCCTTTCAAGAGCAACAGGTACACTCTCAGGCGGTGAGGCACAGAGAATAAGACTTGCAACCCAGATTGGCTCAGGCCTTGTCGGTGTTGCATATATTCTTGATGAACCTAGTATTGGACTGCATCAGAGAGATAATGACAAGTTATTGGGTACGCTGACTCATTTAAGAGACCTTGGTAATACACTTATTGTAGTCGAACATGACGAGGATACCATGCTTGCCGCTGACTATATAGTTGATATCGGCCCGGGTGCCGGTGAACACGGCGGTAAGGTTGTGGCGACCGGAACAGCCAAAGATATTATGGCTAACCCGGATTCGATTACAGGAGCATATCTTAGCGGAAAAATTAAGATACCTGTACCTGCCAAACGAAGAAAACCTACAGGATTCATAAAGGTACGGGGAGCGAGGGAAAACAACCTTAAAAACATTGATGTCGATATTCCGCTTGGAGTATTTACATGTGTTACCGGTGTATCAGGCTCAGGAAAAAGCTCGCTTGTCAATGAAATATTGTACAAACATCTGGCAAAAAGCTTAAACCGTGCAAGAACGATTGCAGGAGAACATGACGGAATAGATGGTATAGAACAACTTGATAAGGTAATTGACATTGACCAGTCGCCAATCGGAAGAACGCCACGTTCAAATCCGGCAACCTATACAGGAGTGTTTGACCAGATTCGTGATTTGTTCGCCAGTACTGCAGATGCCAAAGCTAAAGGCTATCAGAAAGGAAGATTTTCATTTAATGTCAAAGGCGGACGCTGTGAAGCGTGCTCCGGTGACGGTATTATTAAAATTGAGATGCATTTCCTTCCGGACGTATATGTTCCTTGTGAGGTGTGCCATGGAAAAAGGTATAACCGTGAAACACTTGAGGTAAAGTATAAAGGAAAGAGTATTTACGACGTACTTGATATGACCGTAGAGGAAGCGGTCAGATTTTTTGAAAACATTCCGTCAATCAAGCGCAAGATTGAGACATTAAATGATGTCGGATTATCTTATATCAAGCTGGGACAACCTTCTACTGAATTGTCCGGCGGTGAAGCGCAGAGAATAAAACTTGCAACAGAGCTTAGCAAGCGCGGAACAGGCAAGACCATTTATATTCTTGATGAGCCTACAACGGGTCTGCATTTTGCGGATGTTCACAAGCTTGTTGAAATTCTTCAGAAGCTTGCGGAAAATGGAAATACAGTTGTTGTAATTGAGCATAATCTTGATGTTATAAAGACGGCGGATTATATTATTGATATGGGACCTGAAGGCGGTGACAGAGGCGGAACGGTTATTGCACAGGGAACGCCTGAAGAAGTTGTGAAGGTCGAAAAGTCGTATACGGGTAAATATCTGAAAAAATATTTAGATAAATAATATATTGTTGGAAAGCGTTAATTCGTGTATAATCATTGTGTTATGCATAGAATTTAAAGGAGCAGGGTTATGAGCAAGTATTCTGTAGTCATGCCGGCGGCAAATGAAGAAAAAACAATTAAAAACACTATAAAAAGTATAATGGATTTCGATGAAAGACCATTACATTTATATATAGTTATTGATGATTATTCCAAGGATGATACTGAGAAAATCATTCGTGAGGAAATGAAACAATATGACAGACTTCATCTGGTGTATTATAAGGAGTCAAAGGGAGTTGCAACGTGTTATCTGTATGGCTTTAAGGTTGCAATTGATGAGGGCGCCGACTTCATTATAGAGATGGATGCCGGCGGAAGCCATAATGTTAAAGACATTCCGAAGTTTCTTGAAAAACTTGACGAAGGCTACAGCTGTGTCTGGGGTTCAAGGTTTATTAAAGGCGGCGGAGTGAAGGATTTGCCTATGTACCGTCTTTTCTTAAGCAGAGGCGGTACGATTCTTTCAAATGCGGTTCTCGGAACACACTTAAAGGATATGACCAGCGGCTTTGAGGCATTTAAGGCAGAGGTGTTAAAAGGCATGGACCTTGAAAAGTTCCTTTCAAGAGGTCACATGTATCAGACGGAGATGCGTTATTACTGCCGCGATGAGAAGTCTGTGGAGGTGCCGATTGTTTATGTTGGTTCTGATACGGTACTTAAATTTAAGTCTGTAACGGAAGCTTTAAATATTCTGTTTCAATTAAAAAAATACGAAAAGGTTGTAAAAAACCAATCGGGTGAAAAGGATGAAGGTTAAGTATTTGATTCTTGGTGCAGGTCCCGCGGGACTTACATTTGCTAATAAACTGCTTGAAATGGGTGAGGATGATTTCCTTGTCATTGAAAAAGAAGACATTGCAGGCGGACTATGCAAAAGTGTTTTTGTTGATGGCAGTGAGCTGGATGTTGGAGGCGGTCATTTCCTTGATGTGAGAAGACCGGAAGTTGTTGATTTTCTGTTTCAGTTTATGCCTGAAGAAGAATGGAATATATTTGACAGGGATTCGCAGATTTTTATTCATGATACTTATATAGGACATCCTTTTGAGGCTAATATATGGCAGCTTCCGGATAAATTGCAGCAGATGTATCTTGATTCAATTAAGGCTGCAGGCTGCAACGGGAATGTAGAAAAACCGGAAAAATTCACTGAGTGGATAAGATGGAAGCTTGGTGATGCAATTGCTGATAATTATATGCTTCCGTATAATCGTAAGATGTATGGAGATTTGCTGGACGAACTTGGAACATACTGGCTTGACAAGCTCCCTAATGTTTCATATGAAGATACACTTAAAAGCTGCAGGGAACACAGACCGTTTGGCAGTCAGCCGGGTCATGCAAGGTTTTATTATCCAAAAGAATACGGTTTTGGTGAAGTGTTCCGGAGAATGGCCAACAGACTGGGCGATAAACTGATTTGTAATACCGGCGTTAATAAGCTTGATATTAATAACAGGACTGTTAATGATGAATTCGAAGCATCTTATATAATTACGACCATTCCGTGGACATCCATTGACAGTATTATATGTGACGATGAGAAAATTCTGACAGAAATATCCAATTTAAAACATACCGGCATCTATGTCGATTATTTCAAAGAAAATATGGATACAGCTGCGCAGTGGATATATTATCCTGAGGAAAGTGTTGTATTTCACAGAATTCTGGTAAGACATAATTTTCTGCCGGGTTCTTCGGGATACTGGACCGAAACAAGGGATAAAAGACATGATGAAATGGGGCTTGATTCATCCTTCTCATACTGGAATGAATACGCCTATCCTCTCAATATAATTGGCAAGAATGAGTCAATTGCAGGTATTCTTGATTACTGCAGCGGACACAATGTTATTGGACTGGGACGCTGGGGAGAGTGGCAGCATTTTAACGCGGATGCGGTTATTGCCCGTTCATTGGAACTTGCAAAAAAATTATATAATTAATTAAAATAAAAATATTATAAAGTTTCTGGTGCTTGACAAATATTTCTTATGATAGTATCATCTTATAGCAAAAGCCGAGAAGGCAAAGGAGGACTATTATGAAAAAGACATTTAAGAAGGTCGTATCTCTTGCTCTTATTGCAGCAATGGCTATGACAACAGTTGCTTGTGGAAGCAAAAACAATGCGGCTTCAGGTGATGCTACATTCAAGATTGGTGGTATTGGACCTACAACAGGTGGAGCAGCAATTTATGGTAACGCTGTTAAAAATGCAGCTGAATTAGCTATTAAGGAGATTAATGCTGCCGGCGGTATCAATGGTATGCAGGTTGAGTTAAACTTCCAGGATGATGAAGCAGATGCAGAAAAGGGTGTTAATGCCTACAACACATTAAAGGATTGGGGCGTAGATGTTATCCTTGGTTCAGTAACAAGTGGTTCATGTATCGCAGTTGCAGGTGAAACTGTAAAGGACAACATTTTCCAGATTACACCATCAGGCTCAGCAGTAGATTGTGTTGCTAATGACAACGCATTCCAGGTATGTTTTACAGACCCTAACCAGGGTATTGGTTCAGCTCAGTACATTGGTAAGAATAACATGGCAAAGAAGGTTGCAGTAATTTACGATAGCTCAGATGTATACTCAACAGGTATCTTCGAGAAGTTCATCGCTGAAGCAGCTAACCAGCCATTTGAAGTTGTTGCAAAGGAAAGCTTTACAGCTGATAATAAGACAGATTTCTCAGTACAGTTACAGAATGCTAAGAATGCCGGTGCAGATTTAGTATTCTTACCTATCTACTACAGCGAGGCAGCTTTAATTCTTAACCAGGCAAACTCAATGGGATTCGCTCCAACATTCTTTGGTTGTGACGGTCTTGACGGTGTTCTTGGTGTAGAAAACTTTGATATAAAGTTAGCTGAAGGCGTTATTCTTTTAACACCATTTGCAGCAGATGCTACAGATGAAGCTACAAAGAAGTTTGTTGCTGATTACAAGGCAGCTTATGGCGAGGTTCCTAACCAGTTTGCAGCAGATGCTTATGATGCTATTTATATCATCAAGGCAGCAGCTGAAAAGTCAGGAGTTTCCAGCACAGATACTGTATCACAGATTTGCGATAAGTTAAAGTCAGCTATGACACAGATTTCTTATGATGGTCTTACAGGCGCTGCTATGACATGGTTAGCAACAGGTGAAGTTAACAAGGAGCCAAAGGCTATGGTAATTAAGGATGGAGCTTACGCATTACTTCAGTAATGTTCATGCTTTATAGTTATTCAATGAACCAAGAGGGGTTTATTAAAAGCCCCTCTTATTTTTAAATTTTTGGGATACGCAAAAAATAGGCAATTTAAGAGGTAAAAGTATGAATTTTTTATCAAATTTGATTAACGGAGTGAGTTTGGGTAGTATATACGCAATCATTGCATTGGGATATACTATGGTATACGGAATCGCCAAGATGCTTAATTTTGCACATGGTGATGTAATTATGGTGGGAGGATATGTAATCTTTATTGCGGTAAGTAATATGGGACTTAATCCAATTGTAAGTATAATACTTGCTATGATTTTATGTACAATCCTTGGTATCACCATTGAAAAAATTGCATATAAGCCTCTACGTAACGCGGTTTCATCACTTGCTGTACTTATTACGGCAATTGGTGTAAGTTATTTTTTACAGAATTCAGCATTATTAATTTTCGGTTCAAACCCTAAGACTTTCACTTCTGTTGTTAGTTTAGAGGGAATTAGTTTGTTTGATGGTCAGGTGATCATTACAGGAGAGACAATAGTGGCAATTGTTTCCTGCATAATTATTATGGTAGGACTCACATTGTTTATAAATAGAACAAAAGCAGGCCAGGCTATGCTTGCTGTATCAGAAGATAAGGGTGCAGCACAGCTTATGGGTATCAATGTTAATGGAACAATTTCACTCACATTTGCTATTGGTTCGGCATTGGCTGCTATCGCAGGAGCACTTCTTTGCTCTGCATATCCACAGCTTACTCCTTACACAGGTTCAATGCCTGGTATTAAGGCTTTCGTTGCTGCTGTATTCGGTGGTATTGGTTCAATCCCGGGAGCATTTCTTGGCGGTATAGCTTTGGGTATTATTGAAATATTAAGTAAGGCATTTATTTCATCAAAGTTGTCAGATGCCATTGTGTTTGGTGTACTTATTGTTATTCTAATTGTTAAGCCAACAGGTATTCTTGGCAAGAAGATGCAGGAAAAGGTATAAGGAGGTACAGTATGAAGAAGTTGAATTTGAATAAAACATCTAAAGACAATTTCGTTACATATGGAATCGTACTGGCTATTGTACTTATAGCAGAAATCATGCTTCTGACCGGAAATATGTCGAGTTTGCTTAAGGGACTTTTGGTTCCAATCTGTTCATATGTTATTTTGGCAGTATCATTAAATCTTACAGTTGGTATTTTGGGTGAATTAAGTCTTGGTCATGCAGGATTTATGTGTGTTGGTGCATTTACCAGTGCATTTTTCTCAAAACTGACAGCAAACATTATTACAGTTGGAATTGTAAGGTTTATTATTGCAATAATTATCGGTGCAGTATTTGCGGGGATTACAGGAATTCTTATTGGCATGCCGGTTCTTAGACTTAAGGGTGACTACCTTGCTATTGTAACTCTTGCCTTTGGAGAAATTATTAAGAATGTTGTAAGTGTTCTTTATGTAGGTAAGGACAGCAAAGGTCTTCATTTTTCAATGCAGGATTCTATGGCACTTGGTCTTGAACCGGATGGAGAAGTCATTATTAAGGGTGCTCAGGGTATTACAGGAACACCTAAAGATTCAACATTTTTAATTGGTGCAATTCTTATTATGATTACACTTGTTGTAATCCTTAATCTGGTAAATTCACGTGATGGTCGTGCGATTATGGCTATTCGTGATAATGTAATTGCGGCTGAATCGATTGGTATTAATATTACAAAATACAAATTAATGGCATTTTCTATTTCAGCTATGTTTGCTGGTGTTGCCGGTGTTCTTTATGCACATAACCTTAACAGTCTTATGGCAACAAGTAAGAACTTTGGCTACAATATGTCTATTATGATTCTTGTATTCGTGGTGCTTGGTGGAATTGGTAATATCAGAGGTTCTGTAATTTCTGCGTTAGTGCTTACTGTTCTTCCTGAGCTTTTACGTGCAGTTAACGATTATCGTATGTTAATATACGCAATTGTGCTTATTATAGTAATGCTTTTCAACTGGAGCCCGGCTTGTATCCAGTGGAAAGAAATGGTAGTGGACAAATATATTCGGCCACGTTTTCCTAAGAAAAATGCGAAGGAGGTTGAATAATTATGGCTATACTTGAAACAAAAAACCTTGCAATCGCTTTTGGCGGATTACGTGCTGTAGATGGCTTTGATATTAAGATTGAAAAAGGTCAGCTCTATGGACTGATTGGTCCTAATGGAGCAGGTAAGACTACAGTTTTTAATCTTCTTACAGGTGTATACAAACCAACAGAAGGTAAAATTTCTCTTGATGGAAAAGATATTACAGGTAAAAAAACAGTTGATATTAACAAAGAAGGAATTGCAAGAACATTCCAGAATATCCGATTGTTTAATAAGCTTTCTGTAAAGGACAATGTTAAGGTTGGGCTTCATAACAAATATCATTACTCTACTCTGGCAGGTATTCTCAGATTGCCAAGTTATAGAAAAATTGAGGCTTTGATGAATGCTGAGGCATTAGAACTGCTCAAGGTTTTTGATCTTGACGGTGACGCTGAGATAGCAGCAGAAAATCTCCCTTATGGTAAGCAGAGAAAGCTTGAGATTGCAAGAGCGCTTGCAACGAATCCAAAGCTTTTACTTTTGGATGAACCGGCAGCGGGAATGAATCCTAATGAAACTATTGAGCTTATGAATACAATCAGATTCGTGCGTGATAAGTTTGATATGACAATTCTTTTGATTGAACATGATATGAAGCTTGTGTCAGGAATTTGTGAAGAACTTACAGTTTTGAATTTTGGTAAGGTGCTCACACAGGGCAAGACAGCGGATGTACTCAATAATCCGGAAGTAATAAAGGCATATCTTGGTGAATAGGAGGAACATATCATGGCAATGCTTGAAATAAAAGATCTGGAAGTATACTATGGTATGATCCAGGCAATAAAGGGAATTTCTCTTGAAGTTAATCAGGGAGAGGTAATAGCACTTATCGGAGCCAACGGTGCCGGTAAAACTACAACTCTACATACAATTACCGGTCTTCTTTCGCCAAAGAAAGGTTCCGTAATATTTGAGGGAAAGGATATAACAAAGATTCCTGCTCATAAAATTGTATCAATGGGTATGGCACACGTACCTGAAGGAAGAAGAGTTTTTGCTAATCTTACGGTATATCAGAATCTGAAGCTTGGCGCATATACAAGAAAAGATTCAAAGGAAATAGATGAAACACTTGAAATGATTTACAAGAGATTTCCGAGACTTGAAGAAAGAAAGAACCAGACAGCCGGTACTTTATCGGGCGGCGAGCAGCAGATGCTTGCAATGGGACGTGCACTTATGTCACATCCTAAGATTATTCTGATGGATGAACCGTCAATGGGACTTTCACCTATCTTTGTAAATGAGATTTTTAATATCGTAAAAGAGATATCTGCAAGCGGAACCACTGTTTTACTGGTTGAACAGAATGCCAAAAAGGCACTTTCAATAGCCGACAGAGGATATGTACTCGAGACGGGAAAAATTGTTCTTGAAGGTAAAGCCAGTGACCTGCTTAACAACGATTCGGTTAAAAAGGCATATTTAGGAGAATAAAAAATCAGAGCGTTAAGAATCAGGGTAATTCTTAACGCTCTTTTTTATTGTCCGTAATACATTTTCATAATTTCCTGTAACTGTTTCATGGTTTCAGGATCACGCAATAATAAAATGCATCCAAGCAACATTACGCTTGACAGAAATAGTGCAATTACGCCGAATGTAATTCCCAATACATTCTGGTGTGAAAATTTTTCAAAATTGATTCTTGAAATAATTCCAAGAGTGATGGCAACTATTCCTATAAAAATCCCTAAAATTATAGTAGATGAAGATAATATTGCAATTACACCGGCAAACAGTGATGTAAGGGCAAATAAATCTTTTTTTGGCGGATAGGTATATTCGTTTTCCATTATAAATACTCCTGTTTTTGTTTTTAATTTTATCACAAACGAAGCCTTGCGACAATCTGCATAATCAATTATAATAAATATTTGAAGTTAAATCAATTTATAAAATGAGGTAAGTATGGATATTATTAAAACATTGGCAGATGAACTGAACATCCGTCCGGGACAGGCTGAAGCTGCCGTAAAACTTATTGATGAAGGTAACACTATACCATTTATTGCGAGATATCGTAAAGAAGTAACAGGGTCATTGAATGATGAAGTGCTTAGAAATCTTAATGACCGTTTGAAATATCTTAGAGGTCTTGAAGAGAGAAAAGAGGCTGTTATATCCAGTATTGAGGAGCAGGGACTGCTTACGGAAGAACTTCGTGCACAGATACTGGATGCGCAGACAATGGTTTTGGTTGAGGATTTATACAGACCATATAAACCAAAGAGAAGAACAAGGGCTACCATTGCAAAGGAAAAGGGATTAGAGCCATTGGCGGATCTTATTATGCTTCAGATGACTAAGGAATCTGTTGAAGAATACGCCAAGCCGTATTTGTCGGAAGATAAGGAAGTGTTGACGGTTCAGGATGCCATAGACGGTGCGAAGGATATTATTGCCGAGCGTATTGCTGATGATGCTGATTATCGTAAGTATATCCGTGACCTTACCATGAGGGAAGGAATCATTAAGAGTAATGCCAAGGATAAGGAGGCTCAGACAGTATATGAAATGTACTATGAGTTTGAAGAATCAGTAAGTAAGATGGCAGGACACCGTGTTCTCGCTATTAACCGTGGCGAAAATGAAAAGATTCTGACTGTGAAGGTTGAGGCACCGGTTGAGAAAATAATTAATTATCTTGTTAAAAAGATAATAGTCAGAGATAATCCCAATACTACAGGTGTGATAACACAGGCAATAGAAGACAGTTATGAGAGACTTATAGCGCCGGCAATTGAGCGTGAAGTAAGAAATGAGCTTACGGAAAAAGCTGAAGATGGTGCAATCAAGGTATTTGGTAAGAATCTTGAACAGATTCTCATGCAGCCGCCGATTGCAGGAAGAGTTGTACTGGGCTGGGACCCTGCGTTTAGAACAGGATGTAAGCTTGCTGTTGTAGACCCTACAGGAAAAGTTCTTGATACCAAGGTTATTTATCCTACAATGCCTCACAACAAAATAAAAGAATCAAAGGAAGAATTAAAGAAGCTTATTAAAAAATATAATGTATCGCTGATTTCTGTAGGTAACGGAACTGCATCAAGGGAATCTGAACAGGTTATTGTTGAACTTCTTAAAGAACTTGATGAAAAGGTTGAATATATTATTGTCAGTGAAGCGGGAGCTTCCGTATATTCTGCCAGCAAACTTGCTACAGAAGAGTTTCCGGATTTTGATGTTGCACAGAGAAGTGCCGTCTCTATTGCAAGGAGACTGCAGGATCCGCTCGCAGAACTTGTAAAAATTGACCCGAAATCAATCGGTGTCGGCCAGTATCAGCATGACATGAACCAGAAGAAGCTGTCCGAAACATTGACTGATGTTGTTGAAGATTGTGTAAATAAGGTCGGTGTAGACCTTAATACGGCGTCGGCATCTCTGCTTGAATATATTTCAGGCGTTACAAAAGTAATAGCTAAAAATATTGTCGATTACCGTGAACAGAATGGTCGTTTTACAGACAGAAAGCAGCTTCTGAAGGTTGCAAAACTGGGACCAAAGGCATTTGAACAGTGCGCAGGCTTTATGAGAATCCAGAACGGAAATAATCCGTTAGATGCCACAAGCGTGCATCCGGAAAGCTATGAAGCGGCAGCAAAGCTTCTTGAAATGTTAGGGTATGACCTTAATTCCATTACCAATGGCGAGCTGGCAGGGCTTTCAAAAAAGGTTAAGAACATTGCACAGACAGCAGAGAAGCTTGGCATCGGTGAAATTACTCTTAACGATATCTTAAAGGAACTTGAAAAACCGGCAAGAGACCCGAGAGATGAAATGCCAAAACCAATTTTAAGAACAGATGTAATGGAAATGAAGGATCTTGAACCTGGAATGGTACTTAAAGGAACTGTTCGTAATGTAATTGACTTTGGCGTGTTTGTTGACATAGGAGTTCATCAGGACGGACTTGTACATATATCACAGCTGACAAACAAAAAGTTTGTAAAGCATCCGCTTGATGTGGTGAGCGTAGGTGATGTTGTTGACGTAAAGGTTATGAGTGTGGATCTTGGCAGACAGAGAATTCAGCTTACTATGATAATTGATTGATGTGGAAAGGTACAAAATGACATTTGAAGTGCAGATTACAGTAAATGATATGTTTGATTACAACATATATCACAATTACAGAAATTTTCAGGGCATATTAAGCCTTATTCTGGGTGTAATAATGCTGGTGCTGTGTGGAGCAGCCATAATACAGGATGGAAATATAAGTTATATACTTATTATGGGATTTTTCGGATTGTTCTTCACGATAATAACACCTGTAAGGATATATTTTAAGTCAATGCAGCAGGTAAAACTTACGCCGTTTTTCAGAAAACCGATAAAGTATACACTGACAGCCCAAGAACTTACAATAGAACAGGGCGATGAGAAAGCTGTAATAAGTATGGAAAATATTGTGAAGGCAGTTGAAACAGGAAAATCGATAATACTTTATGTGAACAGTGTAAGAGCCTATATTCTGCCAAAAAGAGAACTGGGTGAAAATGTACCAAAGATAAAGGAAATAATCAAAAATTCAAAAGCCCGAAAAGTGAAATTTTAATTGGATGGAGTCAGAAGTGGAAGTAATAGAATCATACAGCGCAAAAGAGACATATGAACTTGGAGAAAGATTAGGTAAAGAAGCTATACCGGGACGGGTATTTTCACTGATTGGTGATCTTGGTGTCGGTAAAACCGTATTTACACAGGGATTTGCAAGCGGACTTGGAATAAGCGAACCGGTGAACAGTCCTACATTTACAATACTTCAGGTATATGATGAAGGTAAAATGCCATTTTATCATTTTGATGTGTACAGGATTGCGGATGTCGAAGAAATGGATGAAATCGGATATGAGGATTATTTCTATGGTGAAGGTGTCTGCCTTATAGAGTGGGCTAATCTGATTGATGAGATTATGCCGGAAAACTATACGCAGATAACTATAGAAAAGGACCTGGAAAAGGGCTTCGATTATAGAAAGATTACGATAAAGGAAGTGTAATAAAATGAAAATTCTTGCTATTGAAAGTGCAACCATGGTTGCATCCGTTGCGCTTATAAGTGACGAAACACTGCTTGCAGAATACACCGTTAATCATAAAAAAACACACTCTCAGACTCTTTTATCCATGATTGATGAGATTGTTTCGATGATAGAAATGCCGCTCGAAGACCTTGATGCAATTGCTGTTTCAGGAGGACCGGGTTCATTTACGGGACTTCGTATCGGCTCAGCAACAGGAAAAGGACTTGGACTTGCGCTTAATAAACCATTGATACATATTCCGACACTGGAGGCAATGGCATACCAGTTCTGCGGTACGGATTATGTTATATGTCCTATGATGGATGCAAGAAGGCAGCAGGTTTATTCAGGCATTTATAAATGTGATAAAGATATAGAAGTGCTGTATGACCAGAGCATAGAACAGATTGAGGATGTAATTGAAAGACTAAACAATATGGGCAGTAAAGTTATTCTTCTTGGCGATGGTGCCCAGGTCAATAAAAAATATATTATGGACAATCTTAAGGCTGAGTATTTATTTGCACCTGCCCATATGAACAGAAATAAAGCGTCTTCGGTGGCAGGACTTGCATTAAAATATTTTGCCAAAGGAAAAATTGAAAATGCAAGAGAGCATCTTCCTAATTACTTAAGAGCTTCACAGGCTGAGAGAGAGTTAGAGGAAAAAATGAGTAATGAGGCAAAGTAATATGATTCTGCGCAGGATGGAATTAGACGATATAGAGAAGGTTGCCGATATCGAGGCTTCAAATTTTTCACTGCCATGGTCGCAAAAATCATTTGCAGATGCTCTTTTGAATGAGAACACGCTGTATGTGGTTGCGGTGGAAGATGATAAGATAATTGGCTACGCCGGTGCATGGTGTGTATTTGGTGAGGCAGAAATAACTAATGTGTGTGTCGATGAAAGCGCAAGAAAACGCGGCGTTGGGACAGAGATAATGAAATATCTCATTGAAATGGGGAGAGAACGTGAATGCGATGTTTTTTTTCTTGAGGTGAGAGAAGGCAACGAAAAGGCAATCGGGTTGTATGAAAAGCTTGGCTTTATAAGAATAGGAATTCGAAAGAATTTTTATGAAAGACCTGTTGAAAATGCTATTGTAATGTCATTGATGTCTGCTTCTGAAAGCAAGAAATAATTCCCACTATGAATTTATATATGAGTTTAGGTATAATTACTCTATAGGTTCTGACAGACAGGGAGGAAAAGTATGAGAACACATGTTAACACTAAGAAACTGGAAGTTGTATGTAACTGCTGTGAAAAGAGGCTTTCGGTTGAAAACGGAATTGTGATGGAAGGCGTTCTTAGAGTACAGGCTGATTGGGGTTACTTTTCTAAAAAAGATGGGGAAGTACACTCTTTTGATATTTGTGAGGAATGTTATAACAAATGGATAACGGGCTTTAAAATACCGATTGATATTGTAAGAAAAACGGAAATGTTATAAAATAGAAATGATAAAAATGGTTAGGAGAATTTAATGTTAGAACTTTGTTTGCTTGGAACAGGCGGTATGATGCCATTGCCTAATCGATGGCTGACGTCTTTGATGATGAGATATAATGGAAGCAGCATTTTGATAGACAGTGGGGAAGGAACACAGATTGCCATTAAAGAAAAAGGGTGGAGTTTTAATCCGATAGATGTTATCTGCATTACCCATTTTCATGCTGATCATATAAGCGGTCTGCCGGGACTTCTCTTAACTATGGGCAATGCCGAAAGGACACAGCCGCTTACAATGATAGGACCTAAGGGACTGGAGAGAGTGGTTGGTGCGCTAAGGACGATTGCACCTGAACTGCCATTTGAGATAAAGTTTATTGAGTTGACGGAAAATGTTCAGACGATACAATTTGAAGGATATGAGATAGAAGCATTTCGCGTTAATCATGCGGTCGTGTGTTACGGATATTCAATGAAAATAAAAAGAGGCGGCAAATTCGATGTAGAACGGGCAAAGTCGCTGGAAATACCAATAAAGATGTGGAACCGCCTTCAAAAAGGTGAGACGATAGAAGAGGACGGAAGGCGTTTTACTCCCGATATGGTGCTCGGCGCAGAACGTAAAGGAATAAAACTGACCTATTGCACGGATTCAAGACCTGTTGAAAGTATAGTGAATGCGGCGAAAGAAGCAGATTTGTTTATATGCGAGGGAATGTATGGTGAGCCGGATAAGGACGCTAAGGCAAGGGAATATAAGCACATGACATTCAAGGAGGCCGCCCAGCTGGCACTGCAGGCAAACGTGAAAGAGCTGTGGCTGACGCATTATAGTCCATCGTTAGTCAGACCGGATGAATATATTGAAAGTGCAAGAAAGATTTTTAAGAATACCAAAACGGCCAGGGATGGCTTTAGCAGAACAATCCAGTTTGAGGATTAGTTAAAAAGTTCTTTGGAAAGGAGGAGTGGCTTACGAAATATATCAAAAAAATATTGCCAATTATTGTTCTGGCTGCACTGGCTGTAGGCTACTACTTCTATTTATCCAACAGGGATATAGCACCAAAGCAGCAGAATACAACGAACTCTGAAATAACCAAAATTGTTACAAGAAATCTTGACGGACAGTATTATCCGCAATTTCCAAGGGATGTCGTCCTGCTTTATGCGAAAATAGTAAAGGAATATTATGGAAGCAACGTTACGGAAACTGACATAGAACTTCTTGGAAAGCAGGCGAGGAAGCTTTTTGATGAGGAGCTTTTGGAAAAGAACCCTGAAGACGAGTTTTTTACAAATTTAAAGGCAGACATTAAGGCGTATAATGATTTGGAACGCATTATTACCAATATAGATGTTGAGAAGGCAAATGACATTAAGGTTTTTACATTTGAAGGGAAAAGTTATGCAACTGTAAAGGTTGGATATCTGGTCAGGGAAAAGGCATCGGTGGCAACAATATGCCAACAGTATACTTTAAGAAAGGATGATAACGGACAGTGGAAAATTCTCTATTGGGAGAGTTATGTTCCGGATGAAGATGATGAGTGAAAGTGATGTTTTAATTCTTGCAATAGAAAGTTCGTGTGATGAAACTGCGGCAGCAGTAATAAGAAATGGCCGCGAGGTAATGTCTAATATTATTTCGTCACAGATTGATTTGCATACATTGTATGGTGGTGTTGTTCCTGAGATAGCATCAAGAAAACACATGGAACAGATTAACCAGGTAATTGAACAGGCGTTGGAGACTGCCCATGTTACCATGGAAGATATTACTGCAATTGCAGTGACATATGGTCCGGGACTGGTAGGCGCACTGCTGGTGGGAGTTGCGGAAGCTAAAGCACTGGCTTATGCAACGAAAAAGCCATTGGTGGGAGTTCATCATATAGAGGGGCATATATCGGCAAATTACATTAATAATCCTGATTTGGAGCCTCCTTTTATATGTCTGGTTGTCTCGGGAGGTCATACACATCTTGTAAAGGTTCTGGATTATGGTAAATATGAGATTATTGGCCGAACCAGAGATGATGCAGCGGGCGAGGCATATGACAAGGTGGCTAGAGCTGTGGGACTTGGGTATCCCGGAGGACCGAAGGTTGACAAGCTTGCAAAGGAAGGCAACAAAGACGCAATTATGTTTCCGAGAGCGCAGGTTGAAGGCGCACCGTATGATTTTAGTTTCAGCGGTCTTAAGTCAGCTGTACTTAATTATATAAATTCATGTGAAATGAAGGGGGAGGAAATCAATCGTGCAGATTTGGTCGCATCATTCCAAAACGCCGTTGTAGAATCTCTCGTTTCAAGAACAATTGCAGTTGCTAAGGAATTTAAAATTGACAAGATTGCCATTGCGGGAGGCGTGGCATCTAATTCGGCACTTAGGGAGAGCATGGTTAAAGAATGTGAAAATAATAATTTTAAATTTTACAGACCTGAGCCTGTTTTCTGCACTGACAATGCTGCAATGATAGGTGTTGCCGGTTATTATGAATATATGAACGGAGTAAGACACGGCTTGGATTTGAACGCAGTGCCAAATCTCAAGCTGGGTGAACGGTAATCTGATATGGCAAAGAAAAATGTTGCAGTTGTTTTGGCAGGAGGCAAGGGTAAGAGAATGGGAATGGATATTCCCAAACAATATATTGCCGTAAATAATAAAATGCTAATCTGCTATACGCTTGAATGTTTCCAAAACAGCTTTATTGATGAAATAGTAGTTGTTGTAGGCAAGGGTGAAATCGACTGGTTTAGAGAAAATGTATTGAATAAGTTTAATTTTTCAAAGGTGGTTTCAGTTGTTGAAGGCGGAGCGGAAAGATACAACTCTGTTTACAACGGCCTTATGGCAATTGAAAGTGCAGATTATGTATTTATTCATGATGGTGCAAGGGCGTGTATAACACAAGACATACTGAAGCGCGGATATGCGGCTGTGCTTGATAAACGTGCCGTCGTGGCCGGCGTCAAAGTAAAAGACACGATAAAGGTTGTCTCAGATGAAGGCATTATAACAGATACTCCTGACAGAAACCATTTGTGGCAGATTCAGACGCCTCAGATATTCGAATTTGATTTAATTGTATCTGCCTATCAGGATATGATAAATGATCCTGACAGAGGAAATATTACTGACGATGCAATGGTTATGGAAAATTACGGTAATATCCCGGTGCACGTTTTTGAGGCTGATTACAACAATATAAAAGTAACAACACAGGATGATTTGGCTTTTGTAAAAAATGTTTTATAAAAATCAAAAAAAGTGTTGACAATAAAAATTATAAATGATAGAATAACAACTGTCGCTGAACAAGTGATAATTGAATATTTGGAGAGATACCGAAGTGGTCATAACGGGGCGGTCTTGAAAACCGTTTGTCTTCACGGGCGCATGGGTTCGAATCCCATTCTCTCCGCTTAGCATAAAACCACTGCAAAGTGGTTTTAATGCTGAATAGAGATTTTTATTACAGCATATAGAATATTTTATATTTTTTATAAAAATTATATTGACTTCTATTTTATACTGTGATAATATAATCAAGCTGACCGCTGAAACAGGTCGCAGGAACTTTGAAAATCGAACAGTGAAACAA
>JBJEOB010000077.1:0-2679 GCA_051880495.1 Lachnospiraceae bacterium
CCCTTCCCCTCCATTTTCTGAAATTTTTATAACATCTTTTCCTTCCCCATAGTTTTCTTTTTAAAAATACTTTATACTATTGTTAATGTCATTGATTTAGGGGAATGCATATGAAAAACTCTTTTCAAAAAACAATATACTACAGCATGATAATTATCGTTGCCGCTCAGCTAAGTATCAGTTTGTTTACTGCCAACTTTAAGATATCTCTGGGTGTCATATTTTTATGTGCTTTTTTATTTCTGACAGAAAATTTCCCGCTAATTCCCATAACTGCGATATCTTCCGTCGGCATATGCTTTATGCGTATGTTAAGTCACTGGATCAAAAACGGGAATACCGGAGAGATTTTTTCTTATATTCCAGAAGTTTGCTTTTATATTTGCTATAGCATTTTACTATATATCTTTTATCGGTTTTATTCTTCTGATGATTCAGGCAGGAATATCTTAGTTCCCGTACTAACATTCATCGACTATACAGCGAATCTTGCAGAGCTTTCCGTACGCCTTGGTGTGGGTGCTTTTACTCTCCGCACACAGATTGGTATACTTTTAATAGCGATTCTTCGTTCTCTTACCATCTGGTGTATCCTTTTCGTATTTGACAGATATCGCTTTCTTCTTCTCCAGAAAGAACATGAAAAGCGTTACAAAAGGCTGGTCCTTCTTATTTCAAAATTAAATGGAGAAGTAGCATGGATGAATAAAAATACTGCGCTTATTGAAGAGACGATGAGTACTTCTTACCGACTTTATAATAATTTGAAAGATTCGTCTGCTGATCCTTCTTTAGCCACTTCGGCTCTTTCCATTTCCCGTGATATCCACGAGATCAAAAAAGAATATCTGCTAATCATGCGCGGAATCTCTGATGCTCTGAATCAGGAACTTGAAAGTGACGGCATGTATCTGGAAGAACTTCTTTCCATTCTCAGCGATTCTCTTCATCATCTGGCAAAGGAACAGAAAAAAGAGCTCTATCTTACTTATCACTGCCAGAATAATTTTTATACAGATAAACATTATTCCCTGATGTCAATTTTCCGAAATCTGTTTATCAATGCTCTGGAAGCAGCGAAAGATTCTGTTGTAAAAATTGAAGTAACACAATCTCTGGAAAATGACTCTTATATTTTTGATGTGACAGATTCCGGTCCCGGTATTCCAAAAGAATATATTGACGAGGTATTTAAAACCGGATTTTCCACAAAAATCAACTATACAACCGGAGAAGTAAACAGAGGACTTGGTTTAAATCTTGTTCAGGATCTTGTAGAAGAAGAGTTAAAAGGAAGTATTACTCTTACTTCTGTTCCCGGACACACCAATTTCTCTATCCGTATTCCAGTGAATCAAATCGAGGTGAAGCAATCATGAAATTTTATTTTGTTGATGATGACAGAAATATAAGAAATATATTAAAGATAATTGTCACAGAACGTGGACTTGGGACTGTGTGCGGAAGTTCTGACAATGGAAATGATGCTCTGGAGGATCTTCCTTTTGTGAAACCAGATATTGTAATTGCAGATCTTCTTATGCCTGAAATGGATGGCATAAGCTTTGTCAGCAAAGCGCGCGAAATCTGGCCGGATGCAGTCTATGTCATGCTTTCTCAGGTTTCTTCCAAAGATATGATCTCCTCTGCCTATGAAGCCGGAGTAGAGTTCTTTATCCAAAAACCAATCAACAGTGTAGAAGTAGAGTCTGTGATCCGAAAGGTATGCGAAAAGCTTTCTATGCAGCGTATGGTTAAAAAGATGCAGAACATTTTTATGGAAGATACTTTTTCAAATCAGGCTCCTTTGACTTCATCTCCATCACAGGAACAAGAAGATCTTGTCACATCTACACTTCGCAATATCTTGCAGAAACTTGGAATTATCGGTGATATTGGAAGTAAAGATATCATCACTGTTGTCAAATATATGAGCGAACACCACGAGCTCGCAAGAGACATTACATTAAATGAACTATGCCTTCAATTTTCTGACAACCCCAAATCCATGGAACAAAGGATACGAAGAACTGCCGCAAACGGCCTTGTAAATCTCGCACATCTGGGTCTTGAAGATTATGCAAATGAAATTTTTGTGGAATATTCCGGAACTTTATATAATTTCGAGCAGGTGCGCAAGGAAATGGACTACATTCGCGGAAAAAGTGACAAGCATGGAAATGTCCGTATCCGGCAATTTCTAAATGCTTTATGCGCATATTGTGAAGATTCTGTCAAAAATTGAAATTATTTTTGATACCTTTTGAAACTTTTTGAAACCGGCTGTTTATATTTATCTCACAAATAATTGAACGGATTTATTTATAAAAACTATTTGAAGAATGTGAGGTAATGATTTATGCTAACAATTTTATCTGGAGTCGGTTTATTATTAGTTACATTGGCAGCTTTTTCACTGTTCAGCCTGAAAATGCCAAAAGGACAGCTTGCTATGTCAGGTATGGCAAACGCAGCAATCGCAACATTTTTGGTAGAAGCAGTACACAAATATATCACAGGTGATCTTTTCGGCTTGGAATTTTTCCGCACAGTCGGTGAAACCTCCGGAAGCATGGGCGGTGTTGCCGCTGCAATTATGGTTCCAATCAGCATGGGTGCTAATCCGGTATTTGCAGTTGTCGCAGGTGTTGCTGTCGGCGGATACGGAATCTTACCTGG
>JBJEOB010000078.1:0-2649 GCA_051880495.1 Lachnospiraceae bacterium
ATCTTTAATGTTTTTAAGGAATATGACGAACAAATCTACCGAAACCTACTCGGATAAATTGAATCAATTAAAAGACGCATTAAAAGATGCAGACGCAATTATCATTGGAGCTGGTTCAGGATTATCTGCTGCAGCAGGTTTTACTTACTCTGGGGAACGTTTTGAACGGTATTTTCATGATTTCGCAGATAAGTATCATATCAGTGATATTTATTCGGGAGGATTTTATCCCTTTCAGAGTCTGGAAGAATGTTGGGCGTGGTGGAGCCGTCACATTTGGGTAAACCGTTACATGAATGCTCCAAAACCAGTATATGATAATTTGCTTGCGCTAGTGAAGGATAAAAACTATTTTGTGCTGACGACGAATGTGGATCATTGTTTCCAAAAGGCAGGATTTGATAAACATAGAATTTTTTATACACAAGGGGATTATGGGTTGTTTCAGTGCAGCACTCCCTGCCATAAAGAAACGTACGATAATGAGGATAGTATACGTAGCATGATAGAGGCTCAAGGATACACTATTACAGAAACCAATAATCTGGTGATAGAAAATGGGAAATCTCCTCAAATGGAAGTCCCATCTGAGTTGTTTCCTCATTGTCCGAAATGTGGAAAATTAATGAATGTTAATCTGCGCAGTGACAGTACGTTTGTAGAGGACGCCGGATGGCACGTCGCACAGCGGTGTTATATGGATTTCTTGCAGCGACATGAGGGGGGAAATATCCTGTTTTTAGAGTTAGGTGTTGGGGGCAATACACCAGGTATTATTAAATATCCTTTTTGGCGTATGACTGCCCAAAATCCAAGTGCTATTTATGCGTGCATTAATTATGGAGAAGCATTCGCACCTGATGAGATTGGAAAGCAAAGTATTTGTATTGATATCGACATTGATAAGATAATTACTGAATTACAGCCATTTTGATTTGAAAAAATTAAATTTTTTTCATGAATCTATTGTTATTATTGTTGGATAACTGTTTTCCCAAAAAAGACTATTTTTTCAATTTCTGCATTGTTGTTATACCAGACATAACCGCTGGAAGGACCTCCTTCCAGCATTTTGTTAACCTGTTCGTCAGACAGTTCTTTATAACTATGTTTGATCTCTTCGCCTTCTTCTGTTTGGGTTACCTGCATATCCCACTCGCCATATGTAATGTTATCTGCAAGTTTTTCTTCGAGTAAATAATCTTTATATTCAGGGACATCTGCGTCATAGCAAGAAGGAGCGCTGGTGAGAGAGTTTCCGTTTTTGTTTACGATTGCAATACAAGAGCTGAATCCCAGGGTATAATTTTCTGTATCATAGGCGTCATCAGTATAACTATTGGACACAAGAGGGTCCGTGTTATCAAAGAACTCTTTTATGCCATCGTTGCATTTCAGTAAGAGTCTGGATTTTTCATATCTCAATATTTTAATGATGTTATCGTCATCTTCCGGTAAAAGAGTGATTTCGGAAGTCTCTTCATCATATTTATAGCTGTCAAATAAATCGTAATTTCCCACAGGACTTCCACAGGCGCAATAAAAAGAAAAGCTTCCGTCATCATGAAACGAAATGGTTTCATTACAGATTGTATAGTGAACCCATTCATGATCGGTCAAAAATTCAGTATTATTAGAGGTACCATTTTCACTAGAGATGCCTTTTTTTGATTGGCAGCCGACAAGTGAGAAAATGAGAATAACACATAACACCGTAATAAACCTACTGCAATGATTCTTCATATCGAAACCTCCGGAAATTATTTTCGAGCGAGATAGCTTCTCGTATATGGGCATACAACAAAACACTTTCCGCACAGATCCGTATCAATCCCTGTACGTTCTAACATGATCTCTCTTTGAGTCTTATAACAGATGTCTTTGTCAAAAATCTCTTCTCTGGGCATCTGGGCTTTCCATAAAGTGCCTTTTAATGCATGGGCCGGGCATGCGTCCACGCAACGTGTGCAGTCACCACATTTTGAACTGGTAATAGGCGTTGCACATGGAAGTGGTGCATCTGTCAGCAGAGAAGAAATTCTGATGGCAGAACCATATTCCGGTGTTACAAGAAGACAACTTTTCCCTATCCAGCCGATTCCTGCTATGGTTGCAACCGTTTTGTGGGGAAGAGGACTGATCCAGTCTTTATTTAGCGATACGTTTTGGGTGGTCTGGGCATAAGCACGGTAACCTTGACTTTCCAGAAACTGGACACCTTCTGTCACGATATCATTTAGCTTATTGTTTAAAATAGTGTACATTTCGTGATAAGCTAAAGTTGGACCATCTTCAATACCAAAAACAATATCTTTTGGTATCGGAACCGCTACAGAAATCCCTGTAGGGAATCCAAATGGACTGAAATCCTTTAAGTCTGCGTAGCCCACTAATGCTGCACCGGCATTTCTGAGTATTTGTTCTAATTGTTTTCCCAATTCATCACTCATAATATTCTCCATTATCTGATTATTTTGAAATATTTTACTATGATATATCATATCATAATGGATAGAGTAAAGATAGCATTGGTTTGCATAAAGACGAGTGTATCTCTTATTTCTAGTTTCTGTCAGTAATGACCGAAACTCCGATGCCCACGGCATTTACACCTACATGACAGGCGATGCTGCAGGAAAGGGGACTATA
>JBJEOB010000079.1:0-11953 GCA_051880495.1 Lachnospiraceae bacterium
TCAATTGAGCCTTTTTCTTTGGCTCTGTTTTTTCATAGGTCATTTGACACTATCCAAATATAATAGGGAAATTGCTATGCAATTTCCTATCAAAAAAAGCTCCCTACTTAATCATAAGTAAGAAGCTGCATTTGTGGCATCAAAAAAGAACACGGAATAATATATTTCCGTATACAAAATCCTTATTTGACATACAACCAGTTACTCGTGGTTTACATAGGTCAATCTAATAGGCAGGTCTCCTGGCTCATAGATATAAATACAAAACCGCCTTCCCGTCTCCAGTGGCTTAAGAGTTCTCCCCTTACAGGCTTTGTATGTGTCTATATACAGTGACGAGTTCGCACAGGCATTTCACCTGTTTCCCTTTTCACCAGAACGATAACAATCTTCTGACACCTACTGATTCTTTTTGTTATATACTAACATAATTTTTTAATTTGTCAACATCCTGATAAACTATAACCCTGTTCGAATGATTTCCTTCCATTTTCTTGAGAACATATAGTAACCAATCATCATTATCATACCGAAGCAGAAGCTTATCGGAAAACATAACATAACCCATGTTCCGTCAAAAAACTTTGCGATAAGGTATGCAACCGGAATTCTGACCATCCAAAGCATAAGTATATTTACAACAGTTGTATATTTTATAAGACCAACACCATTTACAATACATGAAATTCCATTGAATACGGCATACATCCATTGTGACAGAAGCATTACTTTAACATATCTTCCGGCGTACATAAGGACCATCGAATCCTTTGTAAACAATTTTAAAATAGGCATCCTGAACGAGATAACCAAAAGTCCTGCCGTAATGGTAATAAGGCCTGACACCAGCGGTATCTTTATGTAACCCTTTCTTAATCTGTCAAAATCCTTTGCACCGTAATTCTGTCCTGAAAATGTTGTTGCAGCTGATGAAAGTGCTGTAATGGCAATATTCGTCATACCCGTTACCCTGCCTGCAACAGAAGTTCCTGCCATGAAGGTCGAACCCTGGGCATTTACAAGCGTCTGCATCGCAACGTGCCCCAAAGAGAAAAAAGAATTATTGATTCCGATTGGCAGACCGATTGATATAATATTCTTAAACTGTTCCCCGTCAAATCTCTTTGGTGAAAACGTAAACCCAAGTTCAGGAAATTTTTTTCTTATATAGCATATACTCACAATCCATGACAGATACATCGAAAGAATTGTAGATAATGCGGCACCTCCTGCATCCATGTGAAAGCCTGCCACGAATAAAAGATCAAGAATTACATTGGCGATGCACGACACCACAAGAAACCATAACGAAGCCTTACTGTCTCCAAGACCCCTGAGGATTCCGGCATTCATGTTATAACCGATATTACCGAGTGAACCAAGAAAAATTATCCTTGTATAACCAACTGCTGCATCCCATGTATCGGCAGGTACACCCATAAGTCTCAAAATAGCCGGTGTGACCAAAACGCCAATAATACATAAAGGAATTCCACATACATACACGAAAAAAATTGCCGTGTCTGATGCTTTTTTTAGCTTTTCAATGTCGCCCGCACCTATATATTGTGATACAAGAATCGAAACACCCGTTCCAATTCCGATAAAAATACAAAGCAGCACTTCCACAGGCTGCGAACTTGTTCCTACTGCTGCAAGCGAGGTGTCTCCGCAGAAATTACCAATGACAAGTGTATCTACTGTCGTATACAGCTGCTGCAATATATTTCCAATAATAATCGGGATGGCAAATAACAGCACATTTTTCATTATAGAACCGGTTGTCATGTCTATTTTATCTTTGTTGCTTCCCATATTACACTCCTAAAAATATCAATATTACTCATACATAATACAATAAATTTACTTTATTATATAGTATTATTTAGACAAAATAGTATGACAATACAGAATATTTGCACATAAATACTTTCATAATGCACGAAAGGCCATGGAAAAATCCATGACCTTCTAATTAATCTTTCTATCATCCCGTCATATAACAAATAACAGTGCCTACTACCCTAGGTATATAGTTTAAATGGCTCAAAATCTGCGGATAGAAACTATCCGCATAAATACTAATAAATATAACTGCCTTCAACATTTACCGTCTGGTCATTGTAATTTCTTACAAAAACACGATAATTGCCTGATGTAGGCGCTGTAAAAGTATAGCTTGACTTTCCGCAGTCAGTAACATAATAGACAATACCGCTTGGAAGAACAATACCATAATCAATATCAAGGTTACTCGGTGTACAGTCTATACTTACGACTATACTGTCATTCTGTGCAACATAAAAAGTTGATGTTGTCTGTACTATGGAGTTAGCTGATACATTCCAGTTAAATGTCTTTAAAGTACGTGTAAAACTTGAATCAGAACCTGTTACAACAGGAAGATTCCAGTCACTCACCGATTCACAATGTAACTCAAGGTCTGATCCTTCCATCTCAAGCCTTTGTTCAACTAACGTCTTATCAAATAAATTAAAATAAGCGTTTTTAGCAGTATCAACCGCTGCAAATACTGTTGCACTGCTCGTTAAAGATATGCACATAACCAATAAAGCAGCAACAATCTTTGGATATTTTCTTACTTTGTAATATTTCATCATGTGTTCCACCCTTTCTTCTAATTCGCTCTTTTTTTCAACTAAATGTGTAACAAAATTCGTATTTTTCACGTCACATGCCATTGACAGCAAAATATCAAAATAATGTTTTACACCTACCTTACGATACACTTCCCAGTCACACGTATACTCGCACCACTTCTGAAGCATATCATTGAGCCACCATACAAGAGGGTTAAAAAAGTGAATAATATTTACAATAGTCATAAGATGTTTTAGAACAAGATCATTATGCTTATAATGTGTCAGTTCATGCATAAAAATCACCTGTAATTCTTCCTCGGAATAATTCCTTACCGGAAGTATTACTGTAGCAGTGACAAATCCTGTAATTAACGGTGTGACAACACTATAATTACGAACAAGCATTACCTCGTCCGGATCAATATCCATCTGACGGGCAACCCGGCTGAATATATCTTCAGCCAATTCGTCACAAGGAAAAGACTCTTTGAGTCTTCTCGACATATTAATACAGCCATGTATACTTATGCACGATAAAATTGCAGCAAAAACTGCCCAGAGCGCCACAATAACCATGGATGCAACACCTATAACAGGCGTCTTTCCAAATATACGTGCATCATGCACGGGTTCAATAATAGTATATATCTTAATAATTATGTATGCCAACGGAAATATATAAAAAATCAGCACTACTTTAAGAAACATATGTCTTAAATTGGTAAAACCAATCTTCTCTAATATTGAACCCACAAAATACCAGAAAAGGGACAGAATACCCCCCGTTACTGTTGTAAGTGCAATTGCTGTGGCGATATTAATCGTCAATTCCATCCAGAATTCCTCTAATCTTGTTGATTTTATCTTCTGAAATATTCTTAATCTTACATAATGCAGTCATCATATTCTTTGCACTTCCGCCAAACCAGAAATCCATGTGCTCCTGCATTAACTTATCCCTGTATTCTTCCTCACTCTTTAACACTCGGATAAATGAGAGTTTTCCCTTGCGGTAACTCTTAATAAAACCTTTTGCTGAAAGTTTTGTAAGGAATGTTGCAACTGTCGTTCTTGCATATCCCTTATTGTACTTGGTATTAAGGGTATCGATTAATGTTCCGAGAGCAACATCTCCCCCAATATCCCAGATAGTTTTCATAATAAGCGTTTCAGCTGCGCTCAAGTTTTTGTCTTCTTCGAAGAATTCTTCATCAAACATAGATAAACCTCCCATAATTTTGTCGACAATTTGATATTACTATAACTTTAAGTATCTAGCAACCGTCTGAAGGCACTTTTTTTAAAAAAAATACCAACAAAATAGTCATTTTCTATTATATCACAAAATAAGATATTTGTATTCGTTTTTAATTTATTTTTTTCGTTTATAATATTTTTATGAAAGGAGGCAGTCATGACCGTAGAAGAATTAAAAAGAACTATAATTGATAATCTTAATATTCTCATGCGAAATAACAGCGGAATTACGCAAAAATCCTTAAGTCTTTCCATCGGTGCCTCTGAAAGTTATATTCAAAAGGTCATGTCAGGCAACTGCACTCCGACACTTGATAAGCTTGTTGAAATATGTAATTATTTTGACATTCCCATAACAGTTTTGTTAACTCCTAATACGGAAGTTTCACAGGAAGCCCAGATTATTGCGGAAAAGCTTAAAAAGCTTTCACCTGATGCAATACGCATTACACACCAGCAGGTCAACTACATGTGTGTTGCTGAGAAGAATTTGTACAACAAAAAGCCTTAAGCTTAAACAGGAAGAATAATCCGGCCAGCAACATCGGAATATTAAATAACAAACCAAATGTGCTGTCTATTTCAGGCAGCGCATTTTTATTTATCATAAAATACAGTATTGATGCCCCTGTGTTATTAAATGCATGTGCAAATGTGGCAGGCCACACCGAATCCGTTTTTTTCGTAAGATATGTTAGAAATGCGTTTTCAAACACCGTGAATACGGTAAATACAAGCATTCCGCTCCATGGTGCTCCCATGTATGAAAGTCCATAATTGTGTCCGTAAATAATCGATACATAATGCCATGCGCCCCATATAACGCCTCCAATAATGACAGCCTTTACTATTCCGAACCTTTCCTCAAGCTTTGGCATCATATATCCTCTCCATCCGGCCTCTTCCCCCAGTGCACCAAATGATATACAAATACTTTGTGAAATTCCGATTACCGGAATAAACCCAATAACATCTTTTACTCTTGAATCAATTATTGATGGATCAAACGATTTTGGAAAACAGATAAATTCCAATACAGCTCCTGCTTCCCCGGCAATCCACGGAACTATAAATGCCAGCACAAAAAATAGCCATTTCCCACCACCAAAGCTTATTCCAAGCATCATGGAATCCTTACCTGTCGTCTTAAAGCCTTCCTTTGTAATAAAGCGCGTTACAAGCATTGCAGCCGACGGTGTCAGCATACTGAGCATCAGCATAAAACTTGTAGCATTGCTCATATTTCCTTCTGCATCATAATATGGATTATAATGAAAATAAACAAGCTGCAGCACATTTGCCATTAAAAAAGTAAGGACAAGAAATATTGTAAGTCTTTTCATTGATTTATTCATAGTCTGCAGCCTCCTTTACTTTCAAGTGCCTTATGGTAAAACGGTATGAAACATAGTACACTATAAGTGCCGCCAGGTTAAAAACCGATATTACACAATTGATAATCATTTTGTATCTGCTAAAAAATTCATCCGGATTAAAATTAGTGAAGTCTGCAAACAACACCACCGGAAGCAGTACCATAAATAAGATTACGGCAATCGCCGCATCCGTTTCATATGCCTTTTGTGTTCCGTATATAAAATATCCCGGGAACTGGAATGCATGAAAAATTAATAAAACAGCAACCAGCACCACCATCAGGGACGCCTCCGTCTGAGTTTTTAATATCATTTCCTCATCCACCGCAGCCGACATATATAACATACTCAAAAAAGTGATAACACTGATTGTAATGTAATAGTAGACAATATACATTACATATTTTGAAGCCACATAATCACTCTGCTTAATCGGGAGGCTTAACATATAAGCCCTCGACCTGCTTTTGGCATCCTGACCGAAAATATATCTTGTAAACATCATTGGTATCATAACTAATATCATTGAAATCAGGCCAAATAAATATCCGAGAAAAACATCATTTTCATTTCCGACAAACATAAATCTCAGCACGGAAAAAATACTCACAATTCCAATCAGGGAAGATACAAAAATATGACCTTTTACCGCAATAAAGTCTTTATACATAAGCCCCTTCATACTTTTCTCTCCCTTCTTTGAGCCTTAACAGATAACAAATATGACACAGCCATTAAAAGAAAGGCAGCTACTACCATTATGATAATCTGTATATCTGCATTTTTAATATAGGAATCAAACCCTTCAACTAATTTGACGGTAAACGCATTTAGCATATCATCATCAGATGTCTGCAGCTTATATGCAGCTACCGCATACAGCGGTACGACTATAACAATAAAAAATATCCCTGTTACGAGATTGCTGTATTTCCCGCCGACAAAATAATTGACACACAGGACAACACTCATAAACATAATCATTACCGCCGTCAGCGTAAATACCACACGTATTGCCATCAAAGCCGTAAAATCATCCATAAAGGCAGCCAGAATACATCCCGCTGCAAACGAGCCGAGCATTCCCATAAAAATATAAATAAGCGACATTATGTAGCGGCTTAAAACCTTTCTGTAATCATCCACCGGAAGATTAAAATATACTTTTCCGAATGAAGCTTTATAGTCTGCCGTAAAGCATTCCGTTACGCGTTCACCCAGTGCAATCGGAATAAACATGGTGAGAACAATAATAAGTTCGTACATAAACTTCATCATGATATCTGCATTATCTGCAACTGCTTCATCAGAAAACATAAATGCCGCATTTCCATACCTGCTGCTCAGCACAAACAGCGAGCTGACATAAATAACACCAAGCGTAACATATATAAAGAAACGAATCTGCTTTTTCAGGCAATACAAGTCTTTTATTAACAAACCCTTCATCATAATTCCTTCCCGGCACTATGCCTGTTTTTGGTTCACATAGAATACCATAATATCATCAAGTCCTGCCTCATCCATCAAAATATCAGGATATTTGGCACTGCATTTCATTTTATCAGCAACAAGGACATCCATTCCAAACGCCGATTTTGAATATGAAACCATATCTTCTTTATCTATTTTTTCAAAATCTCCCTTTTTGCATTTTAAAATACCATGCATTTCCAAAAGCTCATCCTTATTTCCGTTAAGCACAATCTTTCCGTTATTTATAAACACAATTGTATCCGCTATTCTTTCAAGATCCGAGGTGATATGTGACGAAAGCAGAATTGAGTTATCCTCCTCTATGATGAACTCCTGAAACAGTGATAATATCTCACTTCTTACAATAGGGTCCAAACCGCTCGTCGGCTCATCCATTATAAGTAATCTGGCATGGTGACTCATTGCAACCGCAATCTGAAGTTTCATCCTCATGCCTCTTGAAAACGACCCGCACTTCTTCTTTGCCGGCAGGCCTAACTTATCAAGCAGTCCAAAGAAAACCGTTTCATCCCAATTTTTATATATAAACTTCATCATTGTGGAAATCTGCTGTGGTGTCATAAATTCGTGGAATCCCATCTCATCGTAGACAACGCCTATATCTTCTTTAAGTGCCGTATTACCTGCTACATCCTGTCCGAAAATTTTGATTTCACCGGAATCTTTCTTTATAACATCAAGCATAAGCTGAATCGATGTAGTTTTTCCCGCGCCATTTTGTCCTATAAAACCACAGATACATCCCTTAGGCACTTTAAATGATACATTGTCCAGTTTAAAATCTCCGTAATCCTTTGTCACATTGTTAAGCTCTATTACATATTCCATATCTTTTTCAACTCCCATCACTAATTTACTCTTCTTCATACAACATATTTAAAATCTCCTGCAGCTCTTCCCTGGTAATCCCTGCACATTTTGCCTTGTTAACGGCGGCTTCAATAACATTCTGCACCTCATACAGAATCCTTTCGCGTACCGCATCCTGATTGATTCTCTTTACAAAGCTTCCTTTTCCCGTGTACGACTCAATATACCCGTCACGTTCAAGATCTTCGTATGCTCTCTTTGTTGTAATAAGACTGATTCTTAATTCCTTCGCCAATATACGCATCGAGGGAAGTGCCTCTCCCTCTTTCAGTTCACCGCTGACAATCTGGTTTTTAATCTGATTATAAATCTGCTCATAAATTGGCGAATCCGATTGATTTGTAATAATAATGTCCATCCAATATCCTCTTTTTATAATTGTATATATACAATATATACATTATGCATATAATTGTCAATAGTGGTTAGGGTGTCAAAAGCCAAATGATAATTTTTTCTTCGTCAGATTGCACAAAATTTATTTCTTCATTCCGATGTGCTAAACACTACGATGAACCTCAGCTGAGTTTCATCTCCGTAGCACATAAGTCATTCATCCAATAAATTTTGTGCAATCTGACGGATTTATATTAATTATTTGGCTTTTGACACCATAACCCAATAGTGAAAAAATGGCTGATCTCTCAGCCATTCAAGTGTATTACCTCTTCTAATTATGCCTACATACTCTGCTTAATGATTTCTCTCACTTCATCTTTTGTGAGAATTCTGTAGCCTCCGTCCATGATTAACGTAGCATTTACAATATCCTCGAGCATATCCTCTGTTGCCCCGATTTCAGACAGTGACATTGTAAGCCCAAGTTCTTTCATCCATTGTTCCATGGCATCAAGTCCTGCAAGAGCTATTTCCCTGTCTTCTTTTCCCTGCGGGTCAATGCCCCATACATTTTCTGCAAACCTGACAAATTTAGCCAGTCCTGCATCCATTATAAACCTGTAATAAGGGAGCGAAACCGCGGACAAAGTCATTCCATGCGTTGCATCCGTAACAGCACCCACAGCCTGACCAAGCATATGAACCATCCAGTCCGTACTTTTGCCCTTTTCAACAAGCGTATTAAGTGCCCATGTTGCAGTCCACATGATATTACTTCTTGCTTCATAATCCTGTGGATTTTTATTTGCGATACGACTTGAATGTATTACTGACTTCATCAGTCCTTCACTGATATAATCGCTTGTATTATCATCCTCTCCGGAGAAATACTGCTCGCAGATATGATTGAAAATATCATAGATTCCTGCCACCATCTGATATTGAGGCAGCGTCATCGTATACTTTGGATTAAGAATTGAAAATCTTGGCATAACATTTTCATCTGCAAACACTTTACCAATCTTTAATTTCTGTTCACGATTGGTAATCACGGCACCCGCATTCATTTCAGAACCGGTACCTGCCATGGTAAGAACACATCCTACAGGAATAATCTCACATTCCGGTTCATCAAACTTCTGATAATACTTTTCCCACGGGTCTTCATCGCAGTTCACTGAAACTGAAAGTGCCTTCGAATAATCACACACAGAACCGCCACCCACAGCAAGAATCAGGTCTGCATTGGCTTTTCTGGCAATCTCAATACCCTCATAAAGTTTTTCAAGTGTAGGGTTTGGCATTACACCTGATATTTCTGAAATGTTCTTTCCATTTGCCTTAAGGATATGTACAACCTCGTCATAGATTCCATTTTTCTTTATAGAACCTCCGCCATAAACCAATATCACATTCGAGCCATACTTAGGAAGCTCTACATTCAAATACTTAAGTGACTCATCTCCAAAATATAATTTTGTCGGATTACAATACTCAAAATTTCCTAACATAATTTGCCCTCCTTTTTCCTTTACACAGGTTATTAATAATATAAACTCCTTATACCTTCCATGCCTTCCCATGGATTTTTCTCAATTGCAAGCCTGTACATATGTTTTGCCTGTTTTGTATCACCTTGCACCTGTGCCAAATCTCCCATCAATACATAAACCTTTGCCGGTATATTCTTTTTATATTTTCTGGCAAGATTCACCGCAATGGTACGTGCCTCTTCTATCTTCCCTAATGCCAGATAATATCCGGCAAGCTTGCAGGCATTATAATCACCGCTATATTCTGTACCCATTTCTCCTGACGGTTTAATGTAAATGTAGTCCGTTTCATTGTACAATTCCAAAGGTGCAAATTCATTTAGTGCAGTAATATACTGTTCCCACGCAGGCTTGCTGTCATCATCAGAATAATACTCTTTAATATAGTCCATAAATGCATCTGCATGTTCCTGCATTTTTTTATGCTTACCCAGCCTGGCAAAAATTCTCATAAGCATATAGTGTCCATATGAAGCTTTAAGCTTGGGATTTTCGTATTTGTCCGACATTTCGGACCAGTAGTCCACTAATGCAACGGATAGTTCATAATATTGAATCGCCATTTCATCATCGTTTAGAACAAACCAATACATATCGCCTATTCTGCAGGCAGCTTCTATACTCCACACGCTGCCCCGCTTGACATGGTAGCCGTTTTTCTCACTTCTTTGTTCTGTTTCCTGAATATAAGGCATATACTTTCGCACTCTTTCTATAACAGACCTTCTCTCTTCGTCAGAGCATGCCTCACAGAAATCAATCCGGAACTTCATCAGTGCTTTTTCATCCGGCCGTATATTAAATTGCTCTGCCACATTTTTTGCCTTATCAAACCTCTTTTTTCGAATGAACAAATGCATCATACATTCTTTCGGATAATTGACTTTTCTAAATCGGAACTGCTGGAACTCTTTCATCCACTCAAGTGCTTTTTCATAGTCGATTTCTTCATAACATCTGGAAATATTGGCATAAAGAGTATAATCGTAATGGTCGTAATGATCGCACTTCAAATTGTAAGCATTCAAAAAGAACTGCAATGCCTCTTTTGTCTTTCCCCTATTCATCCGGGCAATGCCCATATAATAGTTGAACGCAAACTTGTTCAAAAGGGTATAATTCGGTTCGCCACAGATTTTTTCCAGCATACCCCAATTGGAACTTCGTGTATATATCTTACATATTTTTTCTGCCACCCATGTATCTTTCCAGAAATCAGCCCTCCTGTCCAAAACAAGAAAAAATGCTTTCACTGCCGCGTCTGCATACATTCGGTTACAAGATTTTGTTAGCAGATCATATGCTGTATCTCCCAGCATTCTATAGGGTTGCAGATTCTCCGGAAAAGAATCCACCAGCTTCTTTGCATATTTGAAGGCACTCTTATAATCCTCAATAAAATCATAATAATAGTAAAGATCATAATAAATTTCTTTCTCCCTAAAGCTTCTTCGGTCTCTTTTTTCAGCCTCCGATAAATAACCGATAGCCATTCTTATATTATCTCTATTATTGCTTTCCCACAGCAGATTACCACACTGGTACAAGTACTCCACGTCTTTTTCCTTATTGGGATCTGCGTCCAAAGCCTTTTTTGCATAATCATATTGTTTCTCTTTTGCGGCTGTAAATATCATCTGATAATAGCCTTCAGCTAAAATGCTGTCAAAACAGTCCTTTTTACTCTTAAAATGTATGGATTCTATTCTTTTTAATATGCTTTCTGCCTCACCCTCATCAGGATAACCGAAATCCGGAATTTCAGGTTCATCAGTTTCATCATCTTCAGCATCGTCAGCATCTTCACTTTCCGGCTCAGAATAGTTCTCAAAAAACTCTTCTTCCTCTCTTGATGCTTTGATACGTCTTGACCGTATTTCCTGTAAATATGCCAGATTTTCTATCGCTTCCGAAAGGTAGGATACATCTATTATCTGTTTCGGATTTTCAGGTTTTTCCAAATATTTTAGTATTACTTCGTAAGCGACACGCAGCCTGGCAAATATAGCGGCATTTTCCTCTTTATCCTGATATTTGAAAATCATTTTGTGATATCTCATTTGTACAAAGTTTAGGTCATCTGATATTATAATGCCTAAAATTTTATATGCTTCTTCAGCCGACATGCTTGTTATTATGCTATCTGAAACTTCACTGTTTATACCCACCACCGTAATTCCTCCTGTATGTTATTCTATCACATATTTTCTATTCTTCCTACAAATTTCTCTATTATAAATAAACCCCGCCGGATATGATGATTAAATCCGGCAGGGCAAAATATTATACCTTATTATAAATTGTTTAGTTTAAACCAAAGCTTGCAAGAATTGCAGCAAACTCATCTGAATTAGCAAATCCGTCGAGAACTTCATCTCTCGTCCATTCATTTCTGTCAAGAAGACCTACCCACATTTCATATCCTTCCTGATCAAGCTCTCTTCCAAGGAATGTCTGG
>JBJEOB010000080.1:0-2598 GCA_051880495.1 Lachnospiraceae bacterium
TTGATGTCAAGGAAATAAAATCAAGTGCCAGAAAGCGGCGTATTTCCGGGCTTTTTCGGAGGTTGGGATTTGAAGCCAGACTTCTGAAGAAGCTCGGTTTTCTTATATGGAAACATATCTACTGCAAAATGTATGTCAGGTTGTAACCTCGGATTAGATCTCACGATTTGAGGCAGTGGATTAGATGTCAGGCATTTTGGGATGATTTTTGGAAAATGAAAAAGGGTGACAACCAATCCGGCAACTCGACCATTTGGAGAGGGTGCAGGCAGTGGAATAGATGCTAAGAGAGGCTATACAAATCGAAAATAGAGGAGAACAAGATATGGAAAAACTAATTACAATATATAATACAGAATACGCTATCCCAGCGGTGTTTTCTTATTCCCAAAAACACGAAAAAATGCCAGCGGTAATTCTATGCCATGGAACAGGATCACAAAAAAATGAAGTCGGTAATTTGTTTGCAGAAATGTCCAAAAGATTATTGAACATCGGCATTGCTTCAATTCGTCTTGATTATGCAGGATGCGGTGATAGTAAGGCTTGCCAAACGAAATTAAGCTTTTGTGGAGAAGTGAATGATACAAAAAAAGTTTATCAGTATCTTTACACGCAGGACTTTATTGACTGTAACAATATTGGTATTTTAGGATTTAGTCAAGGAGCCCGTGTAATGGCAGAGCTATTAAAAGAAGTCCATTCGATAAAATTTGCGATAAGTTGGTCTGGTGCATGTCATGATGGTATAGGAGTGTTCAAAGGATGGTTCGATGAGTATTATCAAGAAGCATTGGAAAACGGTTATGCAAAGATACCGATGTTTTGGCGAGAGAACTTGCTGCTTTCAAAAAAATGGTTTGATGACATTCGTGATACAACTCCAATGATGGGATTGAGAATGTACGAAGGTCCTATATTGGCTATAGCTGGCGACAAAGATGAACTGGTTCCCTATTATCATGCAAAAGAAATTGTGGAAAACAGCAAAAATGAAAACAGCAAGACTGTAATCGTAAAAAACTCCAATCATACTTTTAATGTTCTAATGCCTAACGAATCTAAAGCAAATGATGTTATTGAGCAAACCATACAATGGATAAATAAGGTTTTAATGATGAACAGGTAAAAATGATTTGGCAAATTTCTATCCGCGAGGGAATGAAAGCCGCCGAGCAGCGCATGAAAGAGCTGCAAAAGCTGATAGAGAACGGCGAGAATTATTTGCAGTATAAACCCATTCATGCCGAACTGAAAAAGCTGAAAAACGGCTGGACGAACAAACGGGATAAGTATGAGGAAGCCCATCGCGCCGAGCTGACCTTATGGAACGCAGCAAGCCGCTATCTCCATGCAAATCTGACAAATACAAAGACGCTGCCTATCTCCAAATGGAAACAGAAATACGCCGACCTCAAAGAGCAGAGAGATACCGACTACACCAAACTGAAATTTGCAGATGTGTAAAAATATAATTCGATTTTTTTATAATGATAAAGTCGAGCAAAGGTTTCCTAAAGCTACTATAATTTGTGGCAAGGAGGTAAGGAAATGCTTAAGCAATTAAACGACACCATCAATTATATTGAAGAACATTTATTGGATGAAAAAGTGATTGACGAAGCAATGAAAAGAGTCAGCGTTTCGGAACTACATTTTAAAAATGTTTTTTTCTTTCTAACAGGTATGTCTATCAATGAATATGTTAAAAACCGAAGATTGTCTGAGGCAAACTATGATTTGCTTCATGGCAAAAAAGTGACGGATATTGCTTTTAAGTATGGCTATCAATCGATGGATGGGTTTACACGAGCATTTAAAAACTGGTGTGGTTTCTTACCCTCCGAGATTTCAAGGAGGGGGGAACATAAAGTGTTTCCCAAATTTAATTTCATAGTAAAAGTAAGCGGAGGAAACAGCATGGAATGCAGAATTATTGAAAAACCGGCATTTAATTTTGTCGGTGTAAGTAAACGAGTACCGATGCAGTTTGAAGGAGTTAATAACGCAATTGTGGATCTTGCAAACAGCATCACGCAGGAACAAAGAGAAGAAATGCATCGTCTGCAAAATATGGAACCGTTTGAAGTTGTCAATGTTTCCTATAATTCAGACACAGAGTTTAAGAAAGAAGAAGGTTATCTGACACATTTGATTGGTGTTTTGACAACAGAAAAAGAAATCGGTGCAGGCTTAGAAACTTTGCCAATGAAAGCAGGAACATGGGCGGTATTTCCAAATGAAGGAGAGTTTCCGTCCACACTTCAAAATACAATGGCAAGAATTTATGCAGAATGGTTTATGACAGCGGATTATGAGCTGGCAGAATCCCTTTCGTTTTCGTTTACAAAAATGAATCCTGATAGACAAGGACATGCGTATAGCGAGATATGGATTCCTGTAGTGAAAAAAGAACGATAAGAAACGGACAATCCTATGAAAAAAGAAATATTATTTCAGTTAGATATCGCGTGGCAGTTGTTTGAATATCATTGCCATAACCTAAGCGAAGAAGAACGGAGATAAATAACTTTTTAAACGAGGGGGAATTCAGATGAAAGAAAACAAATATGATGATAATATATTTTTTCAAAAATA
>JBJEOB010000081.1:0-2589 GCA_051880495.1 Lachnospiraceae bacterium
GCAAAGATAATAATTATCATCGCAATAAACAAACAATCAATTGATATTTAATGTTATTTAAAACAAGACAGGGTTCAGGTTAGCCATTATAGGTTAAATTAAACTAAAAATCCATATCGATTAATACAACATATTTATAATTTTACTAATTTTGCAACGTCCAAAAGCGTGCAGGATAATTCTCTTTGGAGATGCTGACGCTTTTTGGGACACATATACATAAAAGGCGTAACTGTACGCTTTGGTTTTGACAGTGTAAGAACTTCGCACACTCTCAACTGCTGGTCAAAAACAAAGCAACGGGAACGCCTCATGGCGTGTATTATATACAGCCTTCAGTGGCATTGGTGTATTCCGATGTCTCTGTTGGTATTCTTATATATATACACAATCGTGGGGCTTTCAACGTTGCTCGTTTCGACTGGCAGGGCAATGCGAAGGCCTTTACACTGTGGAACGAGTGACAGGACTGGCTCCACGTTTTTTGTGCGTATGTAAATACAAGCTAATAACCGTCATTGGGAGCCAATGACAATTATTATTTCATCTATGTACAATACATTATTTCACAAAACATTACTGACAGTTCTGTTTCTGTCATCAGCGTTACTAGTTTTCGGACAAGAAAATGCTAAATATGGTGAACTCTATTATCAACTTGACAATAGTACACAACAGGCAACCGTTGCGAATGGAGATTATTCTAATATTAAAGAAGTAATAATACCTAAAGTAATCAATGTTGAAGGCAAAGATTACAGTGTAACAAAAATTGCAGAGGGTTGCTTTATCAATTGCAGCACATTGGAAACAATAGTTATACCACAAACTGTCACGACTGTCGGCAATGGCAGTTTTAATGGTTGCACTGCACTTAAGAAAGTTCATATATCAGATGGAGCTGAGACATTGGAGTTAGGTTATAAAACATCTGAAGTATCAGGATTATTTTACGATTGTCCTTTGGAAGAACTGTACTTGGGAAGAAATATTAATTATGACTCCCGTTCAAGTGGTGACCAACCTCAATTTAAAATCTCACCCTTTAAGGGAACGGTGTTGAATACAATTCGTATTGGAAATCACGTTACAAAAATCCCGATTAGTTGTTTTAGTGGAACAAAGATATCATCCATTGAAATTCCTAATTCTGTAACACAGATTGACGATGCAGCTTTTTGGGCATGTTCAAACTTAACCGACGTTAAATTGTCGGATAATACCACCATTATTGGTGGCTATGCCTTTTCCGGATGTCCATTTTCCAAAATCACTATTCCATCCAAAGTTGAGTACATAAATGCAGGAGCTTTCCAACAATGCAAGAATCTGACAGAAATTTCAATCCCTTCAAGCGTCATTATGATAGGAAATGGAGGTGCAGGGTACTATGCTGGCAGGACTTTTGAACAATGTGAATCTCTTAAAACCATAACATTTGAGCGATCTGACAATCCCATTAAATATTGTAACAATCTGCATGAATTGTTTTATGTGGAATCTGCATTCATTGGGAGAAACATTACCATTTCAAGAGGTTATATCGGCTCACGAGACCCTGAGAATGATTCAAAATCTCTATTTCAAAACATAAAAAACATATCATTTTCAGATAATGTGAATAGCCTTCCTGAATACTTTCTTTACTCATGTGGGCAAATTAAGAAGATAACCCTAAATAGTGCAATTAATACAATTGGATCTAATGCATTTTCCTATTGTTCTAAATTAACAAACATTACCATAGAAAATGAAGAACCGATTGATATTACAGCAAACATTTTTCAGGGAATTAATTGTAATAGTATAACCCTTTTAGTTCCAAAGTCATCAATAGACACATATCAGAACGCTGACATTTGGAATACATTTGGAAACATAAAGTCAATTGCAGGAAGATTCACCCTTGGGGCAATCGGCAAGGGAACATACTGCAGCGAGTATGACCTTGACTTCACAAATGCCACAGATGTTAAGGCTTACGTGGCAAGTGGATATAACCACAACACTGGACAAATTCTTTTGACAAGAGTCAAGGAAGTTCCTGCCGGTACTGGTATTATGGTTGTTGGCACAGAAGGAGAACATGAAATCCCTATATCGGGCAATATTGATTACACATACGCCAACCTGTTTGTTGGAACCACATCCTCTTACACTTTCCCCAACAACGACGGACATACATATTATATTCTTGCAAACGGAGACGATGGAGTAATGTTCTATCAAGCTACAGGTGAAATCAACGCCAACAAGGCATATTTGAAAATTCCGGAGGAAACGAATGCCAATAAAGCATTGGCTATCCGCTTTATTGAAGGAGAAAATGACGATACGACAGACATAAACGATATACAAACATATGACAACACAAGATATATATTTAACTTAAACGGACAAAGAGCAAAATCACCGACAAAGGGATTGTATATCATTAATGGCAAGAAATTATTAATTAAATAAAATAATGAATTATGAAAAAAATGTATAGTAAACCAACAATGGTGATTTATGAAATGAAGAGTAGCAGTATTTTGGCGCACCCGGATTTTTCCGTGGCTGCCCAAAAAACCTGCCTAACTGCATAAA
>JBJEOB010000082.1:0-2550 GCA_051880495.1 Lachnospiraceae bacterium
GAAATGTTCTTCATGAAAACCTCCATTAGTTGTTAAACACTGTGTTGTATAAAAGATGTTATCATTGTATAATGAAGCAACCATCACATCAATCAACAATTAACGACAAAATGTAAGTTATTAAACACTATTTCATAACTTGTTTATGAATGGGAGGTAAAAATGGAAGATCGGCGGATAAAATATACTAAAAAAGTAATTAGAGATAAATTTATCGAATTGCTTGAACAAAAACCAATGAATAAGATAACAGTAACCGAGCTATGTTTACAATGTGAAATCAATCGGGCTACATTTTATCGATATTACGATGATGTATATGATTTGATGGAGAAGCTAAAAAGTCAGTATGTTTGTGAACTAAAGGAGGCCATCTCTATTTCAAAAGATGACTATACAATTTCTGGATTTACGAGTGAAATTCTCGAGGTGATTTTGAGGAATAAGGAACTGAGTAGAGTTCTCTTCAGCTTGAAGAACGGGAAAGATTTTTTAAATGATGTCTTGGATATTGCTCATCAGAAATGTGTAGAAAAGTGGAATCGTTATGGGAAAAATGTGCCCCAAGCACAGGTGGGGTATCTATCCACGTTTATTACTGCAGGGACAATAGGGATACTAAATGAATGGATTCAGAATGATTTTAAGGAATCATCTTCTGAGATTGCAAATATGATTGAAGATATCAGTCATTATGGGATTGCAAAAATTATTTATGGAAAGTAATGAAAACAACTATCTTTAGTGACGGTTAGTTGCATAGACTTTTAAACATTGTATGAAATATATGTAGGGAGGATACCCCCAACATCTTATACGTTGCCACATACAATTCACGCACGTTAAGCGTGTAGCATTAATAGAAGAGAAATAGCTTAATTTCAATTGGTTTAGAGAATGTTAAATAAAACGTGAGAATGCTATATCTTCCCTCGAACTAAGGGTTCGGGGTTTTTTTTATCCCCTAAGTTTTCTAATAGTAAGGGATAACTGCTGACCGATCAGGTTTTTTGGCTACAATAAGATTTTTTGCAGACGGCAACTCTAATCAATAATGAAGGGTAGCTAGGGATGTCAAGAGGGTTATTAAAGATAACCTTAGCTGAATGATTAGTCTATTTATTATTCTGAGATTAAATGGATTTCTCGACCGAGTTCTCTATGATGGAACTCATATCTGCATACCCATAATACTTAACATGCATGACAGCTTTTCCCTTAGAAGCAAATCTTTTAAAACCTTATCCTTATGAACAATCAAGCAATCCAGCTCAGGATGTTCTTCTTCAAAAAAATCTTCTTTCCTCTCTTCATATATACTCGATACGTAGTACTTATTCTCCTTTGAAGGTAATCTGGTATGCTTTCCTTCTGCCATCATCTTGAGCAAGTGTAATAAGACTGTCCTTTTGCATCCTTGATAGTACTCCATAAAGTGTCCTAGGTCCCATATTTACTCTGCCGTTTGAAACCTGTGTAATAGGATGCATGAGTTGATATCCATGGTTTGGACAATTTATGCTAGTAATACCTAATACATTGCTTCAGTCATCGGACTGCCGTTAAATGCCGTCATTTACATTCTTTCATTCGTTTTCAATTTATTATGTAATGCTATATATCGGAAGACAGAATAATGGCGGAAAGAGTTAGGTATGTAAATTTGAAAGAACTAATTGAAAATTTTTATATTGATGGAAACATGTGTAATATATGAAACCAATCCATAGTAGTAATCGTATTAATAGAATAAGATAAAAAACATCAAAGGATGAAACGTACTTGATACATTACAAAATATACAGTCGACAACATAAAGAGTGGGTAGTTCTAGTACATGGAGCTGGCGGGAGTTCAAGTATTTGGTACAAGCAGATTCGTGCTTATCGCAAGCATTTTAATGTGTTGGCGGTGGATTTGAGAGGACACGGTGCTTGTATGATTAAGAATAGCCCGACAAAATATACACTTGATTTAGTTTCTAAAGATATTCTTGATGTGCTAAATTCTCAAGGAATTGAAAAGGCTCATTTTGTTGGAATATCATTAGGGACCATGCTTATTCGCCATTTGGCCGAAACTCATCCTGAGCGTTTCCATTCGATGCTGCTTGCAGGAGCGGTGATTCGAATTACACCGAGATTGCACGTTTTCCTCGGTCTGGCGAATGCATTTAAGAGGATGGTTCCGTTTATATGGTTATATAAAATGTTTGCATGGGTCTTAATGCCCCGGAAAACACATCAATCATCGAGGCATCTTTTCATTCAAGAGGCTAAGAAACTCAAGCACAGAGAATTTTTGCGATGGTTAACTTTAACGGCAGGGATTGCAAAATATTTAGTGAAGATTAATGAAAAGGATACAAGCATTCCGTCTCTATATGTTATGGGAGATGAGGATTATGTCTTTTTAGAGCCGGTCAAGCAGTTAGTGAAAGAACAATCCTCCAGTCAGCTGGTAATCCTCAAAGATAGTGGTCATGTATGTAATGTCGATCAATCTGAGAAATTTAATGAAGTATCGCTGCAATTTTTACGGGCAGTATAA
>JBJEOB010000083.1:0-2510 GCA_051880495.1 Lachnospiraceae bacterium
CGGAATAACAGACAAAATCAAAAACAGAATATTACCTTTTGAGCGTAAATATCTTTTATATTCCTGCCTGATCATTTTAACCTCTCTTCCCTGTAAATAAATCCCCGTTTATTTACTGCTGATTTTTTAAGTGTTATCCACATTATAACAACTTTTTTTCAAATATCTTATTTTTGTACTAAATGGTCTTATTTGCGTAATTTTCGTTTTCTTCCCATAGTAACTGCAACGTTTTTTCTGAAAAAACGTATTATGCCTTGTCTTTCCATGAGAAATATTCTATTATTACAATAAATTCAGCTTAAAAGGAGCTTCACCGCAATGATTCGATTTTTGCTTTGTATCAGCAATATTTTCATATATTTCATTCTCATCAGAAATTTTCTCCCCTTTCGTTTGAAAAAGCACGAAAATCTGATTCTTCTTATGATTCTATCAACCAATGTTATAATCCTGACCTATATCAGTAATCTGGGGAATCTGGGAGTTGTGATCTTACTGAGCACGTCTGGACTCTATATTGCCTTACTGGATAAACATCGTATCAGAAATATCTGTTTCTTTCTCTTCTCTTATCTTTGCGGTGTACTATGGGATTCGATTTTTACATTCTGCACTACAATGATCGGACTGGATTTTTATTTTGCTCAACAAAATTTACTGATACGCTGTATTTATATTATTTTGCTTTTCTTTTTTTCCAAAGGTATGGCTTATATATTTCATCATATATTTGCAGCAGAACACGGACACTCCCTTCCCCGGGAAGTATGGATTTCCATATTTGCCAACCTTTTAATCTGTACGATTATTTTTATTTTTAATATCGTTGCCGGAGAGCGTGCAGGATATGATTCCAAAATTACAACTTTTAACGGTATTCTGTTTGGATGCTATTTCTTTGCCACTACAATTGTCATTATTAACTGCATCCGCAGCTACACAAACCGGGCAGAGATGGAAAGAAAACAGGAAGCGTTTGATACGCTTCAGCAATATACGACGCAGATTGAAAATATGTACTCTACGGTCCGTTCTTTCAAACACGATTATGTCAACATTATGACCTCCATGTCCGGTTATCTGGAAGAACATGATCTGGACGGATTAAGCGATTATTTTTATCAGGAAATACTTCCCCTGAGTAATCAGATCACCATGAATAATTTCAGGCTGAATCAGTTAATTAACATTAAACTGCTCGAAATAAAATCAATTGTTTCTGCTAAACTGACCTACGCACATGAAATCGGGATAACGGTTGATATCGAAATCCGGGATTCCGTAGAAAAAGTTGCTATGGACCGGCTTGACCTGTCCCGGATACTCGGGATTTTTCTGGACAATGCCATTGAAGCGGCTCTGGAAACAGAACACCCCTGGATTGGTTTCGTAATGTATCAGCATGATACTTCTACCAGTATCCTGATTTCCAATAGCTTTATCAATCACGGCATTTCCTGTTCTGATTTCAATAAACCTTCTGTATCCACAAAGGGAAGCAACAGGGGAATTGGATTACATAATGTTTCTGAACTCATCAAAAACTATCCGGCAACGATCTGGGAAAATGAAGTGAAAGATGATATTTTTACTCAAAAGCTGGAAATTCACCAGGGCTGAAACGGATTTTCACTGTTTTCTGACGTTTATTCTTTTTTGTGCAAAACGGTAATTTTTATTATATACTATATACAGCATCAGTTCTGCCGGCACTTTCACCCGGTTGATACCGTTTCATTTCCGTTTTTAGAAAGAGGATTTTTATGATTGATGTATATATTTGCGAAGATAATGTGAAACAGTTGAATACGATTAAAAAATATGTCCAGGATGCCATTATGATCGAAGAACTGGATATGAATATTGCACTGGCAACAGGTGACCCTCACGCGGTTCTCGAAAAGCTTCAGGGCGCCGGAAATCCCGGTCTGTTCTTTCTGGATATTGATCTGCACTCCGATATGGATGGACTGGTTCTTGCACAGAAGATCAGAAAGCAGGAACCACGCTGCTTTATCATCTTCATCACCAGCCATTCTGAAATGAGTTTTATGACTTTCCAGTATAAAGTGGAAGCACTTGATTTTATTATCAAGGATACACCGGAGCTGATCAAAAGCAAGATTCACGAGTGTCTGCTGAATGTAATGGAAAAATACCGTTCTTCCTGCAATAAAATCATGAAAACCTTTTCCATCACTCTGGGCGACCATATAACAACAGTGGAACTGGATAAGATTCTGTATTTTGAAACCACCTCCAATATTCACCGGATCGTCCTTCAGGCGGAAAACCGGCGGATTGAGTTTACTTCTCAGCTGAAGGAAGTGGAAAAGCAGCTTGATTACCGTTTCTACCGCTGCCACCGCTCCTGTATTATTAACCGGGATCAGATACAGGAGGTGGATTTTACCAACTATACCATCCATATGAAAAACGGCCATATCTGTCCTTTATCTGTCCGTATGAAAAAAGGGCTGAAAAAAATGCTTTCCCAATCAACCTGA
>JBJEOB010000084.1:0-2504 GCA_051880495.1 Lachnospiraceae bacterium
CCTTTCATCCCTATTTGTGCTGACGCTTCGCGGCAGAATGGAGATTTATATGAATGAAAAATTAGAGATGAATCTAGGTAAAGAATTTCCTTTTATGCGTAATCAACATAATAGAAATGATACAAATGATGAAAAGTCTATTTTTTGTGAATGTTTGGATGGTTGGTATCAGTTAATTCACGATTTATGCTGTGAAATTAAAAATCTTTATGACAGAAATGGTAAAGAAGTAGAACTATATCCAATCCAAATCAAAGAGAAATTCGGAGGATTACGTTTTTATGTCCTATATATAGATGATTGTGATAAAGAATTAGCTAATGCTTCTCGAAAAATCATAAATGACTTTGAAAGCAAATCATATAACATATGTGAACGCTGTGGTGAAGCAGGAACCTTGCGTCGTGATTTGAGTTGGTTAGAAACTCTATGCGACGATTGCTATTGCAAAGTTAAAAATAGATAATCCAATAATAACAATACATATAATCTTAATAGCCACTCTATAAGAATTCAATTCTTGATAGAGTGGCTATTTTTATGTTTTACATTATATCTCAAACGATATTATGCCTTATGTTTTTAGCTCTATGTATAATTATAAATTGTATAAAAATACAGTGTTTATGCGGGTTTCAAGTATTATAACACTAAAAAATACCCAAATCAATACAATCTTATAATAGAGCCGATAATTGACAATACCATTCTTTTCTTGTTCTCTTGGTTTTCTTGCATCAAATCCATCATATTTTCCTCGGCTTTCCTTTGATAGTCAGCTTCAGCTACTCTTGCGCCTGTCAGTAAATCATTCACAGAGATTTGAAGTGTTTCACATAATGGTAACATAAGTGAAACCTCCGGCAGACCTTTACCGCATTCCCATTTTGAAACTGTCTTATTGCTTATGGATAATACATCGGCAAGTTGTTGCTGAGTCATATTTCTTTCTTTTCTTGTATCGGCTATAAATTTACCGATTTTCATTTGATTCATAGGGCTTCCTCCTTTCACCATCATTGTGGCAAAAACACAACTAAAAAAACACACACGCTCCGTAGATTATTATACTTCTACGGAGCGTAGACCATATGCATCCACTAATTTACCAATAGTTCCCGGTTTTGTCTGACACATTATACCAAATAACCGCGAAAATTACTACTATGAAAAAAGCCTCTCTTGTCTTTGTAGACAAAAGAGGTTTTTTGTGGTGCGAATATTCATAACCAATCTGATTTAAACACTATAAATCCGGCGCGAACACATATATTTTAAGTCCGCACATTTGTCTTTTTCGTTGCCTTTTCGTAAAATGTAAACAGCAAATACGAGAAGGCTATTTGATGAAGAAAGAAAAGTATTATTTTGCATTTGAACATTTATTTCAAAACGAAAATAGCTGTGAACAAAAAAGTTTCATACTTTTGAATTACAGCGAAAAAGCAATTGCAAAACGGGAATAAATCTGATATAATTGGTATATATACCAATTAAGAAACGGAGAGGAAATCGTTTGGCAATACGAAAATCCAGTATACCGACCAAAAATCATATACTTGCAGTCAGCGCAAAGCTACTCTTAGAGCAGGGCTACCGAGATACCACTATGAAGCAAATTGCAAATATGGCAGGTGTGTCCGTCAGCAGTATGCAGAACTTTTTTCGCAATAAGGAAGGCTTGATTGCCGAGCTGGTCAGCATTATGTTTTCCGGTCAGTTTAACACGGCAAAGCAATCATTGAAGGCTTCACTTACGCCCATTTATACTTATGCTGTGGAAACAGCCATTCAGCTCGTCTTAACCGAACGAAACGAAAATCTGAGGGAGATCTACACCGAGGCATACACAATGCCCGACACGCTGGAATATATCCATCAGAACACGGCGAAAGAACTGAAAGCCATTTTCGGTGACCGTTTCCCCGATTATGAGGAAAGTCAGTTTTACGAAATTGACATCGGAACGGCGGCGTTGATGCGTGGGTATATGGCAAAGCCTTGCGACGTGCATTTTCCGCTTTACAGAAAAATCGAACGGTTTTTAACCGCTTCTCTTCGAATTTACCGTGTCAGCGAGGAAGAAATCGAGCAGATACTTGCATTTATTCGAAGTCTTGATCTAAACCAACTTGCCGATAGTGTTCTTCGGCAATTGTTTGAACAGTTGGAGAATTATTTTGAAAGTGATTTTTCCGAAGCTCACCGAACGGCACATTCGGGTTCTTGGACAGAATAAAACGAAATTTTTTAGGAGGTATCTTTTATGAAAAAACGCGTTTTTGCCTTTTTTTTGGGGCTTTGCCTTTCGTTCGGCTTTTTGTCGACCGACTGCGGCTCGTTTACGGTGGCGCATGCCGCTACATCACAACTCTGTGTCTGTGGGAGCTTTGCGCACCATGATATGCTGGGGCACACCAGTCCAAAGGTTGCTGAATGGGATCCCTCGACTCGCAAGGGTAAGCGCACCGAATATAATTCAGACACCGGCAAGTATGAAGAGA
>JBJEOB010000085.1:0-11362 GCA_051880495.1 Lachnospiraceae bacterium
AGAGTTGAGACAACGGATACTTGCAGAAGATGATCTGGATAAATTAAATGCATGGGTTTTAGAGGCAGCAAAGGCAGAATCTCTTGAAGAATTTGAAAAATACATAGAAATATAAAAAGTAATTAATCCCGCTTGAGTCTCACTTTAAAGTGGACATCAAACGGGATTTTTGATTTATAGGATTTTGTTGTCAAAAGAGAAATTAATAATCTGCTTTATTTCTGGTTGTTTTCTCTTTCTAACTTCTTCATGGCACGAACCTTAAGCGGAAGACCGAAGAGGTTGATGAAACCACTTGCATCATTATGGTCATATAAATCACCTGTTGTAAATGAGGCAAGGCTTTCTGAATATAATGAATATGGAGAAGTTGTACCGGCTTTGATGATGTTACCTTTGTAAAGCTTGAACTTAACTTCGCCGGTTACAGGCTCCTGTGTTACATCGATAAATGCCTGGATTGCTTCACGAAGAGGAGTGAACCACTTTCCTTCGTATACAATTTGAGCAAACTTGTTGCCGAGATCCTTCTTTAATGCATAGGTATCACGATCAAGGCAAAGTTCCTCTAACTGGTTATGAGCTTCCATAAGGATTGTTCCACCCGGAGTTTCATAAACACCACGTGACTTCATACCAACAACACGGTTTTCTACGATATCAATGATACCAATACCATGCTTGCCACCAAGAACATTAAGCTCTCTGATGATATCAGAAACCTTCATTTCCTTACCGTTTAAGCTCTTTGGAACACCCTTTTCAAATGTCATTGTAACATATTCGCCTTCATCAGGAGCTTTTTCAGGAGTAACACTAAGAACAAGAAGGTGTTCATAGTTTGGTTCCTTTGAAGGATCCTCAAGCTCAAGACCTTCGTGGCTGATGTGCCATAAGTTACGGTCACGGCTGTATGAGTTGTCATGGGAACCAAATGCAAGGTCAATACCATGTGCCTTACAGTAATCAATTTCATCTTCACGAGACTTCATTTTCCATAAATCGTTCATTCTCCAAGGAGCAATAATCTTGATATCCGGAGCAAGAGCCTTAATAGCTAATTCAAAACGAATCTGGTCGTTACCCTTACCTGTAGCACCGTGGCAGATTGCGACAGCACCTTCTTTTCTTGCAATTTCAACAAGCTTCTTGGCAATGCCCGGACGAGCCATAGAAGTACCAAGTAAATATTTGTTTTCGTAAACAGCAGTAGCCTTTACGCAAGGAACGATATAATCATCACAGAACTCATCAACAATATCTTCAATATATAACTTGGATGCGCCTGATAACTTAGCTCTTTCATCAAGACCGTCTAATTCTTCGCCCTGACCACAGTTGATACAGCAGCAGATAACATCGTAATCGAAGTTTTCCTTTAACCAAGGGATGATAGCAGTTGTATCAAGACCACCTGAATAAGCTAAAACTACTTTTTCTTTCATTTTAAATATCCTCCATATGTATTATAATTTAATAAATTTCTATGTGTTAATATACAACAAGAACAGGGATATTGCAATATAAAAATTGTATAAAAATGAATAATATGCAAAAATATTGCATAATTATGAAAAATAATCAAAAATGCTATTTACATTTTCATATTACTGATATAATATATAGTTGTTGTTTCGGCGGTCTGTCGTGTTACGGACCGGATAAATGAATAATTATGAAAGAAGGAAGCTTATGATTAAAGCGGGAATTATCGGTTCTACCGGCTATGCAGGAAATGAAATAGTAAGATTGTTACTGGGACATAAGGAAGTGGAGATTGTATGGTATGGTTCCAGAAGTTATATTGATAAGAAATATGCAGAAGTGTATCAGAATTTTTTTGAAATTGTAGATGACACGTGTCTCGATGATAATATGGAAGAACTTGCGGACCGGGTTGATGTAATTTTCACGGCAACACCGCAGGGATTGTGTGCATCGCTTGTCAATGATGATATTTTGTCAAAGGTTAAAATTATTGATTTAAGTGCTGATTTCAGAATTAAGGATGTTTCAGTATATGAGCAGTGGTATGGAATTGAGCATAAGAGCCCGCAGTACATAGACGAGGCAGTATATGGCCTTTGTGAGATTAACAGGGAGAAAATAAAGGGAAAGAGACTTGTTGCCAATCCGGGATGCTATACGACATGTTCTATTTTGTCATTGTACCCGGCTGTTAAGGAAGGAATTATTGACCCTCATTCTATTATTATTGATGCGAAGTCAGGTACTTCAGGAGCGGGTCGTGGTGCCAAGGTAAATAATCTTTACTGCGAGGTAAATGAGAGTATAAAGGCATATGGTGTCGGCACGCACAGACATACACCTGAGATTGAAGAACAGTTAGGATATGCATGCGGCGAAGATATCAAGCTTATTTTTACTCCGCATCTTGTTCCTATGAACAGAGGCATTCTTGTTACTGCATATGCCAATTTGAAGAAGGATGTTACAGAAGAGGAAGTAAGGGCGGCATATAATAAGTATTATGCAAATGAGCAGTTTGTCCGCGTGCTTGACAGTGGCGTATGCCCGGAAACAAGATGGGTAGAGGGAAGTAATTATGTGGACGTTAACTTCAAAATCGAACCGAGAACAAACAGACTTATCGTAATGGGTGCTCTTGATAATCTTGTAAAGGGTGCGGCAGGACAGGCAGTTCAGAATATGAACATTATATTCGGGCTTGAGGAGACAGAGGGCCTTCTTGCGGCTCCGATGTTCCCATAAAATATACGGAGGTAATAAGTATGAAGACAATAGAAGGCGGCGTTACGGCAGCACAGGGATTTAAGGCAGCCTGCTGTGAGGCAAATATTAAGTATAAGAACAGAACGGATATGGCAATGGTTTATTCCACAGTTCCTTGTGAATGTGCAGGTACATTTACAAGCAATGTCGTTAAGGCGGCATGTGTACAGTGGGATCAGAAAATCGTATATTCAGGGGCTAAGATGCAGGCAGTTGTTGTTAACTCGGGAATTGCCAACGCATGTACCGGAAAGGAAGGCTTTGATGCATGTGAGGCGACAGCAAGAGCCGTTGAAAAAGAACTTTCGGTACCTTATGACAGTGTAGCAGTAGCATCAACAGGTGTTATCGGTATGCAGCTTCCTGTTGAAAAGCTGGTTAATGGTGTAAGTGCAATGGCAAAAACGCTTGATGACAGTATTGAAGCCGGAACTTTGGCATCAAAGGCAATTATGACAACAGATACGGTTAATAAGGAAATTGCTGTTACATTTGAAATTGGAGGAAAAACGGTTACACTTGGCGGAATGAGCAAGGGCTCGGGAATGATTCATCCTAATATGTGTACAATGCTCGGATTTTTGACAACAGACCTTGCAATTGAGAAGAGCCTTTTGCAGGAAGCATTAAGTGATGTTATCAAAGATACATTTAACATGGTAACTGTTGACGGGGATACCTCAACAAATGATACACTTCTTATTATGGCAAACGGTCTTGCACAGAATAATAAGATTACAGAAAAGGGTGACGATTACAATACCTTTTATGAAGCCTTGTTTTATGTGTGCAGGTTCCTTGCAAGAAAGATGGCGGCTGATGGTGAGGGAGCAAGCAAGTTATTTGAGGCAAAGGTTGTAAATGCAAAGTCTAAGGATGATGCAAGAGTGTTATCACGTGCTATTGTTGCATCAAACCTTTCAAAGGCAGCTATATTTGGCTGCGATGCCAACTTTGGACGTTTCCTGTGTGCCATGGGTTATTCAGGCGTTACGTTTGACCAGAATGATGTTGAACTCTTCTTTGAGAGTACAGCCGGAAGGGTTCAGGTTTTTGATAAGGGAACACCGGTAGTATTTGATGAAGAGTTAGCAAAGAAGATTCTGGCTTCAGACGAAGTTACTATTTTTGTTGATATGCACGAAGGAAATGATGAGGCAACTGCATGGGGTTGTGACCTTACATTTGATTATGTTAAAATCAATGCAGATTACCGTTCATAATATTGGGTAGAGAGGTATTTTAAGATGGAAAAGATGGAAGCAGAATTGCAGAAGGCAGCAGTGCTTGTTGAAGCACTTCCTTATATTCAGAAATTCAATCGTAAGATTATTGTTGTTAAGTACGGCGGAAGTGCCATGGTTGACGAGGAATTAAAAAAGAAGGTAATTCAGGACGTAGTTCTTTTGAAACTTGTAGGTTTTAAGCCGATTATTGTTCACGGAGGCGGAAAAGACATCACCAAGTGGGCAGATAAGGTTGGAATTGAAACAAGAAAAGTTAACGGACTCCGCGTGACGGATGAACCGACAATGGAAATCGCCGAGATGGTACTTAATAAGATTAATAAGGACCTTGTAAGCCTAATTCAGCAGCTTGGTGTTAAGGCCTGCGGTATAAGCGGTAAAGATGGCAATATGCTTACATGCAGGAAGAAATTATCGAACGGTGAAGATATCGGATATGTCGGAGATATAACAGGTGTTGACCCTAAGGTAATAAAGGATCTTATAGACAATGATTTCCTTCCTGTTATCTGCCCGATTGGAACAGATGAAGCAGGACACTCATACAATATCAATGCTGATGATGCCGCATGTGCAATTGCAAGGGCGTGTAATGCTGAAAAGCTTGCATTCCTTACTGATACGGAGGGTGTATATCTTGATTATGACAATAAGGATACACTTATTTCAGAGCTGACATTATCAGAGGCGGACAAGCTTATAAGTGACGGCAATATCGGCGGCGGTATGCTTCCTAAGCTTAACAACTGCATTGATGCAATAAGAAACGGAGTATCAAGAGTACATATAATGGACGGAAGAATTCCACATTGTCTTTTGCTTGAAATATTCACCAACAAGGGTATTGGTACAGCGATTATAAATGATGATTCGGAGAGGTTTTATAATGGAAACTAATAAAATTATGGAAATGGCAGAGTCCAATTTAATACATACTTATAACCGTTTCAAAATCGTCCTTGATAAGGGCGACGGAGTATATCTTTATGATAATGACGGTAAAAAGTATCTGGATTTTGCAGCAGGAATAGCTGTATTTGCATTGGGTTATAATCATAAAGAATACAATGACGGACTTAAAAACCAGATTGATAAGCTTATTCACACATCTAATCTTTTTTATAATGAGCCTGCGGCAACTGCAGCCGAAAAAATCGTTAAAGCCAGCAAAATGAGCAGGGTATTTTTCACAAACAGCGGTACGGAGGCAATTGAAGGCGCAATAAAGCTTGCTAAAAAGTGGGCATTTCTTCGTGACGGTAATACCGACCATGAAATTATTGCGATGAAGAATTCATTCCACGGAAGGAGTATGGGTGCACTTTCAGTGACCGGAAACAAACATTACCGTGAGGCGTTTGGCCCTCTGATTCCGGGAATAAAATTTGCGGAATATAATAATCTTGAGAGCGTTAAGGCTGCAATTACGGATAAGACATGTGCAATAATTTTTGAAACGGTACAGGGTGAAGGCGGAATTTATCCGGGAACAAAAGAATTTGTATGCGGTGTAAGAAAGCTTTGTGATGAAAAGAATATTCTTCTCATTCTTGATGAAATTCAGTGCGGAATGGGACGTACAGGAACTATGTTCGCCTATGAGCAGTATGGAATCAAACCTGATATTTTAACTACTGCCAAGGCACTTGGATGCGGTGTTCCGGTAGGAGCTTTTCTTGCAAATGAAAAGACAAAGGATGCGCTTGTACCCGGAGACCACGGTACAACATATGGCGGCAATCCATTTGCGTGTGCAGCAGTGAATAAGGTTCTTGACATTTTTGAAAAAGAGCATATTCTTGACAATGTTAACAATGTTTCTGTATACTTGGAAAAAGTACTTGATGAAATAAAAGATGAATTTGACTGTGTAAAGGCCAGACGAGGAAAGGGACTTATCCAGGGACTTGAGTTTACAGATGATGTGCCGGTTTCGACAGTTGTAAATAAGTGCCTTGAGCAGGGACTCATCGTGATTTCAGCAAGCAACAATGTTTTGCGTTTTGTGCCGCCGCTTGTTATTACCAAAGACAATGTGGATGAAATGGCAGTTAAACTCAGAAAAGCCTTAAATAATTAAGGAGAAAGATTTATGATTTTTAAGAAATGTATTGCAGTTCTGGCTGTTTTTTGTATGTCTGTGTCACTTGCGGCATGCGGTGAAGAAAAGAATAAAAGCGAGATTGTTGTGCCGGGTGAAACTACTGTGGATGCTACAGAAACCGAAAGTGAAACAACAGAGCAGGTTGAGGATATAACCCTGAATTTCTGGTATACTGATGCCGGAATGACGGACTATTTTAACTATGCTGTTGAAAGGTATCAGGCGGAACATCCTAATGTAACCATAGATATGAAAATGGTTGCTTCTGTAGGATATCTGGAAAATATTAACACACAGAGTATCAATCACAGCAATGCGGTTGACGTTTATATGCTTCACAATGAAGATATTGAGAAGGCATATCTGGCAGGTCTTGCGTTACCATACGATAATACTGATACGGTATTTACGTCAGATAATTTTGGCAAGTCGGCAATGAGGGCAGTGACATATAACGGTAAACTGGTAGCATATCCGTTATATTTTGATTCGGCATTTCTTATTTATAACAAAGCTTATGTTACGGACCCGCCAAAAACCTTTGATGATATACTGAATTTTTCCAATACACTTGAGTATAGTGAGGGAGGAATCACTGATAACATCGAAAAGACATTTATCTGGCCGGTTTCTGACTACACATTCAACTATGAATTTTTAAGTGACAGTTTTATTGTCGGTGGTATCAATGGAGATAACAGGGAACAGGTCGATGTGGCAAACGAGACGGTTATGCTTTCAATGGGATATTATCAGGCACTTTACGATTATTTTGCCATTGCACGTGACGAAGTAGATTATGAGTATTGTCTTGACTCATTCAGCAATGGAAAAAATGCATTTACTCTTGCAAAGACTGCTGCACTTAAAAGACTTGATGAGGTGGAAGGCCTTGAATACGGAGCGGCGTGCATGCCGGATTTAACAGAACTTGCTTCAGCCTCAGCACTGTCATATACACAGACGCTTGTTGTTAATCCGTACACGACCAACATAAAGGCGGCAAGGTCATTTGTAAAGGCACTGACATATGATTATGTAAATGTTTTTTACTATCAGACGGGATATCTGCCATCATGTAAAAACTGGACATATAACAGTGATATAATTGCAGGTGTTTATGCAAATTATGATGATTCAACTCCTATGCCTAAGATGATGACGCTTGGAGACTATTATATCGAACTTGAAATACTTTTGCATAATATCTGGGACCAGAATGGCGATATAATGGAGCTTTTAAATAATTTTCAGAATTTTATAACGACACAGTTAAATTAAAGAATAAAACCCGGTGTTTTTGATAAACTAGTTATTGTATATGATAATTGGAGGAATTGAAAATGCTGGGTTTTTTTATTGCAATGATAAGTGGTGCACTGATGAGCATTCAGGGTGTATTTAATACGGATGTTACCAAAAATACAAGCATATGGGTAGCAGGGGCATTTGTACAGCTGACTGCATTTATTACCTGTATGATAATGTGGTATGTTACCGGTAAACCAAGTTTTTCGGGTCTTATGCAGGTAGAAAATAAATATGCACTGCTTGGCGGGGTGATAGGAGCATTTATTACTTACACGGTTGTGAAAAGTATGGCGGCGCTTGGAACGGCTCCGGCAGTTCTTACGATTGTAATTACGCAGACGACAGTTGCATATCTTATTGAACTTTTTGGACTGTTTGGAAGTGAGAAGAGTGAGTTTTCATGGCTTAAAATACTTGGACTTCTGATTGCAATCGGAGGAGTTGTACTGTTTAATGTTACAGGAACACAGAAGGGATAAAAAAAGACTGCGACTATCAGACGCAGCCTTTGGATTAATCGGGAATGACTATGTTTTTACGGTCAAAGATCTTCCACTTTGGAAGATAAACGATAAGACCAAGTATAATATATAATGCGATGGCACCAAGTACATCAAGCACTGAATGCTGCTTTAAAAATACAGTCGAAATACATATAAGAACACACAGCAGTATGTTTAAAAAGCGGAATTTGTTATGTCTCTTAAAATAAGCATTTCTTTCAAGAGCAACACATACAACAATTGAATTGTAGGCGTGAACACTTGGAAATACATTTGTTGATGTGTCGATTGTATACAGTCCGTTAACTATATTTGCAAGTAAATTATCTGCCTGGATGATTTCGGGACGTAAGTTAACACAATTAGGATAAAATGTACAAATCAGCATTGCAATGGTCATTCCGCCTGTTAAGAGAATACCAAACTGAATGAATTTTCCCTGCTCTTCCTTGAAGAAAAGGAAAATAAAACTTACCACAACGTAGAAAAACCAGATTATGTAGGGAATAATAAAGCCATACCAGAAAGGTATTATGTCATCAAGAAATATGTGTATTTCATGATATGCCACGTCGGTTTTTCCTTCCAGGTAAAAGAACCACGGAAGGTAAATAAATAAATACAGCGCAAAAAGACCATGACCATATTTGCTTAAAAATTTTTTCATATACTCCTCCGAATAAGGCAGAGAAATTGTAATGCAATTTCCTGCCAAAAAAGATAGAGAAATTGCGACGCAATTTCCTATCAAAAAAGAAAATAACTTTGTTATTATAGCATCATGTCTTTTTTTATGCAAGGTATCTTTTGTTTGCAAATTATGGCAAATTGGCTTATAATATATTAGTTAAATGCTAATTTGGGATTATGTGCCTGAAAGAAATGCAGATCAAGGAGAATGGTATGAGATTAGTATTGAATGATGTGAGTAAAAGCTTTGAAAATCATAAGGTGTTAGATGGTGCAACATATACGTTTGAACAGGGAAAAGTATATGGAATACTCGGACACAGGGGCTCAGGTAAATCTACACTGATTAATTGTATTACGGGTGAGGATGATTTTGATACAGGTTCCATTGAACTTTATGATGAAGCTGATGATAATGTATACAATTATAACCAGATTGGTGTTACATACTCTGTTCCGGTGCTGCCTAATTTTTTAACAGGTAACGAGCTTGTCAAGTTCTTTATGGATGTTAATAAGGACAAGGTGGACCCTAATCTTACACTTGATGAATGTTTTGAATTTGTAGGAATGGAGATTGGTGACAGATACAGACTTATAACTGACTGTACAGACAGTGTTAAGTACAGACTGCAGCTTTTGTGTGTTGTGCTTGCCAATCCGTCCGTAATAATTTTAGACGAGCCTACGATTCTTTATGATGATGTATTTATGCGTGATTTAAGAGATATACTAAAGCGTCTCACAGAAAACCATATTATTATAATTGCAACTAATCAGTTACAGTCGATAAGGACGGTATGTGATGATATTGTTGTACTTAATAATGGCACTTTGAATGAAATTACGCATGAACAGTTAAAGAATGAGGAATTCCTTCATGCCGTTGAGGTAATGTTAAAGGAGGACAGTAATGTTTAAAAAGCTTCTTCTGGAACAGGTAATTTCGTTTGAAAATTCATTTAACGGCTTTATATATTATTTAAGACAGTTACCTTTTTTTGAAAAGAGAATATCATACAATATATTTCAGCATAATAAGGTTAAGCGTGTATTAAGTATCTTAATCTTTCTGTTTGGTCTTCTGATGAAATTTGGCGGAATGCTTGTATATGCGGCAGCATTTCTGCTTATTCCATACATTATTTTAAGACAGTTTGTTATGGGTAATACATTTCAGTATGAGGAAACGGTAATAAATGTATTCTTCATGATGAACTGCGTGTGCGGTTCGCTTGTGAACACAGTTATATTGTCAAGCTCGGATGAAGACTATATGATGCTTAATGTTTTGAGAATTAATCCGAAAGAACATTATGTGGGCGAGCTTCTGTTCAAACTTATAGTTGATTTTGTACTGTTTTTTACGGTTCTTAGCATATTTGATATAGGCATTGTGAACAGTTTTGTGCTTGTGACGCTTATGACGGCCTTTAGATGTATTGGTGAGCTGTTAAGTCTTTTCATATATTCGAAGGTTCCGTTTATTTATAAAAGAATTGAAAAATTTGATGTAATTGTAATTCTTTTGTGTGTATATTTTGCATATGTTAATCCATATATGCGCGGAAGAATGGTCAGCGTAGATGCATTTGCATTTAATCCGATACTTCTTGGCGTTATATGTACACTGGGCCTGATTTCGCTTATTATTTTATGTACTTACAAGCATTATCCGCGACTGGCAAGAAAGCGCGTCAAGAGAGTTGATGTGGAATATGCTGAAGAAGTGCTTGCAAGAGCATCCATAAGACAGGTGGAGGCTAAGAATAATGTAACAGGTGCCGCAGCATTATGTACTAACAGACACGAGAAGAAAAAAGGATATTCTTATCTCAATCATATCTTTTTTGACAGAAACAAGGATTTACTTGTAAAACCGGCACGCAAGAGAAATGCCTGGGTAATTGTAATCGGACTTATTGTTATTGTGTATGCGTTGTCATCAGGATATGAAGTAAGACAAAAAATCTGGAACAACATGATTGGCTTTAATACGGCAACATTTTTATTAATGTATCTGCTTTCAAGTGCACACCGTATGTGCAGGGCAGTATTCTATAATTGTGATAAGGAATTTATGCACAATACCTATTACAGGAAAAAGAGTGCAATGATACAGAATTTTATCGTAAGGTTTAAACATTTTATGCTTATTGATCTTGAAAATGCTGCTATCATTGCGGTTGAAATTGTACTGATAACACTGATTACAGGCAATGCTGATAAATGGCTTCAGGCTTTGCTTTTAATTCTCAATGTGGTTATGTTTTCACTTATTTTTACGACATATCATGTTGCAATGTACCATGCCATTCAGCCGTACAATGAAATGATGAAAGTAAAATCGCCGTTGTTTACGATATCTAACCTGCTTGTGGGTGTAATAGGCGTTGTATTTATCGAATTGCCTTTTAATCTGATAGGACTGCTTTTGGTAGAAATAATTGGATTTATCGCACTATTCGCATTTTCTTATGTCCTTATCAAGGAATTTGGCGGAAAGAATTTTTATATTAAATAAAAAAACTATTGACAATTTATATTAAAAAATAATATAATGTCTAGGCAGTCACAAATGAACTGCCAATTTGGGGTCTTAGCTCAGCTGGGAGAGCATCTGCCTTACAAGCAGAGGGTCACAGGTTCGAGCCCTGTAGGCCCCACTTCGTTTGAATAGGGAACTTTTCAGACGAATATGGCGAGATAGCTCAGTTGGCTAGAGCACTTGGTTCATACCCAAGGTGTCGGGG
>JBJEOB010000086.1:0-2499 GCA_051880495.1 Lachnospiraceae bacterium
TCAAGGCATATATGGTGACAACACTCTATAATGCGCCAAGCACAATCAATCATTACTACCAACAGGAGGTACAGCACGATATGTATGGAGGTGGATGGCATGAAAAAGGTATTGTTTAAGGTCATTGTTTCAGCAGTGATCATTGCGGTATGGATGCTGACCTGTTATCCGGTATGCAATAAAGCAGAAGGCTTTGACTGGTTTTTATATTGGATTATAGCAGGGTGTCCGTTTGGTATCCGCCGGATGTGCCTATGGCTGATACCCAAGAATTTCGGTATCAGCGGGAGCATTGGTATTCTTGCTCTGAATTGTATTATAGGCGGTCTAATCGGCGGTGTAGTGCTGATTTTTAAGATAATTGGTATTGTAGGAGAGCTTATCAGTATTATAACAGGACACTTCTGGACGAAAAGTCCAAAAGTGGAAATATAGAACTTCTGGACATTTTGTCCAAAGGTGGGGCAGTCAAATATGGCTGCTCTTTTATTGTCAGAAAGGAAGGAGCAAAAAGATATATGGAGTCAATGAGAGATGTGGACAGGGTAATGGAGCGGGAGATTAAAAAAGGGAGTACACCTTTACTGTTTGAACAGTTAGGCTTTGGCGATTACAGCTACAATGAAATTACTTCAAAGGAGAAGTTGTTGCAGGTGCTTTCTTATCTGTTGCGAATTGGTGAGTATGAACCATTCGCCGGGAAAACCATAGGGAACAATGTTTACATGGATATGCGGGGGAAAAAAGCTGTTTTTAAGAGAACCAGACTGACCTATGAGAGAAATAATATTTTTGCAACGATTAAGCGGCTGGCAAAGAAATATAAGCCGGACTATGAGGGAAAGGTGTATCTGGAAACAGTCAGATGTTTCTTTACCATATCTGCGGAAGAATTGGAAAAGTGCCGATACAATTATAAAGGCAATGACACCTATGCCTTTGTGATGTCTGACAGATATATTATGGCTTTATATACATACTGCCTGTCAGCAAGAAAAGCGGCAGCTTTGGAAAATATAGAGCTGGAGGGACTTTCGGAAGCGGAGCTTTCTATGGTAAAATTACAGAGAGTCTGGGAAGTGTTATTCCAAGCGTTGTTACTTGATGATGTGAAGTTTGAAGATGGAAAGATGTATGCGGAGCTTTGTAGCATCTATCTTTTGGAATAGGAGTAGGAATGGCAAGTAAGATTTGTCCCAACTGTGGCAAGAAGATGAAACAGCAGTTTATTGGATTGCAGCATTGTAAGTGTGGGGTAAGCTGGAAGAAAGATATAGGATTTTTTGAGCGCGCCGAGGATATGGTGTTTGCATCGGAACGGAAGAAAGCCGGGAAAAAGGTGAAACAGTGCCCCGTAATTAGATACAGATAAATATGTCAAATGAAATCTGAAGGAGTTGAATATAAACGAATGAAAACTACATTTAGTAAAGAAGAAATCGAGAAGTATTCTCAAAAAGCCTATCAATATTGGGGAAAAACTGTATTCAATATGGGCGGAGATATAGATGAGAATGATAGGAATGAATTAAATACGGATTTTCAAGAAGACGCAATTTATTGTGATAATTGTTTTGATGGACTTTTTGAGCAAATTAATATCTGTCGTTTTGGTGATAGGCTTTTTGTAGAAGTTCAGAAATTAGGGGACTATGATGGTCATTTTGGAGACTGGTCAACGGGAAAATATATGCAGACATTGTATGAAATTTGTGAAAACGTTGATGAAGTTTGGGTAAGTAATTATGAATATTCAGAAGACGATCCTGCGGGGAGAGCCTTTTTTATCGCCTTTTTGTTTGACATAAATGAGTTCCAATATTATGAAGAAGTATATAAATATTGTCATGATTTTTGTAAACAGTTAGATACTTTGGTAGAAAGAAAATTGAAGGGGTGTTATTGGGATAAAAAATTTGAAGAAGATGAGATGGAATTTTGCAGATTATATCTAACTCCCTTTTTTAAGAAAATTGGATTTGAACAGGTTATATTTAATCATGGCAATAAGGAGTTTGGAAAAGATTATATTTTAGTCACAAGAGATATTTTTGGAAGAACAGAATATTATGGAGTTCAAGCTAAGGCAGGAAACATGAGTGGCACAGCTACTTCAAATATTAAAGAGATTGCTAATCAGATAGATATGGGATTTACTATTCCTTATAAGCTGGTAAATGGAAAAGAAGTGTATATTTCTAAGATGATAATAGCTATCTCTGGAAATTTTACAGATAATGCTCAAACTGTAATTCAGAATTTTGTTGATAGATATAAATTGACGAATATGATTTTTCTTTCTAAAAAAGAACTGGAAAATCACAAAGTAATGCTAGAAAAATGATTTGAGATATTCCAGCTTCACGATAATATAATAAATAAAAAATGAACAGCGCAAGGGCAGTTATAGACCGAAAAGGTTTGTAGCTGCCCTTTTTGCGTTTACAGAACTTTTGGACAAAATGTCCAGAAGTGGAAAGGAGAGCTTATGAAGTATTT
>JBJEOB010000087.1:0-11244 GCA_051880495.1 Lachnospiraceae bacterium
GTTTGTGTATTAATGGGGAGGGGTGTTTATGGAAATCTATTCAAAAGAGTGGAAGCTTTGTATGAAAAAATGGCTTCTGATAATGATTGGAATGGAATTATTGGGATTTGTAATTGGTTTTGGAATTTTAAATATTGTCCTGTATGTTGAAAGTGATTCGACATACGTATATCTTGGCACCTTCTTTGCATTGCTTTTTGGCTATATGTCACTTTTTCAGGTGGGTGCATACCAGACGAACAGATACCGCCTGCTGCTGTCGATGGGTCAGAAGCGGAGCAGTGTTATCTTAAGCCAGATATTATGGATGGTTACAGAGATGGTTGTTCTTAGTATAAGTCTGTTATGTATTTATTTGTTTGAAAAGAAAATGTATCCAATCTGGTATGCCAATAGAATGCTTGATGAGGAGATGAGATTTGATTTTCTTCCTCAGTATGTGCTTCTCATTATGGCTTTGTCAGTGGTTATTGTCTGGCTTTTCTTCGCACTGTCGCTCAAATTTGGACCAAAGGTTTTTATTATAGCATATCTTGTCCTATTATTTGTATGTACGGCAATGCAGAGAATAATTGAAAGAAATGCTTTCATACAGTCGGTCGCAACTGGTGTGACGACATTCCTGATTTCCCTGTCATCCATAACGTGGTGGCTTGCAGGAACTTTGCTGATATTCATTTTATTCTATATAGGGTATGGAATTTGGTACAATTATGATGTAAAGTAATGTTATAATTTCAGCAGTTTTGCAAACGCATATCATAGGAGGAAGTTCGCGCATGGTTACCGTAACATTAGGGAAAACAGGAATTACCGTAAATAAAAACGGTTTTGGGGCATTACCGATTCAGCGTGTAAGCGATGAGGAGGCAGTAAGAATTCTTCGTAAGGCATATGAGGGCGGAGTTACTTTTTTTGACACCGCGCGTTTTTATACTGACAGCGAGCATAAGCTGGGTCTTGCATTTGAGGGCATACGTGATAAGGTAATTATCGCAACCAAAACGGCAGCGACTACGTCTGAGGATTTCTGGAAGGATCTTGACACGAGTCTTAATAATCTGAAAACAGATTACATTGACATTTACCAGTTCCACAACCCTTCATTCTGTCCAAAGCCGGGAGATGGTACAGGAATATATGAGGCTATGTGTAAGGCAAAGGAAAAAGGCATGATTCGCCATATCGGAATCACGAATCACCGTCTTAAGGTGGCGCACGAGGCTATTGATTCAGGGTTATACGAAACACTGCAGTTTCCTTTCTGTTATCTTGCAACGGATGAGGATATTGAGCTTGTAAATAAATGTGAGAAGGCAGGAATGGGTTTTATAGCCATGAAGGCTTTGTCGGGAGGGCTTATAACGAATTCGGCGGCGGCATATGCATTCGAGGCTTTGTATGAAAATGTACTTCCGATATGGGGTGTCCAGAGAGAGTCCGAGATGGATGAATTTTTAAGCTACGTGGATAATCCGCCTGTGATGACTGATGAAATAAAGGAAATTATTGAAGCTGACAGGGCTGAATTATGTGGAGATTTCTGCCGTGGATGCGGTTACTGCATGCCTTGTCCTGTCGGAATCGAAATAAATAACTGTGCAAGAATGTCGCTTCTTTTAAGACGTTCTCCGTCAGAATTACAGCTTACGAAGGAAGTGCAGGAGAAGATGGCAAAGATTGAGAATTGCCTGCATTGTAACAAATGCAAATCAAAATGCCCGTATCATCTTGATACACCTGCGCTTCTTCAGAAAAATCTGGCGGACTACAAGGAAGTTCTTGCCGGAAGGGTAAGCGTGAAATAGTGACGCCTGACAGTTACTATTCGAGGGCTGAATCATAATGTGCCCTTTCACCGCCTACATATTTGGCACGCGTTCTGGCGCAGACTACATGCGCATCTCCGATAAATGAAGTTTGGGTGCGGACGGGAACGGCAACAGCATCAAGATGCATTCCGATGAGTGTATCACCTATGTCGATTCCTGCCTGCGCCGTTATTTTTTCAACTGCAACGGCATTTTCCATTCCAAGGTAAGCAGCAGTTGCAAATGAACCGCCTGCTTTTAACTGTGGCACAACATTTACCTGTGTCAGGCGGTATTCTTTCATACAGGATTTTTCAACAATAAGGCTTCTGTTCAAATGCTCACAACACTGGCATGCGAGATAGATGCCTTTTTCTTTTAACAGCGTGTAAGCTGTTTCAAATACACATTTTCCAATTTCTTCGCTGGAAAATGTACCTATCCTTACACCGGCAATTTCACTTGATGAGCATCCTATGACGAGGATGTCGCCACGTTCAAGGCGTGCAACTAAAAGAAGCTCGTTAATAACTGATGTAAGCTGTGCTTTGATATCGTCCATATGTTCAAATTTTTTGTTGGAAATTCCATTTACGCTCATTTTTATACCTCATAATTATCTATAATTTTTCAAGTAATGATAAAAGATTCTCGAGTTTGTCTATTTCATGACTGGGTTTTATGTCTGTATTGTTTAAGGCGTGGTTTGGGTTAAACCATACGGTTGTAATACCACAGTTAATACCGCCTTTGATGTCAGAACTTAAGCTGTCCCCAACAATTATTGTTTCATCGTGTTTAAAGTCTTTGATTTGCCCGAAACAGGCGTCGAAAAATTCTCTGTCAGGCTTGTTATACCCAATTTCCTCGGATATAAATATGTTATCGAAATATTTTGCGATTCCGGAGCTTTGAATGCGGCTTGTCTGGACGGAAAGAGTTCCGTTAGAAACAATATAAAGCCTGTATCTGCCGTAAAGCTCTTGGATGATATTTTCCGCACCGTCAATGAAATAGTGCCCGATTCCAAGAAGCTGTTCATATGTCGCAGCAGCTTTCTTTGCCGGGAAATCAATTCCGTTTTCTTCAAAAAAGAGCTGGAAACGGCGAAGCTTTACCTCGTCTCTTGTAAGTCTGCCAAGCTCTAATAATTTCCACTGTGAAAGATTTACCCGGCTGTATTTGGAAAGCAGTTCTTCCGACGGAACAACGCCTGCAATTTTCAGAGTCTTTTCGATAGCTATTTTTTCTGCTGTGTGAAAATCAAACAGGGTGTCATCAAGGTCGAACAGGATATTTTTTATCATATAAGTCTCCACTTGCAATTAGGCGGTTGCGAAACTATTTATATTATGCAATAAACATATTCGTGTGTACAATTAAGTGGCACGTTTGCACTAATGCTCGCACGCAGCGGTACATAAGGTGCCAAAATACGGCACCTAAATACCGGCGGCTCACAATTGCCACTTAATTTGCACACACGAACTTGTTTAATTTCATATTACAATAGTTTCGCAACCTCCCACTTGCTTGTAATATTTTCAAGAAGTATAACACAAATATTATAAAAAGTTAATCTTTATTTCCCACACTCTTGTGATATAATAAACATAGTTCTTTTTGTCGGAGGTTTTATCGTGAACAGAATTGTTGTTGGAAAGTACGGAAAAGGCCAGTGCGAAACAATTGCAGAGGCATTTGACATCGCAATGGGTATGAAGGGACACGTTGATATCCATATTTTAAATGGAATTTATAATGAAAAGCTGGAGCTATCAAGGGACAATGTTACTATTACGGGCGAAAGTGCAGAACATACGGTAATTACATATAATGACTATGCCAAGAAGATGCATGAGGACGGCAAAATGTACGGAACATTCCGCACGGCAACGCTTAAGCTTTGTGGTGAGAATATCATTGTGAAGGATATTACCATAAAGAATCATTCAGGTAACGGAAGGGATTTCGGACAGGCGGTTGCGCTGTATGCAGATGGAGATAAAATGCAGTTTTACCGCTGCAGGATGATTGGCTGTCAGGATACTCTTTTTACGGCACCGACAACAGAGTGCAAGGTTAACTGTGAGGAGGAGCAGTCACCGGAGCTTCATACAATCAATGCAAGACAGTATTATAAGGATTGTTATATTGAAGGAGATATAGATTTTATTTTTGGCGGTGCAACGGCATATTTTGATCACTGCGAGATTTTTTCAAGATATAACATAACTGAGGATGACGACAAATATGAGGGAAGCGTCAAGGGTTATGTGGCTGCAGCATGTACATGGAGAGATAACAGATACGGTTATGTATTCTACAAATGTAATTTTACGGGCGACTGTCCGGAAGGCTCTGTATACCTTGGAAGGCCGTGGAGAATATATGCAAAGACTGTTCTTTTGGGATGCACCATAGGTAAACATATTAAAGTAGAGGGATTTAGTGACTGGGATAAGCCTAAGGCACATGATACGGCATTTTATGCAGAATACCGCTGCAAATATGAAACACATGCCAAACGTCATGACTGGATTAAGCTGCTGACACCGTCGGAGGCTAAAGCATTTACCAAAGAAAAAGTTTTGTGGGAATATTTTTGTGAGGATTAGGAAATGAGAGTCAGGGTACCGGATTATTATAAAGACTTTAAATGTATTGCAGGGGACTGCAAGGACAGCTGCTGTGCGGGCTGGGAAGTCGATGTTGATGAAGAAGCACAGGAATATTATAAGACTGTTACCGGTGATTTTGGCAAAAGATTAAAGGATAACACGATTATTGATGAAGAGGGAATCAGATTTACGCTTAAGGAAAAGAAGAGATGCTGTTTCTTAAATGATAAAAACTTATGTGATTTGTACACGGCACTCGGCGAGGAGCATTTGTGCGTGACATGTACGGAATTTCCGAGGTTTTATGAGTGTTTCGGCGACCTTAAGGAAAAAGGCATTTCGTTTTCGTGCCCGACCGCTTCTGAACTCATTCTTACGCATGAAGATAAGCTTACATGGGAAGAATATGAGGAAAATGAGGAAATATCCTTAAACGATATAGATTATGACCTTTATATGCAGCTTACGGCAGCAAGACAGCAGGTTTATGATATTTTACAGAACAGGGACAAAAATATTATCTGGAGAATGATTGTTGTTCTGCTTTTTGCAAATGATATCCAGAAATATATCTACAAGGGAAAATATAAGAAGATTGCGAAGATTCGGGAAAAATACATGGATTTTGGCTATCAGGACAGACAGGCAGCCAAATGGATAAAGAAATCCCAAAAACATGTTGACGGATTTGAGAACAGAACTGAAATCTTAAAACTTTATTCTGAATTTGAAGTAGTAAATGAAGAGTGGAGCACTATTTTAGCGAAGGCTATAACTGACAATGCTTCAATGGATGAGGAAAGCGCCGGACAATTTGCCAACTACCTTAAAGACCGTCAGATACAGTATGAACAGATTATGATTTATTTTGTATACAGATATTTCATGAAAACTGTATATGATTATGACCTTATAACAAAGATTAAGTTTGCAGTTGCAAGTACCCTGGTAATCCGCTGTGTTGACTATTCTTCATGGTGTGTTAAACGTGAATTGCCACTTCCTGATTTTATCTGGCTTGTACATCTGTATTCCAAGGAAATTGAACATTCGGATGAAAATATGGATGCACTGAAGCAGTATTGTGGTGAAGATATAAGATTTCATGTAGAGGCATTAACCGCCTCATTGTTATAAATAGGGAGGGAACATGAAAAAATTTGTCAAAAACTTAATATTTGTTTTGCTGTTATGCCTTGTCTTCTCTATAACAGGCTGTAAGTCATCTGACAGGGATTATGATAATGCAAAGCAGGCAGATGCAACACAGGCAGATGCAACACAGGCAGAAACTACAGAGACGAATGGCGCACAGCCTGTGATACAGATTGATGAAGCCGGAGTATACACGTCGAAAGACGATGTGGCTCTGTACATTCATACCTTTGGGAAACTGCCGTCTAATTTTATTACAAAAAATGAAGCGAAGGCATTAGGATGGTCAGGCGGAGGACTTGATGACTATTCTTATGGCTCCTGCATCGGCGGTGATAAGTTTGGTAATTATGAAGGGCTGCTGCCCGATGAAGAAGGAAGAGTGTATTATGAATGTGACATTGATACACTTCATGAAAACAGCCGTGGTGCCAAGCGGATAGTTTTTTCAAATGACGGACTGATTTATTATACTGAAGATCATTACAGCTCGTTTGAACTGCTGTATAATTAAATTTATGGAGATGGATTTATGATAGAAATTGTAATTGACGGCATGGAAATAACGGACAGGGAGCAGTTATTCCGGATTTTCAGGGATAATCTGGAGCTTCCTGATTATTACGGGGACAATCTTGATGCCCTGTATGATGTGCTTTCTACATATTCGGAAGAAGTTGAGATAACCATCCTTAATGAGGAGGATTTGTACAACAATATTCCATTTTATGGCGAGAGACTGGTTGGTATGTTAAATGTAGCAGCAGAGGAAAATGAACCGTATATTCTTATAAAGAAGGGTGATAATATGGAGGAGGAACTATGGTAGATAAGAAGAAATATATAAAATTCGGTATAATTGCACTTGCGGTTTTTCTTGTAATATATTACTGGTCGGCGATTGCAGACCTGATTATGCTTGGATTAACTGCCGCAGCACCGCTGCTTGTCGGTGTTATTATGGCTTATATCATTAATATTCTGATGTGCTTTTATGAAAAGAAATATTTTCCTAAATCCAAGAAGAAAATAGTAGCTAAAACACGCAGGTTTGTATGTATTATTCTTGCAATCCTGACCGTAGTGGCAATACTTGCCCTTGTTCTTATCATTGTGTTACCTGAGTTTATTTCCAGCCTTGAACTTATTCTGAAAGAGGTTCCGGTTGTACTTAATAAGATTTATACATGGGTTATAAACAATGAGGAAATAAAGCCGTACCTTGACTCATCTGTCTACACGGCACAGATTGACTGGCAGGGAATGATTAAGGATGTAATAAATGTCGTTGTTGCAGGTGCAGGCGGCGTTATGACTTCAGCATTTTCAATTGCAACTTCTATGTTTTCATTTGTTGCACAGGTGACCATCGGTTTTATTTTTGCAATGTATCTGCTTATCAACAAGGAGAGAACCATTGCACAGATAAATAAGCTTACCAAAGCGTATATGAAGGACAGCCTCAGAAATAAACTGGGATATTTTCTTAATGTAGCGGATGATACTTTCAGAAGCTATATAGTTGGACAGTGCACGGAAGCGATGATTCTTGGTGTGTTATGTGCCCTTGGAATGATGATTTTCAGATTCCCTTATGCAGGAATGACGGGCGCAGTTATCGGTGTTACGGCATTGATTCCTGTGGCAGGTGCCTATATCGGTGCAATTGTAGGTGCATTTATGATTTGTACGATAAGTCCTATGAAGGCATTGCTTTTCATAGTTTATATTGTTATTTTGCAGCAGCTTGAAAATAATCTCATTTACCCAAAGGTAGTAGGTACATCAATCGGACTTCCGGGTATGTGGGTGCTCGTTGCAGTAACGATAGGCGGCGGAATTCTCGGAATTCCGGGAATGCTTTTCGGCGTTCCTATGGCAGCAGTTATTTATAAGCTTTTAAGGACTGATGTAAATAAAAAATTATCAAAGGAGAATTAGAGATGGCAATTGAGCATATTACAAATAATGATTTTCAGAGTAAGGTATTAGACAGTAAAGGAATTACAATTGTTGATTTTTATGCGGACTGGTGCGGACCGTGCCAGATGCTTTCACCTGTAATTGAGGCTGTAAGTGCAGAGCATACGGAGGCTTCATTTTATAAGATTAATTCTGATGAACAGCCGGAGCTTTGTGTGAAATACAGGATAATGAGCATACCGACGCTTCTTGTTTTTAAGGACGGAGAGCTTGTAAAGACGAGTATTGGACTTGTCTCAAAGGCAGAAATTGAAGATTTTCTGAAGCTGTAGTATGTATTTTTTTACAGATTAAGGAGAAGTACAATGAAACTAATGATTGCATCTGACATACATGGTTCGGCATTTTACTGCGAAAAGCTGCTTGCGGATTTTGAGGAAGAGAAGGCGGACAGGCTGCTTATTTTAGGCGATATTTTGTATCATGGTCCAAGAAATGACCTCCCTGTGGGATATGAGCCTAAAAAAGTGATTGAAATGTTAAATCCGCTTAAAGAAAAGCTGCTGTGTGTAAGGGGAAACTGCGATACAGAGGTTGACCAGATGGTGCTTGATTTTCCAATCATGGCCGAATATGCATATCTTGTGTATGACAATGTAAATATATTTGCAACCCACGGACACATTTACAATGAAAATAATGTTCCGCCAATTGCCGGGGACTGCATTTTGTTAAATGGACATACTCATGTTCCCAAATGTATCCGGCATGACAGCTACGTTTATATGAATCCGGGTTCGGTTTCTATCCCGAAGGAAAACAGTCCAAACAGTTACATGACACTGGAGAACGGTCTGTTTGAATGGAAGGATTTGGACAAAAGAAGGTATATGGAATGGCGAATATAATTTTTGATTCAAGCAAAATTAAAGTGATGGAGTTTCTGAATAAGCTTGGCAGCTATGCCGGGCTTAGTGAAACATACGCCGATGAAATATGGCAGGAATTTATGAGGCATCCGGGCATTTACAGGGAATTTGAATATTATGTTGATCACCATGAGCTTTCAGGTAAGTATAAGATTGAAGGGTACAACATATTGGACTGCTATGTCTGGCAGCGCCTCAATTACATATTTCGTTATCTTGACAGAGGAAAAATTGAAAAAGAATGTAATGAAGAAAGTTTGGTTTTAATGGCATTTGACTTCTTTATGAAGATGGAGGATAATCCTGAACCATACATCGAAAAACTAAATGAAGATCTCGGAAGAGATAAAGCGCATTAATGGAGAGGTAAATTATGCATAATATTGTTTCAAAACTGCTCATGTATGGAGATATGCCGAAGGATTCCATACTTATGGAGCTTAGCAGTGTGATGCGCGATTTTGCATCAGGTGAATATAACAGTGAGGAATTAAGGACAAGAATCTACAGGCAGATAAAAAGACTTCTTATTGTTGCAACCGATTATGGTTTTGACAGAAATCTCTGGCAGAGTTATCTGACATTTTTACTTATTACGGATGAAAATCCGTTCAGCATCACATGTGAGAAGATAGGTGCCAACGACGGCAGTGTAAATTATTTCGCAAAAAATGATTTTAAGGCATTTCTCGAGCTTTTCAATTATGATTTTTCAGAGATTGAGAAGGCACTTGATATAGACTGCTTTTCACGTATATCCAATTACAAGGCTATTGTTAAGCCTGAGCTTATGTACAACAAAAATGTAAGCGAGAAGGTTCTTAAGCTGTCTCTTGCGTTATCGCAGTCGCAGGATGAAGAAGATTTCTTCAATAAGGTAACCGGATTTTACAAAGACTACGGCGTTGGCATGTTCGGACTTAACAAGGCATTCCGTATTGCATCCGGAGACAACAATACCATTAAATTCCTTCCAATCAACAATATGGAAAAGGTTATGCTTGATGACCTCGTCGGCTATGAAATCCAGAAAAAGAAGCTGGTTGATAATACAAAGGCATTTGTTGAGGGACGTAAGGCTAACAATGTTCTTTTATTTGGCGACAGCGGTACGGGTAAATCGACAAGCATCAAGGCAATTGTCAATGAATTCTATGACCAGGGTCTTCGCATGATTGAAATTTACAAGCATCAGTTCAAGGATCTTTCCAATGTTATTGCAAGCGTAAAGAACCGCAACTACAAGTTTATCATTTATATGGATGACCTTTCATTTGAAGAATTTGAAATAGAGTACAAGTTCCTGAAAGCCGTTATTGAGGGCGGCGTTGAGACAAAGCCTGAAAATATCCTTATTTACGCTACATCCAACAGAAGGCATCTTATTAAGGAAACATGGAATGACAGAAATGATGTCGAACAGAATGAGGGAATGCATCGTTCGGATACAATGCAGGAGAAGCTTTCATTGGTAAATCGTTTCGGCGTTACAATCAATTTCTCAAGACCTAGTCAGAAGGAATATTTTAACATTGTCATCGAACTGGCAAGAAAAGCCGGTGTTACCATGTCGAATGAGGAACTGTGTGCTGAAGCAAATAAATGGGAATTGAGTCATGGCGGTATATCCGGAAGAACGGCTCAGCAGTTTGTCAACTATGTACTTGGAACAGTTGAAGCTAAATAAACATCCGGAGGTTTGCTATGTTATATAAATTTATTATTTGCTTTATTGCAGGAATCGGTGCCGGACTTGGAACCGGTTTTGCCGGTATGAGTGCAGCGGCGGTCATCAGCCCGATGCTTATTGCATTTCTTGATATGGAGCCATACATGGCGGTCGGAATAGCATTGTCAAGTGATGTGCTTGCAAGCGCAGTTTCTGCATATACATACCATAAGAATAAGAATCTTGATGTGAGAAACGGACTCATCATGATGGCAGCTGTCCTGACATTTACAATGGTCGGAAGTTACGTTTCAAGTCTTGTGCCAAGCACAACAATGGGTGGTTTTTCGGTTGTCATGACTTTCCTGCTTGGAATTAAATTCATTGTCAAGCCGGTTATGGAGCCTAAGAAAAGCTTCACAGAGGCAACCCCGCGACAAAAGGCAATCCGTTCTCTGTTATGCGGTGCAATGGTAGGCTTTATATGCGGTTTTGTGGGCGCAGGCGGAGGTATGATGATGCTTCTGGTTCTTACAAGTGTCCTCGGATATGAGCTTAAGACCGCAGTCGGAACGAGTGTTTTCATAATGGCTTTTACAGCATTTACGGGTTCAGTAAGTCATTTCGTAATCGGCGGGATGCCGGATATTCCCGTCCTCGTTTTCTGTGTGTTAAGCACCCTCATCTGGGCAAGAATTGCTGCAAAACTTGCCAACAAGGCATCCAACATTGTCCTTAACCGTGTTACCGGCGCAGTGCTTGTAATCCTTGGCATCGCCGTCTTTACGGTTAATATGCTGTAAATGCATAAAAAGTTTATGAGGTTTTATGTGATTTTTGACACTAGCTCATGGGGATTGACTTTTTAATAAGCTGTCCCATGAGTTTTATTGTGCTGGGGTAATGGGGATTGGCAGGATAGAAAGAATTCCCATGAGTTTTATTATGCTGGGGTAATGGGAATTGACTGGATAGAAAGAATTCCCATGAGTTTTTGTGCGAGAGACTCATGTGGATTGACTTTTAAATAAGCTGTCCCATGAGTTTTATTATGCTGGGGTAATGGGAATTGGCTGGATATAAGGAATTCCCATGAGTTTTTGTGCGAGGGGCTCATGGGGATTGGCTTTTAAATA
>JBJEOB010000088.1:0-2445 GCA_051880495.1 Lachnospiraceae bacterium
TAGATCAAATAATCCAAAAGCGTCTCTACTGCTCTCTTTCCTTGCTCTTCTATTTCACTGTCTATTGTTGCAGTTACAGTATCATTCATAATCAATTCCTGAATCTCAGGATATTTTTCAAAACATATGAGTTTAACCTTCTTCATGTTACACTCTTCGATTACATCACCAACAGCTTTCACCCCACCGCAAGTGATAAACACACCTGCCAGATCAGGTATTCTTTCATACAGGCAATGCATTTCACGACGAATAATCGATGATTTTTCTTTTGTATAAATACTGGGCAATATTTCAAGCTCCGGATATTTTTCCGTCACAACTTTGCGAAATCCCCCTTCACGGGTTCCAAACGGGAAAGACTGATGGTCGTCACTGTCACTCGTAAAAACAGCAACCTTTCCTTTTCCCTGCAAAAATTCACCCATAAGTCTTCCAGCAACACATCCGGCTTTAAATCCATCCTGTCCTATATAACAAAGTCTTTGACTTCCCTTGATGTCAGTATTTACAGTAATAACAGGGATGCCTGCTGCCATACACTGATCTATTTTTTCTACGATTCTAGGTGTATTAATCGGACTTAAAATAATTCCATCCAATTTTGCTCCCATACATTGTTGCAAGGCAATTACCTGAGCTTCTACATTGGAATACTCTATCATCTGATAATCTATTTCCAATTGAAAAGATGTATAATTCTTAAGTCCTTCTTCAATTCCTTTTTTCAAAAAAGGATAGGCATCAACTTCCAGCATAATTGCGCGGATGTGCAATATTTTATCCTGCATCTGCAAGGCTTTCCCAATCGGATTTGCCTCATAATGGCATTCATCAATAATCTTCTGAATACGTTGTCTGACAGAATCACTGACACCGGGACGGTTATGCAGCACCTTATCTACCGTAGACCTGTGAACTCCCGCCATCTGCGCAATTTCTTTAATCGTTACTCCCATTGTCTTTTCTCCTCCAAGTTCTAATATACGAGCACGAACTCTTTCATTTATTGTATCACCTTTTTTTGGACATGAAAAGAATCTGCAGAAAAATCACTGCAGATTCTTTATGATTTATTTCATTTTTGCCTTCTGTTTTTCTTCTCTTTCCAGAAGTTCTTTCATAATAGTTGGATATTCTTTGTCAAGTTTATAGAACAACAGAATCACAATCATAATAATTGCCAAAGCAGTTACTCCATAGATAAACAGGTTTTGAATTGTGGCAAGTGCCGTATCGCACTGTACTTCAAGAGTTCCGTCATATCCTGTATTCTGCATGATAAATCCAATAAGTGCTGATCCGATTCCCTGCCCAAACTTTTGTCCGGATGTTGTAGCAGACTGAATTGCACCAGCTGTACGCAAACCAGTTTTCCACTGTCCATATTCAATCGCATCTGCAATCATTGTAAAGATCATACCAAGAATCGGTGTCATACCAATACCTCTTAAAAGACCGCCAAATGTTACAAGTGCGACATTCTGTGGGCTGACAAGAAGAATCAATGATCCCGCAATGATAAATAATGCTCCCAAAATACACCAGTTTCTTTTGCTCATCAAATGCATAACCTTTCCAAGAGCCAATGTAGCAAAAACTGTAATACCATAACAAGCAGTATTTACATTACCAATAATATTCGTATCTCCTACAATCCATTTGCAATAATAGGATGCCATTGTTCCTGAGAATGTTTGATACATTGCAAAAAACACAAAATACAGGAAAAGCATGATAAAATATTTATTTTTAAATAATGCCGGAATCGCTTTCTTCAGCGGAATTTTTTCACCACCTACATCATCGATAACTTCTACTCGCTCACGAACACATGCAAAACAGAATAACATCATGAATGCTGCCCCAAAAGCATAGATTGCAGTCAGTATGATCCAGTTTTTCTGCGAAGACATTCCGCCATTCGGCATCATATTAAGGATTCTTGTGAATAAAAGTGTAACAAGAATATTTCCAATTGGGCTCATAGCCATACGGATAATATTAATACCTGCACGTTCAGACTGATCACGTGTCATATATGTCATTGTCGTTGCAAAAGGAAGCTGGAACAAAGTATATACAACAGTAAGCATTAAGTTATATGTAATAAAAATGTAAATCGCCTGAGCAAATGTTCCAATCTGAGGAACTGTCATCAAAAGCACAGCTGCAATCGCATATGGAATAGACATTCTAAGCATCCATACACGGGCACGTCCGTACTTGGAACGTGTCCTGTCTACGATAAATCCTGCCATAATATCGGAAACACCATTAAATACCTGAGAGATTGCAATAATCATTCCAATTACAGCAGCAGATACATGAGCAACATCAGTATAAAACATTACAAGCAAGCTGGTAGAAATCGTAAATACAATATTTGTAGAGATTTCTCCGCATCCATACGCGAATTTTTCAAATCCGGATACGCGATCCTTT
>JBJEOB010000089.1:0-2445 GCA_051880495.1 Lachnospiraceae bacterium
ATTTCTTTTCATGCTATCACCACCCACTATATTTTATCGTCTATGTCTCTTCTTATAATCTGCTTCAATCTCAGCTTTCCAGGATGTGCCTAAAGCTTCTTCCATTTCGCTGTATTCGCAAACTCTGACTCTGCTTACCGCTTTACTAAGTGCCCGGTAATTCACTTCTGTCCCTTTGCTGTCACATTCATAATTCACAGCACGATCGGCGTTGATTCCAAAGCGTCCGGCTACTTCAATTGCATCAATGTTGGCCCCCAGGAACAAGAATTCCCATCCGTATTTTTCTTTCTGCCTTTCAACCATTCTCTTCACCTTATCAAACGTATATCTGTGACTGGAATTTTCCATTCCGTCTGTTGTAATAATAAACAGTGTTTTCTCTGGTCTATCTTCTTCTCTCGCATATTTGTGAACATTTCCAATGTGGTGAATTGCGCCGCCAACTGCATCTAACAGAGCTGTGCATCCACGAACATAGTATTCCTTTTCTGTAATCGGAGCAATTTTCTGAATATCTACTCTGTCATGTAACACTTCCTGCATGTCATCAAAGAGAACTGTGGAAACAATTGCCTCTCCCTCTTCCAGTTTCTGCTTATCAATCAATGAATTGTACCCGCCAATTGTGTCTGCTTCTAATCCTCTCATTGATCCACTTCTGTCTAAAATAAAAACGATTTCTGTTAAATTTTTTCTCATGATCCTTACCTCCGTAAACTTAGTTTTGTTTCTGGGGTTACTATATCATAAGTCTAAAAAAATGAGGTCGCATCTACGGCGACCTCGTAATTACTCGATAAAACACGGTAATCCATGTTCTTCTAACGCTATATCTATTTCAATCATATCGAACACTTCATGTTCAATGAAAAACGAAAAAATGATATCTCTCTTATCACATGGCGATAAGGCATATCCTGCTCTCGCCAGCAAATCTTTTGTTTCATCCAGGCTGAGTCTTGCGCCCACACAAAGTCTCATGGCGGTTGCTTTATCCGGATGATAATTCGGATTCAATTTGATTTTTGAAAACAACTGCTTTGTAACAATTGCTCTCTTATAAACTTCTGAATTAGTAAGTTTCTTGGAACTGATCAAATACATCAGATATTCCTGAAATGTATCCGACATATGCTGCATTCTCTCTTCTAAGGCCGATTCATTTTCTTCCAGAAAATCAAAGTAACCGTCAACTGCCATAATACTGGGTTCGCATACAGATTCGTTCCTTATGCACTCACAGTACTCTTCTTTTTGCTTTTCATATACATAATTGTGATCAATATATTCTTCCAGATCTGGATACAAATTCAATCCAAGCCGTGTCGCCTCTGTATCAAAAACCACAAGATACACCAGCATTTCCTGTTGCATCAGAAATGCATTGATTTCATCCAATGCAATGCGCATACCTTCTTCTTTCGGATAACAAAAACTACCCGTCGCAATCAGCGGAAAGGCAATACTTTTACAGTGATATTCCGATGCCAGACGGAGACTTTCTCTATAACAATCACGCAATTTTTTCTCTTCGTCAAATGTCCCATCAATATAACGTGGACTGACTGCATGGATGATATATTTTGCCGGAAGTCCAAACCCTGGAGTAATGGCAACCTCTCCTTCATTCATATATCCAATCTTTCTTCTTTCCCTAAGAAGTTCTTCCTCTCCTGCTGCTTTATAAACAGCCGTATCTGTGCCGGAAGAATAGATTGGTTCTTCATTTGCAGTGTTTACAATCGCATCCACCTGCATTTTGGTTAAATCATTTCTTACTATCTTTAATGGCATTTTAACACGCTCCTACACTCAAAACATCTGTTTGAAACATTCGTCTGTCCACTAAAAACCACACATGTTCCTGGAAATTATGAATTCACCTTGTCAAGCTCCTTCCAGCCATAGCGGACAATGGAGATAATCATAGATCCTTCGCTGACAAGTTCATCCAGAATCCCCGCCCATGAACCGACAATAATATCATATATGATCCACAATGGGGAATTAACAAACATTCCAGCAATTCGTATTTTACGTGCATTATGTGTATATCCACCGATCGTTGATGCAATATTCGCTGCAACCGGCAAAAGTGACAGCCATCCTGACCACGTAATAATAAGTGTCATAAGTTGCAACATGCAAATAATGACACACATTTTCCTGCTGCGCAAGAAATCTATCTTACTCCCAAGGCAAAAAGAACGAATCCCATTTATTATGTAACTGATCCCGCCTGTTATAGCTCCTAATAAAATCAGGTGAGTGGTATAAAAAAGATATGATAAAAATTGCACTCTATACAGATTTTTGTTGCTTTTACATTGATAGGACATAAAAAACAGTGCCGTACCAATCAAGCCTATTACCTGTACTACTACATTATTTCCCATCTGTCATTTCTTCCTTACCAATAAAATCATTTGTCCATTTACTTTC
>JBJEOB010000090.1:0-2423 GCA_051880495.1 Lachnospiraceae bacterium
AAAGGGGGATGTTTTGATGGAATTAGTATACTATTATTTGATCGTAGTAAATATCATCGGTTTTGCAATCATGGGAAGAGATAAGCATTTAGCGAGGAAAAAGCAATGGCGTATCCCAGAATCTACACTTTTGTTTTTTGCTCTGATAGGTGGAGCTACTGGGGGGACGTTAGGAATGTATTATTTCCGCCACAAAACAAAGCACCTGTTCTTTAAAGTAGGCTTTCCGCTTATATCAGCAGTGCAAATTGTGGTTCTGGCTTTATTGTTGTGAAATGGATTAAGAACTCGGATCGGCGCTTTTCCAATCGATTCTTGCTGCGGGATAGTGCCGAGATATTCTTTTTTCTATTTCAAGAATTTCCTCCTGACAGGAATTTTCCTTTTCAGTATGGTTATGCTGCCATATAAAAATCGATACAACCTCAGAATTATGATCAGGATATTTTTCTCCCTCAAAAAGAAATCCCTTATACGTTATGAAAAAATTTCTTCTTACATCTGCAGGATCATCTAACATATAGAACGCTTTCCTTCTTTGGGCGGCTTTTAGTTTTCTAATCGGTTTATTTATATATTTTATGGTTATATATAATAGAGCAAGAAAAATCAAACTGACCAAACAAATTAAAAATAACATCATATACACCTCTGGTAGAAAGATTGTAAACTTCTTTACGAATGATAACACCTAAAGTTTCGGAATGTCTTAAAATATTTGCCTGAAATTTCGTTTGCAAATTCATTTAGAAAAGAGGGGCGACATGAATATAACAAAAATAACTGATGTGAAGACTGTGCGGAATCAACCTATAGATCATAAAGATGTATCTGAATACAAATATCTTCATATTATGATTGTGTTAGCTAAGCTTGCAGACGTAATTGAAAGAGTACAAAAGGGTGAAGGAAAGGGCTCAATATCTCGAGAGACAATTCTCGCAGAATATGTGGCAGGGATTCAATCTATTTTAATATTGGGCGAAGACTTAGGTTTTGAAACAGAGTGGCTAGATGACTATTCTCACCTGAAAGTAAGCGGCGAATTGTCTAATCACCTGATGCAGGTGCTAGAAGCTGTTGTTTTATTTAGAGTGAAAAAATCTGCAGTCCTATACAAAGCGCTATTAATGCAATATTTACAGCTTGGTAACATGTTAGGTTTTGAACTTGAAGAGATTGTGGAAAGCTTTGAGTAAATAGCAAGAAAATACTGTTATTTACAAGTTGAAATTGTGCACGCATTAACAGCTTCGTATATAATGAAATCAGTATTAGATTCTATTCGGGAGGCAAATGAATGACTAAATTAGATGAAACTTTACATATGCTAAAAGATTTAACAGATGCAAAAGCTATACCCGGCAATGAAAAAGAGGCTCGTGATGTTATGACGAAATACATCGCACCCTATGCTGATGAAGTATGCACAGATGGATTGGGCAGCTTGATCGCTACAAAAACGGGTGAAGAAAATGGTCCGAAAATTATGATAGCAGGCCATTTGGATGAAGTAGGCTTCATGGTTACCCGTGTCGATGAAAAAGGATTTGTTTATTTCCAAACCGTCGGTGGCTGGTGGTCTCAAGTTATGCTTGCCCAACGTGTCACAATCGTGACTAAGTCAGGTGAAATCACAGGCGTTATTGGTTCAAAACCACCGCACATTTTATCTCCGGAAGCCCGTAAAAAGCCGGTAGATATAAAAGATATGTTTATTGATATTGGTGCTTCTACACGTGAGGAAGCGACAGAATGGGGAGTTCGTCCGGGAGATATGGTCGTTCCATATTTTGAATTTACAGTGATGAACAATCCGAAAATGCTTTTGGCAAAAGCGTGGGATAACCGCATCGGCTGTGCGATTGCCATTGATGTTCTGAAGAATTTAAAACAGGAAAGCCATCCGAATGTTGTTTATGGTGTTGGTACTGTACAGGAAGAAGTAGGCCTGCGTGGAGCAAAAACATCCGCATTTAAAGTACAGCCGGATATCGCATTTGCAGTTGATGTCGGCATTGCCGGAGATACTCCGGGGGTTACCGATAAAGAAGCGATGGGCAAGCTAGGAAAAGGTCCAGGCATCGTGCTATATGATGCAAGTATGGTTTCTCATAAAGGCTTGCGTGACTTCGTGACGAATATTGCTGATGAGCATGGCATTCCATATCAATTTGATGCAATACCTGGCGGAGGAACAGATTCCGGAAGCATACATGTAACAGCCAATGGAGTTCCTGCTCTATCCATTGCGATTGCCACTCGTTACATTCACTCACACGCTGCACTATTGCATCGCGATGACTATGAAAACACAGTTAAGTTACTAACTGAAGTAATCAAGAAACTAGATAGAGAAACAGTTAATCGAATTACTTTTGATTAGAAAAACCGTCACCGGTCCTTTTCATTTTTGATTTCAC
>JBJEOB010000091.1:0-2380 GCA_051880495.1 Lachnospiraceae bacterium
GTCTATGGCAAGATATTTTCAGCCGTGTAAGTTCCAGAGAATTAATTGGCATCGTAGATATTACTCGAGATGGCAATCCGATGATAATTGATGCAACCAACAGGCAGGATTTTGTAGACAACCAAGAATATCGAGACCTAAAGGAATTTATTATTCTTCAACTGTCTGCACTGCAGGATTACAAGGTATATTCCAGAAAAGAAAAAAGAAAAGAGAACAATAATTCACTTGAAAATGCAGGTGATAGCATACAGTCATTTATCTCTACTATTGAGACAATTTCTCAGAAGAATCCTGAATTAAAAAAACATCTGTCCCCAGCAATTGAACAGGCCAAAAAAACGGGCGCAGTAGTTAAACAGGCCATTACCGAGCAGAAACAGACTCAGGAAGAGTTTACCAGAAAAGAGAATATTTACCTCAGTATAATGTCTATGCAAGAGTATGCTATTCATATTACTCATGCCGTGCGTACGACATTGAACAAAATTCGAGATAAAGTCGAGTATTTTAATCTGTTCTTTCCTAATCCGGAAGAAGAAGAGATTTTCACCAAGTATGCTCATGACATGTACGATGAGTTCAAGACTCTGAATAAGGTAATTGATTATATGCTCAGTTATTCTCAAGCAAATCTCCTATTGGAAGAAGTTGATTTCTCATTAACTGTGAAAGAGATTTTTTCCAGTTATTCATCCATATTTAGCGCGCAAGGAATTAATGCAGAATTATCAATACCTGGCAAAATAGTATTGAAAGACACTAATAAAGTCTTTTTCAGAGACATTCTCAATAACTTGATTGATAATTCAATTAAGGCCGTCAGAAATACATCTAGTAAGATAATAAAATGTTCTGTCAGCGTTGATCAGGATAATCTTCAAATTAATGTGTCGGATACAGGATGTGGAATTCCTGTAGAGAAAAGGAACTGGGTGTTTGGAATTTATAATACTACGACTGAAGAGGATGGAGGAGCAGGAATCGGTTTGTATATTGTTAAAACAAGAGTTGAATCACTTAAAGGTAGCGTTAAAGTTATTGATAGCGAGTTTGGGAATATAGGTTCAACGATAAGGGTTGAGTTGCCGTTTAAAAGATAACAAGTTATGGGGTTTAAATTGGTTTTCATTGATGATAATATGAAGGATGGCACTGCGGATGCTTTTGTTCGTGCCATTGGAAAAAAGATTCCAGATGCAGAAATAGCTGTTTTCATAGATCCAGATAAAGGTCTGAATTATATTATTGATAATATAAACAGTCAACTTATCGCCTTTGTAGACTGCAAATTTGACGGCTATACTAGGCAAGGAATAGATATTCTTAAAGAGATTCGCAAGAAGACATCACTCTTATATATTGTAATGATGTCTGCTAATAATTTGAAGCAAATTGATGGCCGTGATATAGCTGCTATGATCAATGAGGATTTCATTTGGTTCTATGACAGAAATAACGGTAGTGTTGAAGATGCCTGCACTTTAATCCATCGAATTACGCAATACTGGAGTTCTCGTTTTGACTGTGTGCTAGAGCGCTGGTTAGTTCGCCATCCTGAGGACAAAAACAAGATCGCTTTTCGACAATTGTCAGGTTCATCATATACTTGGGAACAGATTTTAATAGAATTGAGGCTGCAAACAGAAATTGGTCACTTATTTGAGCAAATGATTAATCAGTTCTACATCTATCAGTTGAATGGCAAAGAAGATGAATAGCATACTTGTTGCGTATAATTCCAACCCATACGATATTACTCATAGCTTTTTTCAGAGCTGCGCTGATGAGGTCCGACAATTGTGTTTGGATTCCAGTATACATTATGAAAGTAAAACAGGTAATGAACTGGTAGAAAGAGATGTAATATCAGAGATGGAACACCACTCCTTATGTATTCTTGCATCTCACGGCTCTTACGATTCAATTGTCAATGAAGATGGGAATGAAGTACTATCAGCAAGGACAACCAACTATGCATTCAAAGGGAAAGGGCTGTATGCCATCTCCTGTTCATGTGCCCAGGGGCTTTTGCCTGAGTTGTGTCGGATTGGCCTTTCTTTATTTGTGGGCTACAATGATGTAATTCGCTTTTCTGGAGATGATAGTGTGTTCGTAAATTGTGCATTATCTGGTCTAAAATGTTTTATCTCGGGAAATAATTTCAATCAGTCAAAGTCGGAGATGTTGAATTATTTTGACGAAGCTATCAAAAAAGCAGAAAACAGTGCTAACCCATTCGAAAAAATGTTCCTCCTGCATAACAAAGAATCTTTGGTATTTTATGGAGAACCGGAATTGATGTTTACAGATCTGTCATAATAAATTTTCCAGTTGAAATCCAAATAAAAATGGATCTCGATTTATTAGTTAAACATTT
>JBJEOB010000092.1:0-10630 GCA_051880495.1 Lachnospiraceae bacterium
CTTATTAAGTAAAATCTTCTCAAGTACATCATCACCAAAACCGCCTGCGGCTATTATGTCTGAAATACCGCTTGTTAAAACTAAATATTATAGAAAACACTTACAGTTTACAATAATATTTTCATAAAAAACGCACCCATTTGCACCATTTTACTAAGAGTGCGTTATATCACGCATATGAAATACGCAAAACCTTATAATTTTTCATTTACAGAAAAACTTTTCTATCCCTTACATCACAATATACGTCATTTTTACAAAGTTATTGTATTATTTTTCTAGAGTCAAAAGATATATCTTTTGACAAAATTACCTTTGTTCCTTCCAATAAACATATATCATCATGTACATCTGATGTAACTAATATGTCACTGTCTATTTTTTCTTTCAAAAAAATGCAAAAATTTATAATTTCCTTGTAATTATCGATAGTAGCTTCTTCCTTATCTATCTCAAATATTATTAATTGTATGTATTCAAATTCATCATTGATAATATTAGAATCATATATATTATATGGTGGTTTCTTTTCACTTATAAACGATATTGATACTTTATTTTTATTACTTATGCCTTCATATATTACACACTTTTCATTGTTTTTTCTGATAATATCACTTTCAGGTGAAAAGAATTCTACAAGAAATCCTTCTAACAAATCTTCATTAATACATTTTCTTTTTATTCTTCCATAAACACATATTGACATTTTCCTGACCTCCTAGGGATATATTGACTGTACACTTCCATTATGTACTACTATAACTTCTTTCAAGCCCTCAATTGGATAATCGTTTAACTGTTTTTATTATCCTTATGCAAAGGAAACGCACCATTCTCACAACATACAAATATTATGAGAACAGTGCGATATATACATATAATAAACAACAAAATCAAGTTTTGGTTACAGTTGTATCTATATATAAATTTATACGCTATTAAATTAATAATATCAACTGCAAGTAAACTGTACCCCAAGTCAAGGACACTAATAAGTAGAGTTGCCTCCGCATAAGCCTTGCTTGTGATATCCTCTTTCTTTATTTTTTAACTACATTTATCATCAACAGATTTCTCTGCATCAGAATCCTTCTTCTTTCCAAGCTCCTCTGGTTGTTTTTCTATGACCGGTGGCTTGGGTGGATTTGGTATATCAAGCGGATACTTGCCTGTCATCACAAACTTGTAATACTCATTTGGTGAAAGGTATGCCAAATCCCATACATAACGCTCATTGTTGTAATAATCCATGTAATCGTCAATAGCATCCTTTATCTGCCGATATTTCTTTGCATCCTCAATTCGCTCCATCAGATGATCTTTCATATGTCCAAAGAAGCTTTCCTGTGGAGCATTATCCCAGCAGTTCCCCCTTCGAGACATTGACTGTCTGATTTCACTATCTTTAATGATTTTAATAAATGCAATGCTGGTGTAGTGTGCACCTTGATCACTATGAATTATGGTCTCCTTGTGTAAATCAACTCCATGATCTCTTACAAGGATTTCTACCGTCTCTTTTACAAAATCAACTTCTAATGATTCGCTCAAAACATAAGGCAAAACCTGCTTTGTGAACGCATCCAAAATCACCGATAGATAAGCAAATGTTCCATTGTAAGGAATATACGTTATATCTGTCAGCAACACCATTCTCGGACCATAGCATTCAAACTCCCTCATCAGAAGATTGTCTGCATAGTTGCTTGTCTTGATTGCTTTTTGCATTTGTCTGTAAGGATTGCCTCTCCTCACTGGACAGTAGAGATGGTATTTTTTCATCAACCGCCTAATTTTTTTCAGATTCATTATGATTGGCGGATCCATGTGGAGCAGGCACATATATATACCTCTTGCTCCCTTTGTATATCCACGCTTGTTATAAGCGATAAGGATTAATTTAAAATCAGCCTGATCTTCAGCTTCACGCCTTGCTCTGTCGGGTATCGCTGCCAACCAGGCATAATACCCAGACCTCGATACTCCTGCTATATCACATAGCGTTTCAACGCTTAAATCATTCTTCTCATCCTGTGCTGTCTGATAGATTATCTCAAACAGCGGAGCTGCTTTTCCCATAAGCGCAGCCCTCACTTCTTTGTATCTTTGATTGAAGTAATTTTTTTTAAAAACTCTACCTCTTGACGCAGATACAATAGTTCATGCTGCATCTTTATTATGGTCTCATCTGTTGGATTATTATCAACAGCATAGAGCTCAGCTTTACGACCTTTGTGACGTCCTTTTCCCTGTGTGAACCCTTCTGGTCGCTGCGCCTGCTTCTGTATATTTATCTGCAAGCCATTGATACGATATTGCCCCAACATATCAGGATCATATCCAAGCGCCTCTACAATAGCTCTTGGGGATTCTCCTGCTTGGTATCTTCGCCAGAATTCTTCTTTGAATTCCTTTGTATAAAAAATCTGAGACTCCGTCACCTTGTAGGTGTATGGGTTGTTTCTAATCAACTGAATTTCTCGTTTGGTGAACTTGTTCCGGTTCATGCGTGTGTCCTCCTGAATCCTACTTTGAGTATATCACACGCTCTACTTATAAAAAGATAAATCTGTCCGAAACATGGGATTTTCTATTTTAACCCTGTCCACTCATCGGGATTCTCTTTGAAATTAAAGCATTTATAAATCTATTTATTGGTGTCCTAAGAATAGGTTTTCTCTATTCTTTACTGTCCATTATCTGGGGTACAGTTTAAAGCAATATTATATTTTCCCTTTTATTCTTAAAATATCTTCAATAAATTTTGTATATTGGTTTCCTAACTCATCCTTTATATCCTCCTCCATTTCATTTTCCATTAAAGCATCCAATTTTTCCACTATATCATCAAACTTGATTCCTCTTTCTAAATAGTTTAAAGCTATAAAAATATGAACACATATATTTTCTAACTGACAATAATCTTCTCCATGTTCATACTCATTTAAAATAGCAGGAAAAATCTGCTTTTCATTAAATCCCATATCATAAAATCGCTCAAAATCTTCTGTTACACATTCTTTTAATTCATCATATTCAAAAATCATTATATACCTCTCTATTCTACATATACATTAAGTTTAATATTAGGAAACTTTCTTCTAAATTCCAAAATAATATTAGAACAACTCTGACAACAAGGTAATTCGGAATACAGATTTATTGTTCCACTAACATTTGAATCTGTTATTTGCGATGCAATATCTTCTAGAATTTTTGCCTCCGTATCATGATATCTCGGGTATTGGTCATCCACATATGTAGTAAAAATTCTCTCATTCTCTGGTTTCAGATAAGAAAAATCTGCCACATCTGCTCCTTTATCAAATTCTGAATTTATTTTACTGTGAGCCACAAAATTATCTTTAATACCAGGAATATCAACCTCTGCCACTGCCATATTTCCACGTTTAGCTAAATTGGTAGTTGGCATTTTTCCTCTGATATCTTTAATTTGATTAATCAGATTGTTCTTGATGGAAGCACTACCACTCTCAAGATACTTTAACGCGTCATCACCATACTTATCAAATGCTTCAAACGCCGCATCACCATACTTGGCATATGCACCCGCAAAGTCACTGTACTTTCCGGTGTATTCAATGTATTTGCTGCCATGCTTTATGAGAGCCTGCACTCCGGTTTCGCCCGAATCATTGATTATGTCTATCGCACTCTTACCGTGTTTTGTGACAAGTTTTATGCCGTCGTCTCCGTAGGCTGCGGCAATCCTTATGACATCATCGCCGTATGCAGTGAACAGTTTATAACCTTCATCACCGTATGTTACTATAAACCTGATTCCGTCATCTGCATAGCTCTTTATGAAATCAAATGCCGCATCCTTAAGTTCATTGACCACTATCATGGCGTCGTGGCCATATGTGGATATTATCTTGTAGCCGTCGTCACCATGGGCAATCATGAAGCCCAGTACGTCGTCACCGTACAGCAGGAAGAAGTCATTGACATGTTCGCCATATCTTGAGAACAGCTTTAATACTTCATCAGCATTATTTGCAGTGCCTTTTAAGACTCTGATAATACTTCCGGCACTGACCGTACTTAATACACCCTTATTAAGTAAAATCTTCTCAAGTACATCATCACCAAAACCGCCTGCGGCTATTTTAACAAGCTTGCCAAGCTCACCTGCTCCAAGAGTTTCAAGTGATTTGGAAATGATTGAAGAACTTACGCCGCTCTTTTCAAGTTTCCTAATGTACCTGACGGTATCGTACAGCTCGTCCGAATTACCCGCTATTACGGCTGCGGTACCTTCATCAACGTACTTTGATAACAGCTTTGTGGCCAGGCGCTGTGTTTGGCTTGATATCACGTGTGATACGCCCTTAAACGCCAGTCTGAATGCAACATCAAATACCGTGCGCCCTACTATCTCATCTCCGGCTTCCTCACTGCCATTTATATATTCAAGCATAAGGTTAAAGTTTTTCTCGTACTCACTTACTGAGAAAATAAATACTCCAACCATTACGACATATAAAATCATTCCTCCAACAACTGAACCCGCTGCAAATGCTGCCAGAATATGGTTGATTAACAGCAGGCTTTCAGCAATATCAAAAGAATTGATAATTAAACCGACAAGATAAGCAAGATTCACCGCAAATGGACCGCTTCCGCCATTCAGTGTCTGAAGATTGCCATACATCATGTACTGACCGGCTCCGGTTTCCGTATCAGTTACTATATAACCGGCTCCATGCCAATCTCCGATGTCAAGCATACCATTCGGCACAACAACTGTTTTACCCTGATTAACGGCATTTTCAAGCTCAATAACCACATCATCATCGACCTGAATAGTCTGTTTTACCTGTGACCAGTTGTTTTTGTTAACCATAATGATGTCAACGTCAGAATCTAAGGCTTCCTTCATAAGGCTTATGGTCGAAACACTAGGTTCACCGGTTATTTCTTCCCATATTACATTCTCATAAAGGGATGATATCATTCCGATTGCCATCATATAACTGACAACTTCCTTCTGATTTCCGGAAAGTGCTGCCGCCATATGAAAATCCAGGTCAACATCTATAAACAGTTCTCCGCTGTCATTTGCTGAATCATAATTAAATCCGGTCATACCAACGCTCAGTGAGCGTGTCTCAACAATGTTCCTCTGTTCAGCAATCATGCGGTCGTTTACATCAAGCTGTGCAAAATACATTCTGCCTGCATAATCCAATAATACACCAAGATAATCCGCACTGTATACATTTTTTTCTGTTACGGAGGACGCAATACCTGTGAAACGTTCCTCTACAAGCTGAAGTTCCCTTTCAGTAATATTCTGGGTGTCTAATGTAACGCAGAACATTCCGCCCGCTTTCAGGTCATTTTCAATTCTGTTACTATGACTGCCTGATTTAACAACCATAGTAAACTTCTCTTTCTCGCCTTCTTCAACAGCTTTTGAGTACGCAGCCACGCAGCCGTCAACCTTAAGCCCGGCACGGACCATATTGTTTTCAAGCTTCTCATATTCGATGATTATGGTCTTTCCATATAATTCACATGACTTGTATACAACAGATTCACCATTTTCAAAAATAAAACTTATTGTGTCGTATCGGTTCTCATCCCACTCACTTCTTATTTCGTATTCCTCAAGAACCTCATATTGTAATGACAGTGGAAGGTATTCCATATCTTCCCTGACAATCTGTCTTCTGGTGATATACAGATCACTGTTTTCTGCAATGAATGCCTCTGCAGAATCGGCTGTTTCTCCCCATTCGCCCCAATGCTCGTATATGTTGTCATTACTTTCATACTTTTTGATTGTAGTATCTAACGGTATCCATACATATTCGCCACTGTTATTTCCCGCTCCGCGATAATCTGTATATGGTACATATGCCTCTACCCATGTATGATCGATTTCTATATACAAAGGATTTCCATTATTTCTTACAACTACCGGAGTCTGGTCTGATAACGCAAGTATTTTGGCTACGGTCTCAAGATCTTCGCATCCTGTAATCTGTCCGGCAAGCTTCGGCGTAATCTTAATCTTACCCGTAACATATCTTGCCTCGTATCCGTTGTGCTCAAGCATTTCCTTTAATAATACTGCCTGGTCAACATCATTACCGCCCATACTGTCATATGTTGCCTCTGCACCCTTACGCAGATCTGAATAGTACTCGTAATTAATATTATTTCTGATGTAATTATATATTGCCAGCGGTGTCTTTAGTTCCTCAGCCTTTTCAAGATAGCTGACATACCTGTTATGCTGCGGATTTGTAATACTGTTTTCAGCTGCTGACACAGTAACATTACCAACGCCAAAATACGTCACTGATACGGTAACAAATAATATTACCACCGCCATTATAGAAGATATTATTCTGTTTCGTTGTCTGTTTTTCATCTCTTTATTCCTTTTCAACTGTTATATAAGAACCCTGTATATTAATTCTCTTTGCTATAATTTTACCTGTATATTTAAGTTCTGACACATTTATGTTTACTGTTCCGTTTGGAGCATATATTACTCCATTGCCGCTAAGTATTGACGCATTAATATTAATATCTCCATTTACGGAATACAGCGTGTTACAATTAACACTTCCTGCTCCCATATTTATTGCATTCTCACAAATCAGCATTTCGCTCATTATCAGTTCAGGACAATAAGCACCTGTAGTTGTATTGCAGTAAGTTGGTTTATCAATTGTAGTGCTGTTATAAATATTTAATACGTCTGCCTCTTTTGCATCATTTAATTTAGCCGTAATCATCTCATGTAACTGTGGCATTGCACGATTTTCTGCTCCCTCAGTTTTTTCCGTAAAAGCTGCATTACCTGTATATGCATTGATTCTTCCTACTGCATCACACTTTCCGGCTACAGCCAGTGCAGAACCTGCAAAAGTAAAGTCTCCTCCGGAATATACATCTGTACACTTTAATTCATTACAGTATATAACAATACTTTCGCTGCCAAACAAGGCACATTCTGATGTTTCAGGTTTCTGCTGCTTTGGCATCGGCACAGCAGCTGCCTCACCCGTATTTCCTGAATAATCTACGGCGCGTATGTGAATATAATAATCCTTATCTTCATAAACCTCACCCGGGTCAATCATTATGCTGTTCTCACCATCTGCAATTGCACAGTTCCACTGCGCTTTGTCTGTAACAGTTTCTGATTCAGATATATAATATTCATATTTTTCAACACCTGAGACAGACACAGTTTCAACAATATTGGAGATTTTTCTCATATCCTCCGCATCGCCCCTCTGTGGTGCAGCCTCTATATAATATTTATACGTTGTTCCTTCATCTTCTGCTTTAACCTCAACCCTCAGCCCTTCATCTGACCAAAAAGCATCACCAATCTGACATATGCCCGGTGCCTTAGTGTCATATGCAGCCGGATCAACCAGTTGTGTGTCATAAGACAATTGTTTTAAGTAAAACAGTGTATTAGCCAGTACCTTTCTCTCATCATCCGTAGCTTTTCCATTGCTGTCACCTGTCTGAATCAGTGCGAGCTGATTTCTTGAACACAAATACGCATCTGCAGTTGCCCCGGTTTCCTGGTCAACATATGCTCCTCTTGGGAATTTCATCCATACCGTACTTGGCAGACTGCCTCCCGAATACTGTTGATAACAATGTGTTGTAGGTATATTTAATTCACCTTCTATTTTCCACGGATAACTGGTAAGCATACCGGAATTAACTACTTTTACCTTCGTATTCAGTTCCCAGCCCGGTAGAGGCTTTAATTTAATTCCCAACTGTTCTGCAAATCTGGCAAAATACTTATGTTCAACCGAATGCGCAAGAGTTACTGTATCATGGCCAAACAAAACTCCTCTTCCTGAATTAACAAACTCCTGTGTGACATTATATGACAATTCATTAAGGTCTTTTTCGGCATTTCTATTATATGCACCAAAAAACAGTACATCATATTTATAATTGCCATTTTCATCCGTCAGGTATTTTTCCGGTGTTCTGTTATAATCATCAATATTTACAACATCAATTTCAAACAATCCCTTTCCGGCCGCCGTCTCTTCACCATCAAGATTGCTCGTCATCCAGTTTTTCAAATGATTTCTTGCTTCCTCACAAGGATATATATTCAATACTTTTACCTTTTCTGAACCATCCCATGATGAACGTGTTTCCCACTGTCCCTCATCGGCCATTCTGTATACTCTGTAACCATATCTGTAGAAATCATTGCTTATATCATTCCAGATAAGCTTAACCCCATTATCCGTATTCACCGGTTCTGCAAGTACAAGGTCGTCTATCTCTATTTTATTCACTTTGATTTTATCAGTCTGTGAAGAAATTACTCTGTCTTCACTCCATAACTCGGTGACAATCTGATAACTGCAGGCTTTATCAGCTTCAAATACTATACTGCACTCGCCTTTTACACTATTATTTCCTTTATTCATAATAATAGGGACGGTCTTTTCACTAATTACCTTATCATCGCACATTAACTTAACCAACAACTTTGCCTGATACTCATTATTGGTTTTATATGTAATATCCGAAACAACATTTATAGTATTCTCTACTCCCGCATATACTGTATACGATGATAATACTGTTTCTACCCCGTTAATCGCCAAATATGGTCTCTGCAATTCTTCTATTAACTTAATATACTTGTCTGCGGTTTTTGTTGCCTCATCATTTTCATAGTATCTCCCCTCGCTGTCCCTGATTTTCTTAAGCTCTGTCAAAACAGCATCCGGCCCATATTCGTCATTTTTCATTGCATAATACATTTCCTGGTATAATTTCTTTATAAAATTATCCCTTGAAAAATCGTATTCTTTTAGCTCGACAAACTGTTTTGCAGCTTCAACCAGCGAATTTTCCTCGTATCCTGTTCCAAACCGCTCATATGCCAGCGTAATTACCGCTGCTTTTAAAGTCAGTAAATCATCTGACTCCATACGGCTGGTATACGAAAATCCACCGTCTTCATTTTGATGTATCAGCATATATCCTATAATCCTGTTGATTACATCGCTATGTTCGGCGTTCATCGCATTCCGGTGAACCAAAGCTTCATAAACCAGAAGCGTATCCAGAACATCACTTTGATACTGCTCAGTTAATCCAAATCCGCCATCTTCATTCTGACTTAACATAATCTCATCAAAATAAGTTTCATTTCCTGTTTCCTCATACAGTCTTGCCAGCGAATCATTACTTCCGGCTGCATTTCCTGTACCTGTTATCCTGCTTCCTCCCAGCGTTGCTATTAGTAATGTAAAAATCACTATCAACGCCGCCCCTCTTTTACTCTTCATTTCTTTCTCTCCTATTGTATTAAAGTATTTTTGTAGTTACATTTTATAAAATACCACGTTCTTCACCATATTACAATAGTTTTTTAGATAGAGAAATTGCGACGTAATTTTCTATTAAGATTAGGATGTCAAAAGGCAAATAATAAATTTTTCTTTGTTAGATTACACAAAATTTATTTCTTCGTTCCAATGTGCTAAACACTACGATGAACCTCAGCTGAGTTTCATCTCCGTAGCACATAAGTCACTCATCCAATAAATTTTGTGCAATCTGACAGATATATTTTAATTACTTGCCTTTTGACCCCTAATCAAATTAAATAAAAAAAGCATCGCCATGTTTTATCCTGAATAAACTATTATGCACTATGGAGAAGAGACTCTGTGAGGCTCTTCGGAATGTTTAGTGCATCTTGTTTATGAAGGTTAAAACATGACGATGCTTAATATTAGATTAATTTTATATAATTATTACATCAAGCTCTTGTAAAGCTCTGTGATTTCTTCTACTGAAGTATCTCTTGGGTTACCCGGACGGCATGCATCATCAAATGCAGACTGTGCAAGGAATGGGATATCCTCAGGCTTAACGATTTCCTTAAGGTCTGCCGGAATACCAACGTCAGCAGAAAGCTTCTTAACTGCATCAATGGCAGCCTTGCGGTATTCCTCCTGAGTCATGTTCTCAGTTCCTTCAACACCCATTGCGCGGGCAATATCGCGATACTTTTCGCCGGTTGCAGGTGCATTGTACTCCATTACTGTCGGAAGTATGATAGCATTAGCAACACCGTGAGGTGTATCATATAAAGCTCCAAGAGGATGAGCCATTGAATGTACAATACCAAGACCAACGTTAGAGAAGCCCATACCTGCAACGTACTGTCCAAGTGCCATTCCTTCTCTTCCTTCCGGTGTATTGTCAACAGCTCCTCTTAAGTTCTTGGCAATAATTTCGATTGCCTTTATATGGAACATGTCTGATAATTCCCATGCACCCTTGGTTATATAGCCTTCGATTGCATGTGTAAGTGCATCCATACCTGTTGCTGCCGTAAGTCCCTTAGGCATGGTTGACATCATATCCGGATCAACTACAGCCACTACAGGGATATCATGTACATCCACGCAAACCATCTTACGGTTCTTCTCAACATCTGTTATTACGTAGTTGATTGTAACCTCTGCTGCCGTACCTGCTGTTGTAGGAACTGCAATAATAGGTACTGCAGGCTTGGTTGTAGGTGCAACACCTTCAAGGCTTCTGACATCTGCAAATTCAGGCTTATTAATAATGATAC
>JBJEOB010000093.1:0-2353 GCA_051880495.1 Lachnospiraceae bacterium
CACTTTTTCTATTTCTCTGGCTGTATCATCATCCACATAATATCGTCCACACATTATTTTTCTTCCTTTTTTTCAACTGTTACATATTTTTGATTTCTACTTGATGGACGATCCGGAATTGTCATTTGAAGTTCTCCTGCTTCACATAACGGCTTCAAGTATCTTTTCGCAAAGCTTTTGACATCCTTATATCCCATGTATACTGTAATTTCTTTTTTGCTTCTCGGTACTTTACAATATTCTAAAATCCTGTTCTGCAGACTATCCTGGGTGTTATCCTGGTGTTTATCTTGGGTGCTATCCTGAGGGCTATCTTGGGTGCTTGTATTTCTTCTATAGAAAATCACCGCAAATCCATATGCCTGCTGTTCAAATTCCACTCTACATCCTGCCGCTTTGCAAGCAGTATAAATACGCTTCAATCCTGTTGCAAAACTTTCCATATCTTTTGAGTAATATAACGTTCTTGTAATCAGTGGATTTCTTCTGACTGGTCTTTCATTTCCTTCAATAAATTTCTCTGGTGAAACTCCAGTCGGAAATGCACCTGGATTATAAATCTCAATTCGATCTTTAAATATTGCCACCTCATTACTCTGCCCAGAATCAAATAATTTATGTCCAAAAGAATTAATAATTGCCTCACGAATCGCATCCAATGGTATTTCAGGAATTTCCTTTCTTGACAATCCACTTCCGATTTCAACACGCCAATCCATTGCATCAATGATATACTGCTCTGCCTTTTTTGAAAGTTCTATAATGGAACCTGTAAACCTGCGGATATCCGTAAATGTCAACCTCTCATTTGTTGCAAATTTTGCCATCTGAAGTTCATTAATACCACAATTACAAAATAATGCTGCTCCTGCATTTAATAAGTGATCACCCTGTATCAGTTCTAACTTATTCAATACTGTTTTTACATCTGTCTCCTCAAAACTGATTCTTCCTGCATCTTTTGCTTTTTGCAGATAAGTATCAAAAGCATTTTTATCTATATCCTGAAGAGTATATTCAGAAACCTGTCTTTCCCACGAATATTTTACATTATCCCGTTTGCGTATCATTTCATCATAAATATCCTGTTCCATAATCAGATCTTCATCTGCAACTCGGATACGTGGAATACTATACGCAAGATATGGTTGACGATTTCCCTCAAAATCAACTTGAATACATTCCCTTTCTCCGATGCGAACAGCCTTAATCTCCGGATAAATAGCAGGCGTAATGTGATTTCCAATTGCCTGGCTTACCTTTCTCAACGACTCATCCGTTATTACCTGTCCAATTACAGTACCATCATTTTTCACACCAAAGTACAGAACACCTTTTTTATGCTTGTTGAGAATTGCAGCTATAGATATCATTGCTTCTTTCATCTCGCCAGTACTTTTCTTGTATTCTATTGTCTCAGTTTCCGGACCGATATTTACCAGACTCATTTTTCTTATCACCTTCATATTATTATATCCTCTATTTTATCCGATTTATATTTCATTATCAATCTTATTTTAACGCCATAAACCATCACAATAAATCGTCTGCTCTCATACCACACATTCAAAAAGGCCACCCATTACAGGGCAGCCAGTTTCTGGACCTCTTGAATCGCTAGCGGTATTCTCTTATTCAGTGTCCTGTTTCCACATGATTTTCTGTTATTATTGTAGTACATTCACATTTTCCTCCGCTCGTTTCAACGGTTTCAAAAGAGACTCTGCATTACTGATAAACGGTTCCTTTGTTCGTTCCGCTATATAGATTTCCCATAATTTTTTATGTATCTCTCTTACAGTAATTCCATTGCACTGATTCTCTAACATCTTCAGAAATGGAAAAATCATCGTTTTTTGAATATCCTTCCCTTCAAGTACATGATGTTCCTCCTGTCCGTACACCTCATATAGACATTCCAATATAATATTCATATCTGTCACAAACTTTATCATTGGTTTTTCATACTTCCTTTTCTGCACGGCTGCCATCTGAAACTCCTTTCACATCCGGACGGTTAATCCATCAAGCCTTTTCAGCGGCAGTCCCACCAGATACCAGTCTTCATCCATTTCAATCCGGACCGGCACCCAGACATCATTAATTTTTACTTCAAAACATTCTCCACAATGCAGACCGCCATAATATGATTCCATTCCAAATCGGATATCATAACGTCCACTTTCCTTGTCATAAAAAAGATTACCTTCTCGTTTCTCGCTCATTCTATTATTCCTCCTGAAAAATTATCTTTTATACTTAGTAATAGTGACGTTAATCTGGTGATTGCAAAATCTCAGGATGTTTTTCTAAATATTTTTTTCGATAGCGATAAAACGTCGTGTGGGATAAT
>JBJEOB010000094.1:0-10250 GCA_051880495.1 Lachnospiraceae bacterium
GGTATCTTTTTTAGTCAACTCCCTTTACACTTTAAATTATACAGGAAGCTTAATACACTGTTCATTACGACCGGAATACTCGCATTTCAAATGTTCCTGTTCCAAAGTTACATCATAATGCTCATTCACATATTCAATGCCATTCTTAAATGCAATCATTGCATCTCTCTTACAACATCTTGGACCATTTATCTTTCCTAACTCTCCAATCGCATTTGAAGTAAACTGCATATGATTACCCCAGGTACCATCCGTAGATAAAGGCCCAGTTCCATCAATAATCGATAGTGCAGCTCCAATGGATGTAATCGCACCACACACTCCCCATAACCCACACATAGCACCTGGCATTCGTAAACCTTCCACCATTAGCTTCTCAAGCGCTGTTTCCAGATCTATATCTCCTCCTGCATTTTTATATGCAACAAGCAAACTTGCACCATCCAATACGTGATGCTCCGGCCCATGCATACTCACATAATCATTTTTTGCAATGTTCTTAAAAATAATCATTGGATTGGTTCCGGATTCTTTTTTAATATCTTGAATAATTAATTTAGCTTTTTCGTTTACAGTCATCTACTCATACCTCCACCCATATAGTTAATGCAAAAGTACATTGCAATGTCCAAACTTCGTATCCCTGCCTTCTGGCAGAATCATAAACCGGACGCATATTCTTTTCTAAAATCCCATAAAACATTTCTCTGAAATTTCCTTCCCTGTATAATTCCTGACTTGCCCAGATGGAATGAAGATTATCTCTATAGCAAGCTTCATATAATTTCCGGATTCCTGCTTTTTTATGTACCAACTCATACATTGTGTATTGATTCCGGGCAAATCTCTGGAAAAACTGATTCCATTGTGGCAATCGATTGCTTTTCGACGAATTTAATGAAGAATCTTTTCGCATTTTATTATCCAATGGTGCCAATTTATATACAAGCCCCGGAACTTCCCAGCGTACCTTTTCGTATTGAATCCATCCCAGAATTGCAACCATATCAATTGAACAATAGCCTCCAACCAGTAAAACTTATAACAATAAGAGGGATCTTTCATCATACGAGAAAAACCTTCGATATCCAATATATTGTAATAGATGGAATCGATATGTAATTGGGTGTCTATTTTGGGGGAATCATAATTGGCCATCTATGCGTCTCCTGTATCGTTCTTATTCCATGAGTAATCTATTCTATTTCAGATATTTTTTAAAAACCTTAGTAAATAATGTGGCTTTATCAATCATATCTGACATCAAAGCATCGTAATTCGAATGATCATCAAAATTCAGCCCAGGAATTCGGTACATGATCCTGGATGCCTTCTTATCATCCAATCTTTGCCAGTCCAGCTTAAGACCAATCTTTCCTTCTATTTCATCCTTTGACAATACAAGTTGATCAAACAGCTTCTTATCATCATTGATATAAAGTTCAACAACAATACATCCATCTTTATTTACGAGATTCAGTATTACTTGTACGCCATTATAGCCGATAGCTATAGCATACCAATGATCTGTCGAAGCTTTTCTAACATTGAAAGGTTTTCCTTTGGTAATAAGTACCTCATTAAATTTTGTCCAGAAGAACAACCGTTCTGACTGTGATTTATTAAATTCACCTGAACCCGATTGAGATTTGGCATTCTTGATGAAACCATTTGGTTTTTCTACCACTTCAAACATAGGTGCAGCCAACGAATCTCCTATTCTATACGCATGTACTTCAATAAGAAAAAAATTAATTTTCTTATCTGTATTATTGTTTAACCACTCAATAGCACTTCTATGTTCCTCACGAGCCTCTTTTACAATCCAAACAATCACACTTGCATCTAAACCTGACGCATATGTTATAATTTTTCCCAAATGCTCATGATTCGATTGCTCCAACTGATTTTCGATGATTACCTTGTCACCAGTTACTTCATCAACACCAACCAAATCACATCTATAAGCTCCTACATATACTTCATTCTCAACTTCACTAAGAGTCAAACCCAGAGCTTCATTAAGAAGTTCCAGGTTTTCTTTCTCAGCTAGCCAATTTGAAAAATCATACTGCTCATGTTCCCATAAAGTACGAATATCAACTTCTTTTAATGTTCCTAATTTTGCTGTAGCCATGCTATTCTCCTATTGAGTAAATTCTTTAAAACTAATTTTCTGGTTCTTCTGAATTTTTCCAGTGTATCTCTATTGGTTTTAAGTTTTTGAGTTTTTCATTCTATTTGCTTGCTGATTTTAATAAACCCCTCATCTCTTTTCCTATTGAATTTCAAATCCCAGTGATCATCAAATACTCTGCCAATAAAAAGGCGACTTACATTAGTTTCTATCAATCTGAACAAATTATTTAAATTTGAGTATTATCATACTTTACAGGGTTCTCAAACTAAAAGCATTGATAGCAACTATCGATACCAGTTTGAGCATTATCATAATTTACAGGGTTCTCAAACGATCAAAACGTACTCTCGAGGATATGAGGGGTTTGAGCATTATCATAATTTACAGGGTTCTCAAACACAAAATATCGTATCATATCTTGCTTTACCGTTTGAGCATTATCATAATTTATAGGGTTCTCAAACTGTATCGCGTTGTGTGTCGCGCTCGCTAACGTTTGAGCATTATCATAATTTACAGGGTTCTCAAACACAGCGGCCTGGCTTATGGAACATTGTCTGTTTGAGCATTATCATAATTTACAGGGTTCTCAAACCTGACCTCTACAAAGCCTATACAGCTCCAAGTTTGAGCATTATCATAATTTACAGGGTTCTCAAACTAACAATGGTACTGGTATTATACTTGTATCGTTTGAGCATTATCATAATTTACAGGGTTCTCAAACTGATATCGTTATGTGCTGCACTTGATGTATGTTTGAGCATTATCATAATTTACAGGGTTCTCAAACCACCTTGTGTGATACCGATTCTTGTAGGAGTTTGAGCATTATCATAATTTACAGGGTTCTCAAACACGATCAATGGACATATCTACCATGTGGAAGTTTGAGCATTATCATAATTTACAGGGTTCTCAAACCACAGATGTTGAATACAGCCTGCAATATTTGTTTGAGCATTATCATAATTTACAGGGTTCTCAAACTGAATTAAAATAACATAGAATAAAACCGCCGTTTGAGCATTATCATAATTTACAGGGTTCTCAAACTACAGTCTGATCTATCCATATCGATAATTTGTTTGAGCATTATCATAATTTACAGGGTTCTCAAACTGACTGATAAGTTCCGTAGTCTCTCTCAGGGTTTGAGCATTATCATAATTTACAGGGTTCTCAAACTAAAGGCTCCGCCTTGTGTGATACCGATTGGTTTGAGCATTATCATAATTTACAGGGTTCTCAAACATATACCTGCTCTTTTGATGCAAGGAATAGTTTGAGCATTATCATAATTTACAGGGTTCTCAAACCAAACCATCATACAATAGCTCGCTGATTGTGTTTGAGCATTATCATAATTTACAGGGTTCTCAAACGGTTATACAGAAAGTTACGACATTTGGAAAGTTTGAGCATTATCATAATTTACAGGGTTCTCAAACTTGCTGGTGGCAGATGCATCTATGGATTCGTTTGAGCATTATCATAATTTACAGGGTTCTCAAACCTCAAATAGTTCTCTCCGAACCCCTGCTGATGGGAAATCAGTGTAAATTACTTTTTAATTAAACAATTATCTTTATCAATAATATACACAATATCGTCTTCCTGCACTTGTCCTTCAAAATTATCAATCAACATCAGATACACTTTGTAGTACAATGCCATATTCTTCAATTTGCAGATATCATCAAAATTTAGATAACTTTTAATATTTACAAGAATTATAACACATTTCTTCAATAACAGTGAAACCATTTTCATATATTCTGTCAATTTTTCTATCAAAGATAAATATTCCGGATTCAATTTTACATCATACATTTTTAAAAGCTTTGTCGTATCCAGATTTAATTCGAAAGAAACTGTATCATATGCTAACTCTGCAGATATTTTTTCAAGATAACATAGAATTTTTGAATTAATCTCTGCTTTATCAAGAACAAATAGTTCCTCCGCTTTCACCAATTCAGAGTATAATTTTGCAATTACCTGACGACTATTAAAATCAATTCCAAATGGATCAACAATCAATTCGATTGATTTTTCAAATTTAATCTCTTTTCTTTGTTCTGAGAAAACAAATGAACCTTCCTCTCCATTGCTCATTGCCTTTAACTCACATATAATTTTTTCCATCATAGATGGATTTTCCACCACCAAGTGTAGTGTCTCAAATTCTTTCCATTCAAGGTCTATCAAATATTCTATATTAACACATCTCATAAAATGACCAACCTTTCATCTGTGTCTAAAACACCTGTTGCTGCTTCTCCTACAATACATTCCATTCTTGCATATTGTTTTTCCGTAATTCGAAGTATTTGAACCAGTCCATCTCCAGGCTTGTTCTTTTTAACATTTTCAACAATAGTATCTGCTGCTGAAGCATTGGGAGCAAGCTTACAGTAGACACTTTCCTGCATCATTAGAAATCCTGCTTTTAACAGATACTTTCTAAATTTCGTATATTCTCTTCTGCCCGCAGGAGTAACTACGGGCAAATCAAACATAACCAATATTCTCATATACCTATAACTCATTTTCAAAAAATTTTATCTGTGATAAATCATGATCATTTAATGCATCAAAAACACTTCTGACATAAATCCGGATTGCATTCGATAAATATTCCTTTCTTCCTCCAATCAGAATTTCTTTTTTTAATAATTTGAGTACTTCGTGCTTCTCTTCTTTTTCAAAGATTTCTGGTTTCATATTATAAACTACTCGATCAACAAGTACCCGAAATGGCTCCATTAAATCAGACCCCAAATTAAATTGATTGAACATGTTGTCGTGAAACAAGCCTACTTGCGTTATATATCCATTGGCGGTGATTTCTCTATTAAATGCCGACAAAATGACACTATAACCATAATTCAATGCTGCATTGACAGGACATTCCTCTGCTCTCGTAAAAGATTTTCCAAACAAAGCATTAAAATATACCTTCGCAGCATGACCCTCTCTATTTGTTTCATCACCAAAAGCTATATCTTTAACATATTCTTTCAGCATACTGGCTTCCTTTTTCCCCACAGATTCCAAAAATCTAGCTTGATTTCTGATTTTTTCAGAAACAATTTCCGTCCATACAAGCGTTTTTTCTTCCCGATTCCATTCCATCTGGTGTCTGATTTTTGCACTGGTATCATGAGAACCATAATAGGAAATAAGTTCGCTGGAGGGATTTCTTTTTTCATCGCAAAAAATAACTTTCGTCTTATTTTTAATCAATTCACTCAGTAAATACGCAGTCAATGACACAGCCGTACTTTCAATAATCAGTGTTTCTATTTCATTAATATGTATTTTTGTTGTTTCTGTACCTCTGACAACCAGGAATCCCAGCTGATAATCCAACTTTGCAGTATTTGATATCACAATCGTTCTCCAACTCATACAGTTAAAAGATCTGTTTCCTTTCTATATATTCCTGCCGGTGAAATAGAAATTAATTTGAATTCATAATGATCAGATATTTTTTTGTTTAATTTTGTTGATCCCGTCGTTTTTGATTCTCCAATCAGTTGCAAATCTACGCCACCGTTCGTAAAGTTACACAACAGAATTTGCTTTAACACATAAATCTGTTTTGCTATTGTTAAATTCTCAAATTTCTTCTTCCCATTTTTCAATTTTTCTCCGATTGCATTCGGTCGTTTTTTTAGCACAGAATGATTGTATTTGTCTGTCAACAAGTCATACAACTGTATATTTTTAGATCTAGAAATAATTGTTGTTTCATCGAAATTGGAATCTTCATCATCATAAGCATCAAAAGATGAAATCTTCTTAATATATTTTATACTTTCATAATCTAACTTCATCTCTGTCGCATTTAATACCGTTAATTGATTTGCACTCCTTCCTGTTAAAAACAATTCAAATCCATCTACTTTGATCAGAGAATACATTTTTATTCTCTTCATTCTGATTTGAGGATCCTTCAAACTCAGTGTATCTATACAGTACTTCTCCATTTTTTCTACGGTACTCAATTTATCTTTTAGATACAATGGCATTGCCTCAAGTGTCCGAATACGTTTCTTTTTATAAGAATGTTCCACCAAAAAGAAATACGCTCCTGAATAATTTGTGAATCCGCCATATTTGCAAACATCCGATATTTTCTCATCTGATTCCTTTATTGAAATATAGTTTTTTCCCTGAACCTTTACAGCATCCGACGCCGAATAAATCGTCTGATCTGCAATTTTACCATGTACTTCATAGTTCATTCTTGTAACCAAGGGAGATTGCTTGTCCAACATTCTCTTAACTGTTCTAATACTGGTATCTGCTTTTGTAATCCAAGCATCTACATTTCCACGGGAAACTGGATAGTCAAAAATCTTATCCATATGATATTTATAATCCTCAGGATTACGCATTGCTTCCTTTAAGAAATTCATAGGATTGCCTGTGAATTTCGTATAGTATACATTTCCTACCACAATATTCAGATAAGCATCCTGGGCATGATGAAGATTGTTAATTTCTCTGCATTTCAGCAAATCAAACTTATATCTGAAATCGCTGACATTTCCAGCTTTTGTATAAATCACTTTACTATCCGGGAAAGAATGTTCAAATATTCTCGTAACCGTTTTTGTACCCTGTCTGGTTTCCACAATCTGAAGATTGATAAATGCAGCTCTTTCCTCTGGCTCAAAAGTTGTATTTCTAATTAATCGTTCAAATTTTTCTTTTGTAATAAATTTTGCATCCACCAGTGATTTCCACATACTATACTGCTTTTGTCGTATTTCGCTCTCAATTGGAAATCTGTCACTCTTATGATTATTCAATTGTTTTTTGACAAGAACCAAATTATTTTCGATACTGTCATCTTTTACAAAATGCCTGGGGTAAATATGATCGATATCATAAAGATTATCATTAAACAAATCCTCTAACTCGATTGGATCTCCAGAATACATACATTTGCCTTTTTGCGTATAGTATAAATAAAGTTTCTTGCTTCGGAATTTCTTTTCTTCTGTCTCGCCAATTTCTTTAATCCAATCTCTACTCTCACTTTTACAGGCCTTATAAAGATCCAGAAATTTTTTCTTCCTACTTATTGTTCGCTTCTTTTCATTTTTTGCATTTTCATCTCTCGCCATTTCCACAAAAATTCTTTCCGGGGCACTTCCAAGTATTTTTGTTATTTCACGCACAACAAGTATCGTTTGCCAAACCATACGTTTTACCGGTACAGACAGATTAAAATCATCCAGATCCTCATATTCTATATCCGTAAATGTTTTCTCTATTACAGATCCTCTTTCCCGAATTTCATCCAAATAAGTGAAGTTTCCACTGAGCAGTTCCATTAGATTATAATTTTCGTCCCACATTCTTGAAATAATCGTTTTGATTTCTCCTGTATCCCGATCTGCTCCCTCAAGCTGAAGAAATTCTCTAGATAATCTCCCCCAATCTCTGAATCGTATTCCTAAAATTCGTTTTATCTGTTCCGGTTTCAAAGTTTTTCCATAAACTTCTTCTATTTTCTCCTTCAAAAAACTTCTGGAATCTCCATACACCGTAGACCATTGAATAATTTGTTCCGCAATTTTTTCCTGTTCATATGTAAGAATTTCAGTATCAAATATTTCCTGGAATTTGTGATAGTTTGCCAAATTATTCTTAAAATCGCCATCAATTCCTGTAATAATAGTTTCTTCCCCTTTTCCGATAACGCCGATTCTCTGAAGATAAGACACAAGTTTTTTCATAGTGACCTTTTTCTCAACTCGGAACAATTCTTCAAAAATCTTCTGCTTCAATTCTACATCAATCCTAATATCATTAATTTTAAGATTGTTCAATTCATTCAAAACCATATATTTCTCATAAAGCAAAGACGATTTAGGAAGAACTGTCTCCTGACATAAATAGGTGCACTGCTTAACCATTCTCTGTATAAAAGCCTCTGAAGATGCCTTTACATCTATCTTCTGTTCAAAATTCCAGGGAAATACCTTTCCTGCTTCCCTCCTGGATACCCAAGCATTATGTTTTCCATCGTTATATAAAGGACCTATATAATATGGAATACGAAATGAAAACAAAGATATAATGCGTTCACTGATTGAGAGACCTGTCTCGTCCGTTTCTTTCAGAAATGGGAGATATTTTTCTGCATTGGCTAAAATTGCTTTTAATTCAGCCAGATGAACTTGATATGGAATAACTCCATTAGAAGATGTTAACTGTTTAGGAAGAAACGTTTCTTTTTCAATTTCCTCCAATATATAAGTCAAATCATCATCTTCCGGGTGTTCTTTCTTCATTTCTCCCAGTTCTTTTTTCAAGCGTTTAAAGAATTCTTCCTGTTTACATTTTGCTCCACGGCGTCTTTTTCCAACTTCCTTATCTGAATTTACTGATCCCACATAAGAACTATAGTTATTGTCTTCCATTATGCGAAACATCTCATTATAGCTGGCTTTTGCGTATTTTTTATATACTGCCTGAAGAATATCCAGATCATATGCATGCTTTTCATATGTTTTCACACGTACAAATGAAAGAAATCTCTCTCCCTGAGTAATATTTGATAGAAGTCCATAATCATGCATCTGTTTCAGAAGCCGAAAAATCTCAATTGAATCATCCGAAAGGATTTCAAAAACTTCTGCTTCTTTCTCATCATAATTTCCATCTCTGAACGAAATCGAATACTTCACATACTCTTGATCAAATGTGTCATCCGGAAAAGCTTTTGATAGTTGTCCTTTTAATCCACACAACAGTTTTATCATTTCTGCTTCCTGCATTTTTTTATTTAATCCAAATAACTTCATCAACTGTTCTGCTCTTGAACTATTTGAGATCTTATTTGAAGACAGAATTTCTTCTATATATAAAACATCCGATACATCTGGAAAATTTTCCGTAACTTCAACAAGTGAATCATACAAATCTTTCAATGATGTCATTTCTTCTCCTGAAAGATTTTCATTCAGAAAATGTCCACGGTGTTTAAATATATTCAAAATTGCGAGGAATACAAGTCTGACATCTTTAGGAGCATCAGACTCAATTAATGCTTTTCTTAAATGAAAGATTGTTGGATATTCTCGATAAAAATCTTTATCATTATAATCCTGTCCTGCAAATAACGTAAATTTTTGTTTTTCAGTTTTATCCTCTGGGAAATATTTACTGTCATCCAATCTTTGATAAAATCCAGGATCAATCTTATTTATTTCTTCTTCAAAAACACTTCTTAAATAGGCTACTTTTGCCTTTTCTCTCTGTAACCTTCTTCGGGAAGTACGATAAGATCGTCTGGAAGCAGATGTTTGTGCTTCTGGAAACAATCTGACTCCCCAAAGATCCTTTCCTTTTGCTCGAAGCAATCTATAATCTGTTCCTGTCACCGCCCAACCAACAGATGATGTACCCATATCAAGTCCAAGATAATATTTTTCTTTCATGGTTATTTATATGTCCTTCTTTCATAAATTGCATTGACATCTCTTACATTAAATGTTAACATTAATTTGTAATTTACAGGGTGAGTTCAAATAAGGCTTTAGCCGACATCGCACCTAGTGTCCGCATTGGTGGTATAAAAAGAGCTGAAGGGCTCTTTTTTATTACAAAAATCTGCTATCATACTACTTTATTAATCTTCCGCTACTATTTGGTTGGCTTCCTCTACCTTTTCCATTAATCCATCATAATCAATCGGTATCAGTTCATCATCAACTCTAATATTCCCTTTAGCTCCATTATAATCTGGCTCCATTTTCAAATCGTTCACGATGTCAGCCAGTGCTTCCCTGATTGTCACATTCGGATTATCATAAACACCGCCATCAATCTCTTTATAATCAGCTCCCATAATAGAATAATCATATCCATCGTCTGTTTCCTGAATACTGATGTAACGGTCAGCAATCTGAAAAGCAAGTTCGTCTTCATCCATCTCAATAACCGCACCCTGATAATAATATCCAAGATATTTCAAGAAATATTCCTTCAGCCTTTCCTTCTCCAACATCGGACTCATTACAATGGGATATGCCTTCCTATATTGTCAAGCCCTAAATCATTGATTTTATGGACTTTTTCATTAAAT
>JBJEOB010000095.1:0-49358 GCA_051880495.1 Lachnospiraceae bacterium
ATTGTCGCAATGCGACCCGCCGCAGGCGGAGAATCTCGCAAGCGAGATTCTTTTTTATACTGTTAATTTGGAGTTTAAAAAAGATATACATTTATCAAACTTGTTGCTATAATATAGATTGTATAGTAACAATTACAACAGTGATGTTTGCAAGGAAGGTGATGCAAATGTTTGGAAAGAAAAAAGATACGTCAGTAAATAACGATACAGAACTGTTAAAACAGGCAATGAAGAGAATTATTGACGGGGACTTTAGTACCGTTTCATCAGAGGGGTTTGTTGACACGGAGTATCCTCAAATGCTCAATGATATGGTTCATGCTTTTAAAAAATTTAATAATAATTTTATTATGCGTCTGAATGAGGCTATGGGCTCCATAGGTGACAATTCATACGTTAAGAATATGCTTGATCAGGTAACCTCGCAGACACAGGATATAGATGTAATGGAACAGTCAAGCAGGAATCTTGAAGAGTCAATTAATAATATTTCCAGCTATATGGGTGAGATAAGAAACAACATACATGATATGCTGTCTTCGACACAAAACAGTACAGTTAACATGAACGAGAGTATCAAGGTTGTCAATGAATCATCTGAGAAAATTTCGCAGATTAACCTGCAGATTCAGAATTTCAGAGGCAAGATTGAGGAAATCGGTAAAATTGTTGATGTGGTAAGGGAAGTTGCAAGCCAGAGTAATCTTCTTGCATTAAATGCTTCAATAGAGGCGGCAAGAGCGGGTAATGCGGGACGCGGATTTGCCGTTGTAGCTGAACAGGTTCGTCAGTTGTCAGATAATACGGCAAGTTCGGCAGCGGATATAGTAAAATATGTTGATGAGCTGCAGACAGATATTACAAATCTTGCAAGATCAATGGATGAGACATCAGCCAAGCTGTCTGACGGCAACAGAAAAGTTGAAACATCACTTGCTGATATCAGAAAAATGAACAGCCAGATGGAAACAATCAATGATTCAGCAAACGGAATATTTGAGGATATAGACAGGCAGTCAGGTATCACAAAGGAATTTGCCAATAAGGTACAGAATATGGCCGAAAGTTACGCTACATTGTCGGAAGAATGCCATGAGACAGGTGTACATCTCTATAAGATTGGAAGATTTATTGATACATGCAGAAGCGATATGTTCCGTGAGGCAGGCTGTGTGACGACGCAGGATAAACTGACGGTATTTGAAATAGACCACTTTATTTTAATGTGGCGTGTATACAATAATGCAATGGATTTTGAGAGACTCAAAATTACGCAGTTAAACAACCCTGATAAGTGTAAAATCGGATTATGGATGGCAGAACAGACAGATCCGAAGATTACCCAAAGTAAGCAGTTTATCGAGCTTGACAAGGCACATAAACTTGTTCATAAGTATGCATGTGATTCGTGGTATGCAAGAGATAAGGATGATGTAGAAGGTGCACTTGCTTATTTTGCAAAATGTTATGATGCATATTTCGAATACAGAGACAGAATTCGCGAGATGAAGGAATACATGAAGACATTGGGATATACAGAGGAAACCCAGATTGTTGTATTCCGCAAATAGAATATTATACCAGAATAAGAGGATTATGAAATGTCATTTGTATATAAGGTTTTTGGAGCGGTAATGCTGTGGTGTTACCATATATGTGGTAATTATGGCTGGGCGATATTATTTTTTACACTGCTCAGTAAATTGGTTTTGATGCCACTGTCGGTGTGGGTACAGAAAAATTCAATCAAGATGGTTAAAATGCAGCCGGAAATTAATATGATTAAGGTGAAGCATTTTGGCGACAAGGATCAGATTGCTGAAGAAGAGGCTAAAATATACAAAAGAGAGAAATATAGCCCGTTCGCTTCAATAATACCGCTTCTGGCACAGCTTTTCCTGTTAATGGGTGTTATCGAGGGAATTAAGGCAGGAATGTCTGATGGTACTGTTAATATGGCTTTCTTCGGAATAAATCTGGGACTAATTCCAAGCAGCGAGGGCATTTCACTTATTTTTTCTCCGATAATTGCAGGATTTTCTGCATGGCTTCTATGCATTGCGCAGAATGCAAGCAATGTTTTACAGTCGGAACAGTCAAAATTAAACAAATACGGCATGATGGCATTTTCAGTTGGACTGTCATTATATCTTGGATGGTTTGTTTCGATTGGTGTGGCATGGTACTGGGTATGCAGCAATCTTCTTGCCATAGCTCAGCTATATTTTCTTAACTGGCTTATTAATCCAAAGAAATATGTTGACTATGAGAAGCTTGAGGCGAGCAAGAAAGAACTTGATGAAATCTCAAACTGCGGTAGTAAGTCTGATAAAATAAGCCGTGCTGACCGCAAGCGTGAGAAAGAAGATTATAAGAAATTTTTCTCAGTAGTGAATAAGCATCTGGTATTTTACTCAGAGAGCAGCGGCTTTTACAAGTATTTTCAGGGAATAGTGGAATACATACTGCACAGAACCAATATAACACTTCATTACATAACAAGCGACCCTAATGATGCCATATTTGAGCTCGCAAAGAGTGAGCCTAATTTAAGACCATATTATATTGGTGAGAAGAGGCTTATTACTCTTATGATGAAGATGGATGCCGATGTTGTGGTCATGACGATGCCTGACCTTGAAAATTACCATATTAAGAGAAGTTATCTGAGGGATGATATCAAATATATTTTCATTCCACACAGTATGGACAGTCTGAATATGACAATGAGAAAAGCTTCAATGGATCACTTCGATGCCGTGCTTTGTACGGGCAAGCATCAGATGGAGGAAATTTCAAAAACAGAAATTGCTTACAATCTTCCTAAGAAGGATCTTGTTGAGTGGGGATACTGCCTGTTAGACAAAATGCGTGAGGATTATCAGAAGTCGGCAAAGACAGATGAAAATCCTGTGAAAACCATTCTTGTTGCACCTTCATGGCAGAAAGACAATATTGTTGACAGTTGTCTTGACGAGCTTTTGGACAACTTTAAAGACACGGGATATAAGATTATTGTAAGACCGCACCCGCAGCATGTCCGTCATATGCCGGAGAAGATGGAGCAGTTAAAGGCCAAATTTGCTGATAATGACCTTATAGAGATTCAGACAGATTTCTCTTCAAACAGTACGGTCTTTGAAGCGGACATGATGATTACGGACTGGTCGGGGATTGCATATGAGTATGCATTTACAACGTGTAAACCGGTTCTGTTTATTGATACACCAATGAAGATTATGAATCCGGAATATCAGCGGATTGATACCGTCCCAATCAATATCTGGATGAGGAATGAGATTGGAGCTACGTTAAAGCCGGAAGAAATGAATAAAATTGTTGAGACGTCTAAAAACATGTTAGACCACTCAAAAGAATATTATGAGAAGATTGACGCCTTTGTACATGAATATGTATATAACCTTGGAAATTCATCTGAGGTTGGCGCAAAATATATTATTCAGTCCATTCAGGACGCATTAAAAAAACGTAAAGAAAGCAGGTAAAATTATGAGTTTTATGTTACAGACAATTATGACAGGCGGATATATTGATCCATCAGTGTTAACTTATGCTATTCAGGCAGTTGCAGGTATAGCTATTGCAATCGGTGCAGCAGTGGGAATCTATTTCCGCAGGGCAAAGAAGAAGCTTAGCGATAAGCTTGGAATTGATGAGAACCGCAATAAGGAAGTTGAATCAGACGAAATCATCATTAAGGATGAAGAAAGTGATAAATAATATGGATATTAAGAGGAATATATTGTTAAATCCGGGTCCGGCTACAACTACGGATACTGTTAAAATGGCACAGGTTGTTCCGGATATCTGCCCGCGTGAAAAAGAATTTGCAGATCTTATGAAACAGATGAGGCTGGATCTGGTCAGAATTGTACATGGAGATCCTGAAAAATATACTTCGGTACTTTTTTGTGGTTCGGGAACACTTAATCTGGATGTCTGTATTAATTCGCTTTTGCCGGAGGGTAAGAAAATACTCGTTGTTAATAATGGAGCGTATTCTTCAAGGGCGGTAGAAATTTGTCAGTACTACGGACTGCCGCATATTAATCTTAAGTTCCCTATTGATGAGCTGCCGGACCTTAATGAGATTGAGAAATGTCTTGTTGAGAATCCTGATGTTGCTGTTGTTTATACCACACACAATGAAACGGGAACAGGTATACTTAATCCGGTAAGGGAAATTGGTGCGATTGCACATAAGCATGATGCGATTTTTATTGTTGATACGACATCGACGTATGCAATGCGCCCAATCAATATCGAGGAGGATAACATTGATTTTTGTATGGCATCGGCACAGAAGGGCCTTATGTCTATGACAGGACTCTCATTTGTGGTTGGTAATACGGAAATTATCAGACGTTCCAAGGATTATCCGAAACGTTCATACTACTGTAATCTGTATTTGCAGTATGAATACTTCGAAAAAACAGGACAGATGCATTTTACGCCGCCTGTTCAGACTGTATATGCCACAAGAAAGGCGTTGGATGAGTATTTCGAAGAAGGCGAAGAGCGTAAATGGGCACGTCACACAAGGGTATTTGAGGCTATTCACAAAGGTCTTGATGAACTTGGATTTAAAGATATCATAAAGAGGGAATTGCAGGCAGGTCTTGTCGTATCAGTTCTTTATCCGGATGATGACAACTGGGATTTTGATAAGGTTCATGACTATTGTTATGAGCGTGGATTTACAATTTATCCGGGTAAAGTTTCAGATACACCGACATTTAGACTTTGTGCGCTTGGAGCAATCGACAAAGAGGATATAGAGCAGTTCTTTGTAGTTTTAAAAGAGGCTCTTATTGCAAATAATATTGCGGTTCCTGTCAGATACAACGCAGTGTAGAGAGGAAACATTTATATGAATGTAGAAGTATTTGTACAGCATCTTAAAAAAATGGGGATAGATTCCCTGATTGGAGTGCCTGATTCCACACTGAAAGTTTTTTGCGATTATGTGAATAGTGAAGGCAGTAATGTTTTTAATCATTTTGTGCCGGCAAATGAAGGGGCAGCAGTAGGGCTCGCAGTTGGTAATTATCTTGCAACAGGCCACCCTGCCTGCGTTTATATGCAGAATAGCGGTGTTGGTAATATAGTAAATCCTGTGACGTCAATTGCACACGCGGATGTATATGACATTCCGATGCTTTTTCTTATCGGCTGGCGTGGCGAACCCGGTAAAAAGGATGAGCCGCAGCATAAGTTCATGGGCAGAATTACGGAAAGTATTCTTGATGTATTAGAAATCGGGCATGAAGTGATTGGCGAAGAGACAACGGATGAGGAGCTTAGTGATATCCTGTTAAAGGCAGCAGCTGCACTGAAGCAGAATCGTCAGTATGCGGTAATAATCAAAAAGAATACATTTGATGACAGAAAATTCTTCGACTATGCAAATGAACATAAACTGGTCAGGGAAAAGGCCATTGATACAATACTTGAGTCACTCAATAAAGATGACGTAATCATTTCTACGACAGGCAAGATTTCACGAGAGGTATATGAGGAGAGCGACAGGCTTCTTGGAGACCATAAGCAGGCATTCCTGACTGTGGGCGGTATGGGACATGCCTCCATGATTGCACTTGGTTATGCAAAGCAGAGACCGGACAAGAAAGTATTTTGTATTGACGGAGACGGTGCAGTGCTTATGCATATGGGAAGCCTTGCATTTTTGGCAAAGCAGTCACCGGATAATATGGTACATATCTGCCTCAATAATGAGGCACATGAGTCGGTTGGCGGAATGCCGACAGGAGCGGCAGGAATATCATATGCCGAAATCGCAAAAAGCTGCGGATATCCGGTAGTTAAATGTGTTACGACAGACGAGGAGTTAAAGCAGGCAATGGCTGCTGCAAAGAAGAATAATAAACTGACTTTCATTGAGGTGATGGTTGCGATGGATTCAAGAGCTGACCTTGGAAGACCAAAAGAGAGCGCAGTTGAAAATAAAGAGAATTTTATGGAATATCATGGGGTGAAATAATGAAAACGGTATACACTTGTTTCTGTACTGATGTAATTCATGAAGGACATTTAAATATTGTAAAAGAGGCATTAAAATATGGAGAACTGACCATAGGCGTTCTGGCAGATTCTGCAATGGTACGATTTAACAGATTTCCGACAATACCAACGAAAGAGCGTGTTGAACTTATAAGCGGCATCGAAGGTGTCAGTAAGGTTATCGTGCAGGAAGAAATAATGTACGATAAAGTGTTGGAAGAATTAAGACCGGATTATGTCATTCATGGAGATAACTGGCAGCAGGGACCTGAAAGCTGTATCCGTGAAAATGTACTTAAATGTCTTGAAAAATGGGGCGGCGAGCTGATTGAAGTTCCGTATACATATAATGAAAATGTCCGTAAGATTGATAATATCGTTAAAGAAAAGCTTGCAATGCCTGAATTCAGAAGAAAGCGTCTTAAGGAGCTTATCAGAATATGTCCTATTGTTAAGACTATTGAGGTACACAGCGGACTTACGGGGCTGATTGCTGAAAAGACGGTGGTTGCTGATACTGAGCATGGCGAACTTAATCAGTTTGACGCAATGTGGATATCGAGTCTTTGCGATTCAACAGCAAAGGGTAAACCGGATATTGAGCTGGTTGATATGTCTTCACGCCTCAGAACCATTGATGATGTAATGGATGTAACAACAAAGCCAATCATTTTAGACGGAGATACAGGCGGACTTATCGAGCATTTTGTTTATAATGTAAGAACTCTTGAAAGAATGGGTGTTTCGGCAGTTATCATCGAGGATAAGACCGGACTTAAGAAAAATTCACTTTTTGGAAATGAGGTTGTTCAGACACAGGATTCCATTGAGAATTTCTGTGCAAAAATCCGTGCAGGCAAGAATGTATTGCGCACGGAAGAATTCATGATTATTGCAAGAATCGAAAGTCTCATTCTTGAACAGGGCATGGAAGATGCACTTAAAAGAGCAAGAGCATATGTTGAGGCGGGTGCAGATGGAATTATGATTCACAGCAGAAGAAAAGAAGCAGACGAAATCTTTGAGTTTTGTGATAAATTCCGCAGTACAGATAAAGAGACACCTATTGTGGTAGTTCCCACATCCTTTAATCATGTAACTGAAAAAGAACTTGCAGAGCATGGGGTAAATGTGGTTATTTATGCAAATCAGCTGACAAGAAGCGCATATCCGGCGATGCTGTCTACGGCAGAGGACATACTTAAAAATCACAGGGCACTTGAGGCGGATGCACGCCTTATGCCGTTTAAAGATATTATAAGACTGATAGATGAGATATAGAGGTATTTATAAATGAACAAAATTAAGGGCTACATTTCGCGTAAAGATAAAAACATCCTCATAACAGGAATCTGGATGTCGGCTGCAATGAATTTTCTGTTCTTTTTATACGGGAGTCTGGAAATGTTCTTCCTGAACAGGGTGGATCTTATGTTTTCGGTGGGACAGGTGCTTTTGGTAATAGTTCCGTGTTTCATTGGAGGATTTATTTTAAGTGTTTTAACTTTTGGAATTATCTGGCTTATAAGTGACAGGCTGTGTGTCATATTCAGTATTGTTTATATGATACTTTACCTTGTGACATATATTCAGGGAACGTTTCTGGTGAAGGAATTACCGGTATTAACAGGTGAAGCAATTGACTGGTCAGCATTATACACAGGAAGAATCAAGTCTGTTGTTGCACTTGCAGTGGTTTCTGTTGTTGTTATCTGTGCGTACGCCTTTTTAAAGAGGGAAAAATTCTATTTTGCCGTACGTTTTATATGCGGATGTATGGTGCTTATGCTAACCGTAACGGCAGTGACTCTTTACTTTCAGACCCAAGGAGTGGTGAAGGAAGAGATATGTGCTACGTTTGAGGGAGAGTTTGAATTTTCATCAGACCAAAACTTTATAATTCTGCTGTTGGATGCCGTTAACTCAGAAGTAGCTAATGAAATTATAAATGATGAACCGGAATACAGGGATATGTTTGATGGATTCACATATTACAGGAATATGTCAGGAACGTATCCGAGCACATCATATGCTTTATCGGCACTGTTTTCCGGAGAATGGTTTGAAAACAAGGAGCCTTATGAGGATTTTAGAAGAAGAACTTATGAGGAATCTCCTTTATTTGAATATTTTGAAAAAAATGATTATGAAATGGGTCTATATACCCAGGAAGTTCCGGCAGATAAGTCTCTTGTCGGGCGGTTTGAAAATGTTCTTGATATTCAGAGAAAGGTATCTGATTTTGAGGGAGCGGCTAAGTGTATGATTAAGCTGGCGGGCTTCAGATACGGATTGTTTGATTTAAAGAAATATTTTAATTTCAATTTATACAACTGTTATATTTATTTTACGCCTGTTGGATATACGCCATATGTAATGGGAAATGAATGGCTGTATAAGAGTATGGAAAACGAGGATTTTACGGTGGACATGACAAAGAAATTCAAGTTTATTCATATAGACGGGGCTCATGTTCCATGGGATCTTGATAAAAATGTGAACCAGATTCCGGAGGATGAACAAGGCAGTTATAGAGATGCTGTAGAATGCTGTTTTACCGTTGCTAAACGCTTTCTGGACAAGTTAAAGGAAACAGGGGTATATGACAATTCTGTAATTGTTGTAATGGCAGATCATGGTTATAATTCCGGTTTGGAACCTGACGGACAGCCTCGTCATTATATGCCGTTTTTCTGTGTAAAGGGTTTAGAGGAAAAGCATGAATTAACTGTTTCAGATGCACCTATATCAATGATGGATTTTATTCCGGCATTTGAAAAACTTGAAGAAGGTAAGAAATCAAATGATATCTTTGAATATAAAGATGGTGATGAGAGAATAAGACGCTTCTTTTTTTACATTTACGGAGATCAGGAACATCTGCAGGAATATACAATACAAGGTCATGTTTTTGACGTAAGCAAATTCCAGCCGACAGGCGATGTATATACTGCTGAATAAAATTTATAGGGGTATTTAACCGATGGCAGAACATAAGATTACTTTAGATGAATTTAATGTCCTGGCAGAATATGAAAGAAATTTAGGCGATACCGCGAAAGACTTTCTTCGTATGTCTGACAGTGACTATGCTGCTGTGACAGCTTCACTTATTAACAAAGGTTATTTAGCAGATAACAAAATTACTGATGCGGGACGCAGTGTGCTTGAGCCTTATAAGGTATCGCGAGCTATTTTTATGGCAGCAGGCATGGGCAGCAGAATGGTGCCGCTTACCTATGTAGTGCCAAAGCCGCTTGTTGTGGTTTGCGAAAAAAGAATTATAGAAACAATTCTGGATGCGGTAATAGAAGCAGGAATTGAGGAAGTATATCTTGTCAGAGGATATATGGGTGAAGCGTTTAATATGCTTAAGGAAAAATACCCGATGATAAGATTTATTGATAACCCTTATTATAAAAATGCAAATAATATTTCAAGTGCATATGTTATCCGTGATATGATGGCTCATGCATATGTTATTGAATCGGATCTTGTACTGTATAATCCGCGTATTATACGTAAGTATGAGTATTCAACCAATTACCTCGGACGAAAGACGGATTATACGGATGACTGGTGCTTTAAAGTTAACGAAGGCTTCGTTAAGGAACTTCTGGTAGGAGGAAATGATGTATATCATATGTATGGAATTTCCTACTGGAATGCTGAAGATGCCGCTAAAATGAGTGTCGATATTGCGACGGTATTTGAAGCGGAGGATGGAAAACAGAAATACTGGGACGAGGTGTCCATGAGGGATTGTAAGTCTCACTATAATATCATGGTAAAGCCTGTATATGAAGGTGATATTGTTGAGATAGACAGTTTTAAGGAATTGCAGGAAATTGATTCAAGATATTGTATAGGTTAATTATCTGTTGGCATATGCCGATATATATGATAAGACTAAATGGCTGAAAAGGATTTCGGTTTTTGGAGCATGGAGGCTGCTTATGAACGTAAATTTTATCAGAAATAGTAATTTCCTATACGGAAAAAATGAGGATCGGATTTATCAGGGGTCAAATCTAAATACGAATTACCCGGGAATTAATCAAATTAAGAAAGCTAATGCCATAGAAAATACTTATGGCATGTCAGCTTCCCGTATGTTGTCGCAAAATACGTCAAAGGAACAGGGCAGGGTTGCGTCTGACATCGTAAGCGAAAGCCTGGGGTATTCCAATACTTTAAGAACGCAACGCAGTAAAACTAAGGATGCGGCGTTACAGATTAAAAAACTGCAATATGATTTTAAAAGAATTTCTTCACAGATACTTAGAAGTAAAACTTCAAATGATGCACGGCAGGCTGCCGGTAAGGCAAGAAGAGAGGTAATTCGTCTGAAACGTCAACGGCAGAGCGGGGAATATGATGACGAAGAACTTCAGAGTGCAATTGCGCATGCGCAGGCAATGGAGCGCATTGCAAGGAAAAAGATGCGGCATCTTCAGGAAGAAGAAATGGTAAAGGCATCGGGCGGACTCTGCCTTGGTTCGCTTGAGGAGAATGAAGAGCAGGAAGAAAGCATAATTGAAGAGATAAATTATTCTGACGCGGAAGAAATGCAGGAAGCCGTCACGGAAGAAATGCAGCTGTATCAGGAAATGCTGCAGGAGATGATGCAGGAAACAATGCAGGAAATGTCAGATGAACTCATGGAACAAATGATGGTTTCGTTGGATGAGTTAGGTGGCGCAGCGGTTGACACAGATATGGATCCGGCAGATTTTAAGATGATGAAAATAAAGCACCGTTCTGAGGAAATGAAGGCCATAGCTAAGGCTGACGGAGAATATCTGAAGGCAGTATTTGAAAGGTATGAAAAAGCTAAAGAGAGTGTGAATACGGATATATATGGTTCATCAGGAAATGTCGGACAGGCGGTTACGCCTATTTATGGTCTGTCATCCGCAGAAAGCGTAAATATAGCCGGTAATGTAAGTATAAGTATAGATATATCAGTTTGAGGAGTAAAAATGGAAAAAGTCAAATCAGTTTTAAAGGAAATTTTTATTGATGGTCTGAGCGGAATGGCGACAGGCTTATTTGCAACATTAATCATCGGCACAATCATACAGCAGGTTGGGAAACTTATTCCGGGTATGTTTGGAACATACTTGTTTATGATGGGTAAGGTTGCAGGTGTACTTACCGGTGCGGGCATAGGCGTCGGTGTAGCCTGGAAATTAAAATCAAGCCCGCTTACAACGGTTTCAGCGGCTACGGCAGGAATGGCCGGCGCATTTGCAAGTAAAATCATTGCAGGAACAATGCTTGTAGACGGTACTATGGTGTTTGCCGGTGTCGGCGAACCTCTCGGAGCATTTCTTGCAGCAATTACAAGTGTGTATGTCGGCCGTCTGGTATCGGGAAAGACCAAGGTTGATATTCTTGTAACTCCATTTACGTGTATCGTAACAGGTTCGGCGGTCGGACTTCTTTTAGGACCGGGTATATCAAGTTTTATGACATGGCTTGGTTCTATTATTAACTGGGGTACTGAACAGGCTCCGTTTGTTATGGGAATAATAGTATCAGTGCTTATGGGTATTATTTTAACATTGCCAATCAGTTCTGCTGCATTGGGAATAATTCTGGGACTTAATGGAATTGCTGCAGGTGCAGCAACTGTTGGATGCTGTGCCAATATGATTGGATTTGCAGTGGCATCTTTTCGAGAAAATAAAGTAAACGGACTGCTTGCCCAGGGACTTGGAACAAGTATGCTTCAGATTGGTAATATTGTAAAAAAACCGATAATATGGTTACCGGCAATTATTACATCAGCTATACTCGGCCCTGTTTCGACATGCGTTTTACATATGACTAACAATGCAACAGGTTCAGGAATGGGTACGGCAGGATTGGTAGGTCAGATTAATGCATATCAGACGATGGTAAGTGAAGGTGTTCCACAGGGAATTGTACTTGCGGAAATTGCAGTAATGCACTTTATTTTACCGGCAGTTATTTCACTTGTAATTTCAGAATTTATGAGGAAAAAGAAGTTAATAAACCAGGGTGATATGAAGTTAGATGTTTAAAGCAGGGGAAAAATATGAAATCAAGAAGAAGGCACATCAGAAAAAATAAAAAAATAATGCGAAGCTTCTGTATTACGATAATCGTAATAGTTTTAGCCATTTTGTGCGTAACCGGCATATTAATTGCTGTAAGTAAATCAAAAAGCAAACAGACAAATACAGATACGATTTCAGACAACATATCTGAGAATACTGTATATGAAACTGAGAGCAGTTCTGAATTGCAAACAGAGGAAACTAATCCAACAGAAACAAAGATAATACAGACAGAACCGACAGAGACAGAAACGGACACTAAAGAGGAGACAAGCATGGCAGTGCCGGATTTTTCTGAGTTTCTCAACAAGGGTGCATCTGCATCTATTCCGGAGGATACAGACTTCTCTGAATATTCTACGGAGCGTGTGCCGTTTGGAATTGCACAGCAGTTTGATGAGAATAACAGACCGACAGGACTTGATTGGTACAGGAAAAATTATGGCCAGTACGCTGCAGATTTTATACAGCCATTTAGTAAGTATGTATTTCTTACCTTTGATGAGGGATATGAGTATGGTATGACATCCGACATTCTTGACACGTTAAAAGAGAAGGATGTAAAGGCGGTATTTTTTGTTACCCTGCCTTATGTGAAGGATAATCCGGAACTTGTCAGACGTATGATAGATGAGGGACATGTAGTAGGAAATCATACATCGACCCATCCGGCGGGTGGACTGCAACAGTATTCAGTAGAAAAACAGATAGAAGACATTGATAATTTAACGCAATATGTTAAGCAGAATTACAATTATGACATGTATTTGTTCCGCTTCCCTGAAGGAGCATTTAGTGAACAGAGTCTTGCAATAGTGCAGAGCCTTGGTTACCGTTCGGTATTCTGGAGTTTTGCATATAAGGACTGGATAGTAACGGCTCAGCCGGATATTGAGGAGTCTTTAGAAAATGCATTAAAGAAAGTTCACGGTGGAGCAATATATCTTCTTCACGCGGAATCAGAAACCAATACACGTATGCTTGGAAGATTTATCGACGGAGTCCGTGAAAAGGGATTGGAATTTGGATATTATTCTAAAACAAATTAAACAAGAAAAGGCCACCTCACAATTGAGGCGGCCTTTATAATTGTGCCTTGCGGCAAACGTTTCACGTTTTATAATCCGAAGCTTGCAAGAATTGTTTTGAATTCATCTGATTCAGAGAAACCTGCAAGTACCTGGTCTCTTGAATATGCACCGCTTGCAAGTAAGCTAAGCCATGTATTAAGTCCATCAGCATCTGCTTCACGTCCGAAGAATGTTCTGTAAAGAATTCTTACATACTCTTCGTTCGATGTGTTCTTAGCTGCAAATTCGTCTGAATGGAAGAAACCGTCAGCAGCTACTCTTGTAGGTGTCCATTCTCCCGTAATAATAAGTCTGCACCACATTTCAACACCTTCAAGGTCGTTTGCTCTTCCGAGTGCCATTGTATAGCATCTTGCAACAAACTGTGTGATGTTAATGTTTCTGTTTCTGTAGAGGTTAAGGCGGTCTACCATTCCCGGTACATCGCTCATACTGCCTGCAGAAATGCCATAGCTGCTACAAAGTGATGCAAATTCACTAGACATTACAAAACCTTCATAAATCTTTTCAAGACCTACACCTGCATCAAGTGCGTTTACCCACATAGCTTTTCCGGCAGCATCAGCCTCGCGGTTAAGAAACGCCCTGTACATTACATCAACTTTTTCTGCGTTGCTGAGATTTCTGTTATTAAATTCATCTGAGAAGACAAATCCATAACTTGCCGTTGCGCCATTCTGGCTACCGGTCATTAACAGGTTAGACCAGTCTTTAATTCCGGCTTCATCAGGTGTTCTGCCAAGTACTACAGAGTAAAGCCTTGAAACAAAAGCTTGTACTGCATTAGATGTAAATGCTTTGATACGAATGTTATAGTCGAATGTATAAGTGTCTGTCCAGCTTGATGTTGAAGTATATTTGTAAAAACTCTGACCCTTTTCAACATTTGAAACAAATTTTATCCATGTACTATTCTGGTATGATTCATCTATGTTATAGTCTACATATGAATCAGAAGAAGTACTTAATGTAAATACAACCGAGAAACTCTGTCCCTTTGCCACACTTACAGGTGCAGATAAAGGAATTGTATGGTAACCGGCGTAAGGTATATAACCGGTTGTTGAAGAAACAAGGCTTCCTGATTCCGGATTTGATGGGTCGGTAAGCCCTGTATAAATATTTACGGTGTATGTAACATCAACAGTTTTTAAACCAACGGAAACGGCATTGATTAACTCGTTGTCCTGAGCGGTAAATACGTTGGCAATCTTTCCGCCATTTCTTATATAGTCAGTATGTGCACCGATACTTCCGTCATACTGGTAGTTCTTTGCATAGTTGCTGCTTGGCTCAAACTGGAAGAAATAAGCAGTGTTATTTTTAATAGATGTATCTTCATAAGAGACCCATATATATCCCGTGTTGCTGCTTGAAGAACCCCAGCTGTTCTTGATTAACCAGGCTCCATTGCCGGATGGCGTGGTTGCAAAATTAGATGCAGAATAATTATCATCCCAGCCAACAAGTGTTACGGCATGGTTTGTGCCGGTTGTTGAATTCTGGTAATATGCATAACATTTGGTATTGTTATCGAATTTTCTATATGCTGAGCTGCTGTAGAATGAAATTGCAGCAGCACCATAATTCATGAGGAGCTGTTTAACAGTATCCTTATCTGACATATTAATCATATCAACGTTCTGCATATGAGCCTGTCCTACATATGCATATGCTGAAGGAATAGTAAGGCTTGTTGAAGCATTGGCATAGTTGAGTGATGAGTGCGCTGTTTCATCTTCAAGACCTGACCATTTGGCAAGCTGCCATGTGGTAAAAGCACTGTTACCACCTCTGTCAAGGAAATTAGAACCAACATTAGTTGTTGAATCACCTGCGGTAAGTCCGAGAGGATCAGTTGCAGAGTTGTATGTAAAGTATGCAAGCTGTGATTCAGATAAGTCATGAGCAGAATATCCAAGGCGGACAAGTGACGCTTCAGCACATGCTGTTGCGGCAAATGCCCAGCAGCATCCATAAGAACCCTGATTCTTAACTGATGTCATAATGCCTGCATTTACTGATGAATAAGCTACAGGAAGCGAATCAGCAGTATACTGGGCCGGAAGATTAACACCTTCTAATGAAGGAACTTCGTAATCTACGTCAATGTACGAACACGATTGTTCCCCGTCATTCATGTCCGATGCCGGTGTAACTGCAGGCTGGTCTAACGAAGCGGCAGGAACATAGCTTGCCATGGAAAGAACCATTAATGCAGACAGCAGCAATGACAATAATTTTTTGTTTTTCACAATAAAACCCTCCTAAAATAGTATAAATAATTTCATTATAATATTATCACTTAAAATTATGGTCAGCAATAGAAATGTGTCCTTTTTGTGAACTTATTTGAATACAAAATGCGGTGTTGACACGGTATAAAAGTGAAAATATAATTTCATTATAAAATATAATTAAGTACGACGAAGGAGATTATTATGGATTTTAGTGTGTTGAAAAATAATCTTGAAAAATCTGGCTATAAGGTTTTTGAATTTTCTGATAAGGAAGAGGCGGCAGAATATCTTAATTCGCAGATTGACGGAAAAAGTGTAGGGTTTGGTGGCTCGATGACACTAAAAGAAATGGGACTTTATGAAAAACTTGAAACTCATAACAGGATGCTGTGGCATTGGAATGTGCCGGAGAAAAGCACGGCCTCTGAAATTTTAAAAGAAGCACAGACAGCGGATATATATGTTTCTTCGGTAAACGGTATTGCACAAACAGGGGAAATCATTAATATTGACGGAAACTGTAATCGTGTTGCGGGCATGATGTTCGGGCACGAGAAGGTATATCTCGTGGCAGGTGAGAATAAAATAGCTGCAGATTATGAAAGCGCACTCTACAGGGCAAGAAATGTTGCGGCACCACTCAATGCCAAAAGACTCGGGAAAAAGACACCGTGTGCAGTAAATGCGGATAAGTGTTATAACTGTGCGAGTCCTGACAGAATCTGTAAAGGATTGTCGGTATTCTGGCAGAAACCTTCAGGACGCGAATATGAGGTAATACTTATTCATCAGAATCTTGGATACTAATAAAATTATGAATAAAGTTAATAATTTTTTAAGATAATATAACTTGAAAAAATATTTTTAATCTATTATCCTAATTATATTAGGAAGATAAGAGCCAGAAGACATATAAAGAATACGTCCTTTGACTCTTTCTTTATACATAAGGGTTATTTTGGAAGGGAGAATGCGCATGGGATATGAGAAGGAGATAATGAAATATGTGGACAAAGTGAAGTCCATGTGTATTGAAAATGATACTATTTCTGACGAATTGTTCAAAAAGTACGGTGTCTACAGGGGACTGAGAGATCAAAACGGTAAAGGAGTACTTACCGGTCTTACAAATATTTCTAAGATAATATCATTTAAAGAGGAAAATGGAGAAAGAGTTCCGTGTGATGGTGAATTATGGTACAGGGGATACCGTATAGAATCGCTGATTGCTGAAACAAAGGGAAATTATGGATTTGAGAACACCGCATATCTGTTGCTTTTTGGCAGGAAACCATCAGAGGAGGAACTTGCTGAATTTTGTAAAATTCTTGCGGACGCAAGGTCACTTCCGACTAATTTCACAAGAGATGTTATAATGAAGGCACCAACGAAGGATATTATGAATTCTATGACGAGAAGTATTCTCACGTTGTCATCATATGATAAGAATCTGAATTCTGCAGACTTTGAGAACAGTATACGCCAGTGCATTCAGTTGATAAGTACATTTCCGATGCTTGCAATATATGGATATCACGCATATAATCATTATGAAAATGATGAAAGTATGTATATACACAGACCTAACCGCAAACTTTCTACGGCGGAGAATCTTCTTTCCATGCTTCGTGCCGATAAAAAATATACGGATGTTGAAGCTAAAGTACTCGATATTGCACTTATGCTGCATATGGAGCATGGCGGTGGAAATAATTCGACATTTACAACGAGGGTTGTTACATCATCAGGGTCGGATACATATTCCGCAATGGCAGCAGCTATGTCGTCTCTTAAGGGACCTAGACATGGCGGTGCCAATATAAAGGTTATGGAAATGATCCAGGATATCAAAAAGAATGTAAAAGATACAGATGATAAGGATGAACTTAAGTCGTATCTGACGAAAATACTTGATGGTGAAGCCTTTGACAGAAAAGGACTCATTTATGGAATGGGTCACGCAGTATATTCGCTTTCTGACCCAAGAGAGAGAATCTTCAAACGGTACGTTGAAGAGCTCGCAATGTCTAAAGGCGCTGATAAGGATATGCGTTTGTACAATAGTATAGAGGAAATTGCTCCGGAAATTATTGCCGCAAAACGCAAAATATTTAAGGGTGTAAGTCCTAATGTTGACTTTTACAGTGGATTTGTGTATGAAATGCTTGGAATTCCTCAGGAACTTTATACGCCTCTGTTTGCAATTGCAAGAGTTGTCGGCTGGAGTGCACATCGTATTGAAGAACTGATTGGAATGGGTAAGATTATCCGCCCGGCATATCTGAGCGTGATGGAAGAATTAGAATAACAGAAGGTATAAGCATGAAAATATTAGTGATTGGCGGAAGTTATTTTCTTGGAAAGACATTCGTACAGCTTACGGAAAATGATAATGAATTATATCTGTTGAACAGGGGAAATAATCCGTTTTGTGATGACAATATTGTAGAGTATGTGATGGATAGGCATGATGCAGAGGCGATTGCGGGAATTACAGAAGAACGTTTTGATGTTATTGTTGATTTTTGTGCGTATCAAAAGGGTGATATACAGACTCTTCTTGATAATTTAAAAGCGCAGGTTACACAGTATATTTTTATAAGCACATGCGATGTGTATAAGAGAGATACGCATGTCACAATGACCGAAGAGTCTCAGCTTGAAGACAGATATTTTGGCGGAGAGGCAGGCGATTACATTGCCGGGAAAGTCATGCTGGAGAGTGAACTGCGTGAGTGCTGTAAAAAGAGAAATATAAAATACACATCAATAAGACCATCATTTATCTACGGACCTGATAATTATGCACCAAGGGAAAGCATATACTTTAATTGGATTATTTCTGCAGGACAGATAATTCATCCGTATGATGCCACCGGCGAATTCCAGATGGTATTCGTGCTGGATGTTGCCCGTGCAATTTATGCAGCATGTCTTAACGAGAAGGCTTATGACAGGGCATTTAATCTTTGCAATCCGGAAATAATGACATATGAAAGTTTTGCTGACCTTATGGAGGAAGTGCTTGATTTACAGTTTGAAAAAGTAGAACTGTCAGTTGAAGAAATCTTAAAAAGACAGATACCGCTCCCGTTTCCGCTTACACGTGAAGAATCACAGTGGTATGATGGAGGTGCGGTTAAGAAACTTGGAATTGAATATACACCTATAAGCTATGGAATGCAGATTACCGCAGATTATTTTAAAGAGAGATAGTTGACAAGACAGAATTTATCATTTATAACTTTATAATAAGTAAAAAATGCGGACGAAGAATATGGGAGAGACTGTTTACATGATTTTAACAGCGCCGAAGGGGAAGTCGCAAAAACTCTCAGGCAAAAGGACCATATTTGGACGAAACTCTGGAGAGCATATATTAGGGTGCACCGACGAAGCAATATCATCAAATGATAAATCTTTCAGGTACAAGAGACAGAGGCGTACTGATTTTCTATCAGTATGCTTTTTTATTGTATAGGGAATTGCGTCGCAATTTAACTATATTGTTTTAATAATACCGAAAAGAGAAAGGATAACGACCCATGAAATCAGACATTGAAATAGCACAGGAAGCCAAAATGGTACATATCAGAGAGGTAGCGGCAAAGCTTGATATTAATGAAGATGAACTCGAGATGTATGGAAAATACAAGGCGAAACTTTCAGACGAATTAGTTGACAGGGTAAAAGACAATAAGGACGGAAAGCTTATTCTTGTGACGGCTATTAATCCTACTCCGGCAGGTGAAGGAAAGACAACGGTAAGTGTTGGTCTTGGAGAGGCATTATGTAAAAAAGGAAAGAAAGCAGTGATTGCATTAAGAGAACCTTCACTCGGACCTTGTTTTGGCATTAAAGGCGGGGCAGCAGGCGGCGGATATGCACAGGTAGTTCCGATGGAGGATTTGAATCTTCATTTTACCGGAGATTTTCACGCCATCACGTCAGCCAATAACCTGCTTGCGGCAATGCTTGATAATCATATTCAGCAGGGAAATGCGCTTGATATAGATACAAGACAGATTGTATGGAAACGCTGCATGGATATGAATGACAGGGTTTTAAGAAATATCGTGGTTGGAATGGGCAGCAAGACGGATGGCTTTGTCAGAGAAGATCATTTTGTTATTACTGTTGCATCTGAAATTATGGCAATCCTCTGCCTTGCGGAAGACATGAGTGACTTAAAGAAACGCCTCGCAAGGATTATTGTGGCATATACCAGAGACGGAAAGCCTGTTACCGCTGATGATCTTCATGCAGTAGGAGCAATGGCGGCTTTATTAAAGGATGCAATTAAGCCAAATCTGATTCAGACACTTGAAAATACACCCGCAATCGTGCATGGAGGCCCGTTTGCGAATATTGCACACGGATGTAACAGTGTCAGGGCAACTAAGACGGCGTTAAAGCTTGCTGATTACGTTGTTACGGAAGCAGGATTCGGAGCAGACCTTGGAGCTGAGAAATTTTTTGATATAAAGTGCAGGATGTCAGGACTTAAGCCTGATGCGGTTGTTCTGGTAGCAACAGTGCGTGCGTTAAAGTATAATGGCGGTGTGCCTAAGACAGAGTTGTCAGATGAGAATCTTGATGCGCTTAAGGCAGGTATTGTAAATCTTGAAAAGCATATCGAGAATCTTCAGAAATATGGTGTGCCTGTTGTAGTAACTCTTAACCATTTTGTTTCTGATACTCAGGCAGAGCTTGATTTTGTAAAGAAATTCTGTGAGGAGCGTAACTGCGAATTTGCACTTTCTGACGTATGGGCAAAGGGCGGCGAAGGCGGAATAGAGCTGGCTGATAAGGTGTTATACACACTTGAAAATAAGAAGAGTGAGTTTAAGACTCTTTATTCAGATGAATTAAGTCTAAAGGACAAGATTAAAGAAGTCGCAACTCAGATTTATGGTGCGAAGGATGTTGTTTATGATTCGGCTGCACTTAAGGAGTTAAAGCGTATTACGGATTTGGGATTTGGCAATCTGCCTGTATGTATGGCTAAGAATCAGTATTCACTTTCTGATGATGCCACATTGCTTGGAAGACCTGAGAATTTTGATATTCATATCCGTGAAGTATACGTGTCAGCAGGTGCCGGATTTGTGGTAGCAATTACTGGAACGATTATGACAATGCCGGGACTTCCAAAGAAGCCTGCGGCAGAAAATGTAAATGTAGATGATGAAGGAAAGATTATCGGATTATTCTAATGTGGCCTGTACAATAGAAGATATGCAGGTCGTTTTATGGAAGAACATTATAATAGGTACTGCTTTTACCGGTACGGAGCATAAATATCATGTAGAACACGAGGCTGCATATAATCTTCTTTATAATATAGTGCGAAGCAGATTTGAAAATGAAGATGCAGAAAAGTTAGTTATCTCCCGTGCGGATAATGGTAAGCCCTTTTTTGAAAATTCCGGGCTGCATTTCAATGTCAGCCATTGCAGGGGAATGGTGGCATGTGCAGTTTCTTACGAAGCTGAGGTCGGCATAGATGTAGAAAATGTGCGTTCTTCGCGAGAAAATGTTGCGAAAAGAATTATGACGCCTGCCGAATATGAACAATATCAAAAGCTTGATAAAAGTGATGCGTTCTTTTTTAAGGTTTGGACCTATAAGGAAAGTGTCTTAAAGCTTACAGGTGAAGGAATCAGAACAGAACTAAATAATTTGGATTCGCTTTCAGATAATCGTTTCGACGTTAATTTTATAAAAATAACGAAATCAGATGTTGATTATTATGTTTCGGTGGCGAGGAAAAACATTTCCTTATAAATGTAATACTTCAAAAAAGACAAAGGCTATGGTATGATTGTATCATAGCCTTTATTTCTTGAGAGGGTTAGGGTAATAAACATTGCTGGAGGATAGATTATGTGGGTTGCTGATGGATGGAAAGATTATGAAGTAATTGATACTTCGGATGGAGAAAAGCTTGAAAGATGGGGAGACTATCTTCTTGTAAGACCTGACCCGCAGGTTATTTGGAGTACGCCAAAGACTCATAAGGGCTGGAAGAAGATGAACGGCCATTACCACAGAAGCTCAAAGGGTGGTGGAGAATGGGAATTTTTTGACCTGCCGCAGCAGTGGTCGATTAATTATAAGGATCTTACATTTAATTTAAAGCCATTCAGTTTTAAACATACAGGTCTGTTCCCGGAACAGGCAGTTAATTGGGACTGGTTCGGAGACAAGATAAGAGAAGAAATAAAGAAAACCAACAGACCGATAAAGGTTCTTAATTTATTTGCATACACAGGCGGTGCAACACTGGCAGCGGCAAAAGCCGGAGCATCGGTTACACATGTTGATGCTTCAAAAGGAATGGTTGGCTGGGCAAAGGAGAATGCTGCTTCATCAGGTCTTTCTGATGCACCGATTCGCTGGATTGTTGATGATTGTGTGAAGTTTGTGGAACGTGAGATTAGAAGAGGCAACCACTATGATGGAATAATAATGGACCCTCCATCATATGGAAGAGGGCCTAAAGGGGAAATATGGAAAATAGAAGATTCCATTCACGGATTAATAAAGCTCTGTGCGAAGCTTTTGTCAGATGACCCTTTGTTTTTCCTTGTAAACTCATACACCACAGGTCTTGCTCCGTCGGTGCTTACCTATATGCTTGCAACTGAACTGAAATCATACAACGGAGCAGTTAAATCAGACGAAGTCGGACTTCGCGTTTCACAAAATGGTCTTGCACTGCCGTGCGGTGCATCCGGAAGATGGGAGAAGTGCTGATGAATAAAATATTAGAAAAAATCAAAGAAAAAGTTCGCAATAATCAGGAAAAAATAGTAGGTATCATACAGATTCTGCTGTGCGGTATTCTGACAGTTAAGGTAGTTAATAAAGAAATCAGGCAGAAATTGAAGTTTTCTGAAAAACAGGCAAAGAAGGAAGCAAAGAATTCAGAGAAGATTAGAAAAGATACCTTAAAATATGCAAGAAAACTTGCCAGGGCTGAATTTAAGATAAAAGAACAGAAATTAAAAGCCAAGGCAAAGATGAATAAGAAGCTTGCGGCAGCGGCAATGAAGAAATTTAAGCAGAAGGCTAAAAAGAAATCAAAGAATAAAAAGAGCAGATAGTATATGAACGTATTAAATGTTGAGAAGGTTACCAAGGGATATGGAAACCGGATAATGTTAGATGATGTAACACTGGGAATAAATGATGGTGATAAGATTGGACTGATAGGAATTAACGGTACGGGAAAGTCCACCTTTTTAAAAATTGTAGCAGGGATTGTGGAGCCTGATGCAGGCAAGGTGGTCAAAGGTAACGGAGTGAACGTGGCATATCTTCCGCAGAATCCGGAATTTGAACCGGGAGTACGCGTACTTGAGTATGTGTGCGAAGGTAAAATGTATCATGAGCAGATGTCAAGCGTAGAAGGCGAAGCTAAAAACATACTTAACCGTCTGGGGATATTTGATTATAATCAGAAGATTGAGGAATTGTCGGGAGGCCAGAAGAAAAGAATTGCACTTGCAAGGATGCTTCTGATTCCTGCAGAAGTGCTTGTGATGGATGAGCCGACGAATCATCTGGACAACGACATGGTCATCTGGCTTGAAAATTTCCTTAATAAATTTAAAGGACAGCTTTTGATGGTTACACACGACAGATATTTTCTTGACAGGGTAACCAACCGTATTGCTGAGATAGACAAGGGAAAGCTATACACATATGATGCCAATTATTCGGGATATCTTGAGCTTAAGGCTGAGCGTGAGGAGATGCAGCTCGCCACAGAAAAGAAAAGACAGAATATATTAAGGACGGAACTGGCATGGATTAGGAGAGGATGCCAGGCACGTTCTACCAAACAGCAGGCAAGAATAGACCGATATGAAGACATGAAGGCAGCCTCACGTGCGGCAAGGGCATCGTTTGAAAAGAACAATCTGGAAATAAGTTCTGTTTCTACCAGAATAGGCAAGAAAACGATAGAGATAAATAACATTTCCAAAAGCTATAAAGATAAGGTACTCATAAAAGATTTTTCACATATAGTTCTTCGTGATGAAAGAATTGGTATTATTGGGCCAAACGGCTGCGGCAAATCCACACTGCTTAAAATAATAACAGGTCTTGTTAAAGCTGACACGGGAAATGTTGAGATAGGCGAGACGATTAAAATAGGATATTTTATGCAGGAGAATGACCTTCCTGATACTTCAATCCGGGTAATTGACCACGTAAAGAATATAGGCGAATATGTAACCACGGTAGATGGAAAGATAACAGCAAGCCAGATGTGCGAGAAATTTTTGTTTACATCTGATTTGCAATACACAACGATATCCAAGCTCTCAGGCGGAGAGAAAAGACGACTGAATCTGTTGAGTGTTCTTATGGAATCGCCGAACGTTCTTATCATGGATGAACCGACAAATGACCTTGATATAGAGTCACTTACAATACTGGAGGATTACATTGATAATTTTGCCGGGATGGTAATAGTGGTATCGCATGACAGATACTTTCTTGACCGTATTGTTGACAGGATATTTGCATTTGAAGGCAATGGAAAAATTACCAGATATGAAGGAGGCTTCAGCGACTATCTTGACAAGGCAGTAGAAAACGGAACTGTTGACAGGATGGGGACGCTGATAACGGGAAATGACTCATCAAGACCTGCACCATCTGATGCTCAGGCGTCTAAAGCAAAATGGCAGGATGAGAAACAGCAGAACCGCAAACTTAAATTTACCTATGCTGAACAGAAGGAATTTGAAAGTATAGAAGATGATATTATTAATATAGAAGAAACTCAGAAGGAAATTGAAAAAGAAATTTTAAAAAATGCCACAAATCCAGGGAAGCTAAATGATTTGACAAAAGAAAGAGCAAAACTTGATGAAGAATTGGAAAAGAAAATGGAACGCTGGGTGTATCTCAATGAGCTTGCAGAAAAGATTGCAAACCAATCAAAATAATTGTACTAAAAAAAATACAATTTATTCTTAAAAAAGTGTTAAAAAGTACTTGCAAATAATGTAATCCCCATATATACTAGATTTTGCTGTGACATGATAGCTGTGAAGCGTGAGGTTGCTATACATCAGGTATAGGTTTTCCGTGGAGCGAATGTCAAGAGCCGTTAAGGCTTAACAAACTGGCGACAAGTCACTGTACAGAATAGTATCCTGCAAAGGCAGGGCGTGTGGGAGGCCTAAAACTCCGGAAATGGAAAGTTAGGAAACACACGGGGATGTGTACAGTCACCGCTTGTCGTACTAATTAACAAAAGTACGAAAAGGAGGCGACTTTTTTTATGGCAAGTCAAGTAATGAGAATCACATTGAAGGCTTACGATCATCAGTTAGTTGATCAGTCAGCTAAGAAGATTATCGAGACTGTTAAGAAAACAGGATCTCAGGTGAGTGGTCCGGTACCTCTTCCAACTAAGAAGGAAGTTGTTACAATCTTAAGAGCTGTTCATAAGTATAAGGATTCAAGAGAACAGTTCGAACAGAGAACACACAAGAGATTAATCGATATCATTACTCCATCACAGAAGACAGTTGATGCTTTATCAAGATTAGAGATGCCAGCAGGTGTGTACATCGACATCAAGATGAAGAACAAATAAGTTCCAATGGAGCTCTTTGCGCAGCAAAAGAACGATTGGAACACGTAAGTTCCAATGGAGCTCTTTGCGCAGCAAAAGAACGATTGGAACACGTAAGTTCCAATGGAGCTCTTTGCACAGCAAAAGAACGATTGGAACAGGTAAGTTCCAATGGAGCTCTTTGCGCAGCAAAAGAACGATTGGAACACGTAAGTCGAAGTGGTAATTAAGTAATTAGTCCTGAAGGGTTTAATATAGAAGCAACGTTCACACATACAGTGGTGTAGGTTCCACTTATATTGACTGTTCTAGGATGATTGGAGAGATAACTCTCTAATCCGCTGTAGATTAAACAGGAGGAAGTAAAAATGAAGAAAGCAATTTTAGCTACAAAAGTCGGAATGACTCAAATCTTCAACGAAGACGGAGTATTAACTCCGGTTACTGTATTACAGGCTGGACCTTGTGTAGTAACACAGGTTAAGACAGTAGAAAATGATGGATACAGTGCAGTTCAGGTTGGTTTTGTTGACAAGAAGGAAAAGTTAGTTAACAAGCCAATGAAGGGACATTATGACAAAGCAGGTGTTTCTTACAAGAGATTCCTTAAGGAATTCAAATTTGAAAACGCTGAAGAATATTCTGTAAAGGATGAAATCAAGGCTGACATCTTCGCAGCAGGCGATAAGATTGATGCATCAGCAATTTCAAAGGGAAAAGGTTTCCAGGGCGCTATCAAGAGATTAGGTCAGTCAAGAGGACCTATGGCTCATGGTTCTAAGTTCCACAGACATCAGGGATCAAACGGATCAGCAACTACTCCGGGTAGAGTATTCAAGGGCAAGGGAATGCCTGGCCAGATGGGTGGTAAGAAGATTACAATCCAGAATCTTGAAGTTGTAAGAGTTGATGCTGAAAATAACTTAATCTTAGTTAAGGGCGCTGTACCGGGAGCTAAGAAATCTTTGGTAACACTTAAGGAAACAGTAAAGACTGAGAAGTAGTTTTTATTAAGGAAGGAGGAACACACAGATGGCAAACGTATCTGTTTACAATATGGAAGGCAAAGAAGTTGGCAAAATGGAACTTAACGATGCTGTATTCGGTGTAGAAGTTAATGAACATCTTGTACACATGGCAGTAGTAAGCCAGCTTGCAAATAAGCGTCAGGGAACACAGAGCGCAAAGACACGTTCTGAAGTATCCGGCGGTGGTAGAAAACCTTGGAGACAGAAGGGAACAGGTCATGCAAGACAGGGTTCTACAAGAGCTCCACAGTGGAAAGGTGGCGGAATTGTATTCGCACCAAAGCCAAGAGATTATTCTTTCAAGTTAAATAAAAAGGAAAAGAAGGCAGCTCTTCTTTCTGCATTAACATCAAGAGTACTTGAAAACAAGCTTGTTGTTGTTGATGAATTAAAGCTTGATGAAGTAAAGACAAAGAAGTTCGTAGAAGTTATGAACAACTTAAAGCTTAATAAAGCACTTGTTGTATTAAACGATGTTGATTCGAATGTTGTTTTATCAGCAAGAAATATTCCTACAGTTAAGACTGCTCAGACAAACGAAATTAATGTTTACGATATTTTAAAGTATGACACATTATTAGTAACAAAGGCAGCTGTAGAAACTATCGAGGAGGTGTATGCATAATGGCAAACATTCAGTATTATGATGTAATCCTCAAGCCGGTTATCACAGAAAAGTCTATGGCAGATATGGCAGACAAGAAGTATACATTCTTAGTTCATACAGACGCTAATAAGACAATGATTAAGGAAGCTGTTGAGAAGATGTTCGAAGGAACAAAGGTTGCAAGTGTTAACACAATGAATTGCGAAGGCAAGACCAAGAGAAGAGGTATGACTTTTGGTAAGACTGCCAAGGCAAAGAAGGCAATTGTAAAGTTAACTGCAGACAGCAAGGATATAGAGATTTTTGAAGGTCTCTAAGATGAATAAGGCATAGAAAACAATATTATGCCGCCTGTGAGAAATCACAGAGAAACAATAGATGAATTTCTATCAGAATGAAAGGAGTGACAAATAAATGGGAATTAAGACATATAACCCATATACACCTTCTAGAAGAAATATGACTGGTTCTGATTTCTCAGAAATTACAAAGACAACTCCAGAGAAGTCTTTAGTGGTATCAATTAAGAAGAATTCCGGTCGTAACAATCAGGGTAAGATCACTGTAAGACACCGCGGAGGCGGAGCAAAGAGAAAATATAGAATTATTGATTTTAAGAGAAATTCAAAGGACGGTATCCCGGCAAAGGTTATCGGAATTGAATATGATCCAAATAGAACAGCAAATATTGCATTAATCTGCTATGCAGATGGTGAAAAGGCATATATCCTTGCACCACAGGGCTTAACAGATGGCATGACAGTTATGAGCGGTGCTCAGGCTGAAGTAAGAGTAGGTAACTGCTTACCACTTTCAGAGATTCCTGTAGGTACACAGATTCATAACATCGAATTAAATCCGGGTAAGGGCGGACAGTTAGTACGTTCGGCCGGTAATGCTGCTCAGCTTATGGCAAAGGAAGGCAAGTATGCAACACTTCGTTTACCATCAGGCGAAATGAGAATGGTTCCAATTTCATGCCGTGCAACAATCGGTGTAGTTGGTAACGCTGATCACAACCTTGTAAATATTGGTAAGGCCGGACGTAAACGTCACATGGGCATCAGACCTACTGTTCGTGGTTCTGTTATGAACCCTAACGATCATCCACATGGTGGTGGTGAAGGTAAGTGTTCTGTTGGTAGACCGGGACCTGTAACACCTTGGGGTAAGCCTGCACTTGGTCTTAAGACTAGAAAGAAGAACAAGCAGTCTAACAAGCTTATCGTAAGAAGAAGAGACGGAAAAGGCATTAAATAATAATCGATTTTTATAAGGAGGAGAACCAATGGCTCGTTCACTTAAAAAAGGACCATTTGCAGATGAGAGTCTGCTTAAGAAGGTAGATGCTATGAACGCTTCAGGCAGCAAACAGGTAATTAAGACCTGGTCAAGACGTTCTACAATCTTCCCACAGATGGTTGGACATACAATTGCAGTTCATGATGGCAGAAGACACGTACCTGTTTATGTAACAGAAGATATGGTTGGACATAAACTTGGTGAGTTCGTTGCTACAAGAACATTTAGAGGACATGGTAAAGACGAAAAGAAATCTAAGCGTTAATCGCAATATTCGAAAGGAGGTTTAATCCATGGCTAAAGGACATAGATCCCAGATTAAGAGAGAAAGAAATGCCGTTAAAGATACTAGACCATCAGCTAAGTTATCTTACGCCAGAGTTTCAGTACAGAAGGCATGTTTCGTATTAGATGCTATCAGAGGCAAGGATTTAGAGACTGCATTAGGTATCGTTACTTACAGCCCTAGATATGCTTCAACATTAATAAAGAAGTTATTAGAGTCAGCTGCTGCAAACGCAGAAAACAACAATGGTATGGATCGCAGCAAGCTTTATGTAGAAGAATGCTATGCAAACCAGGCACCTACAATGAAGAGAATTAAACCAAGAGCACAGGGTAGAGCGTATAGAATCTTAAAGAGAAACAGCCACATTACTGTTGTGCTTAATGAGAGATAATATTCAGGAAGGAGATTACAATGGGACAGAAAGTTAATCCACATGGAATAAGAGTCGGCGTAATCAAGGATTGGGATTCAAAGTGGTATGCAGAAGCAGATTTTGCAGACAACCTTGTTGAAGACTACAATATTAGAAAGTTCCTTAAGGAAAAATTATATTCAGCCGGTATTTCAAAAATTGAAATTGAAAGACCTACTGACAGATTAAAGGTTATTATCCACACAGCTAAACCGGGTGTTGTTATCGGTAAGGGTGGAGCTGATATCGAAGTATTAAAGAAAGAAATTCAGAAATTCACAGACAAGAAGTTAGTTTTAGACATCAAGGAAGTTAAGAGACCGGATGCAGATGCTCAGCTTGTAGCTGAAAACATTGCAGCTCAGTTAGAGAACCGTGTTTCTTTCAGAAGAGCTATGAAGTCTGCTATGTCTAGAACAATGAAGACTAGAGTAAAGGGAATTAAGGCAGCTGTTTCAGGTCGTTTAGGCGGTGCTGATATGGCTCGTACAGAATTCTACAGCGAAGGAACAATTCCTCTTCAGACATTACGTGCTGACATCGATTATGGTTTTGCAGAAGCAGACACAACATATGGCAAGATGGGCATTAAGGTTTGGATCTATAAGGGTGAAGTACTTCCAACTAAGAATGTTAAGGAAGGGAGCGAGCAGTAATGTTATTACCTAAGAGAGTTAAACATCGTAAGCAGTTCCGTGGTTCTATGGCTGGTAAGGCTACAAGAGGCAATAAGATTAACCAGGGCGAATATGGTATTATTGCAATGGAACCATGTTGGATTAAGTCAAATCAGATAGAAGCAGCCAGAATTGCCATGACACGTTACATTAAGCGTGGTGGTAAAGTTTGGATTAAGATTTTCCCAGATAAGCCAGTATCTTTAAAGCCTATCGGCGTACGTATGGGTAAAGGTAAAGGTAGCTTGGATTGTTGGGTAGCAGTAGTTAAACCAGGACGTGTAATGTTCGAAATCGCTGGTGTTCCGGAAGAAACAGCCAGAGAAGCATTACGTCTTGCAATGCACAAGCTTCCTTGCAAATGCAAGATCGCTTCACGTGCGGAATTAGAAGGCGGTGATAACAGTGAAAATTAATAAGTATGTAGAAGATTTAAAGTCAAAATCAGCTGCAGAATTAAATGAAGAATTAGTAGCTGCTAAGAAGGAACTTTTCAATTTAAGATTCCAGAACGCAACAAATCAGTTGGACAATACAAGCAGAGTTAAAGAAGTTAGAAAGAACATTGCCAGAATTCAGACAGTTTTAGCTGAAAAGGCAGAGTAATTTGTTTGTATCGAATGATGTCATTCTGAGAAAGGAGAATTGTTGTGGAAAGAAATTTAAGAAAAACTCGTACAGGTAGAGTTGTAAGTAATAAAATGGACAAGACAATCGTTGTAGCTGTAGAAGATCATGTAAAGCATCCATTATACAACAAGATTGTTAAGAGAACATATAAGTTAAAGGCACACGACGAAAACAACGAATGTTTAGTTGGTGATGTAGTTAAAGTTATGGAAACAAGACCATTATCTAAGGATAAGAGATGGAGATTTGTTGAACTCATTAGTAGAGCAAAATAATTGAAATATTACTGAAAGGAGTAGTATTATGATACAACAGGAAACAAGACTTAAAGTTGCTGATAATACAGGTGCAAAGGAACTTCTCTGTATCAGAGTTATGGGTGGTTCAACAAGAAGATATGCACAAATCGGTGATGTAATCGTAGCTTCTGTTAAAGACGCAACACCAGGTGGCGTTGTAAAGAAGGGCGATGTTGTTAAAGCTGTAGTTGTACGTACAGTAAAAGGTGCTCGTCGTAAGGACGGTTCTTATATTAAATTTGATGAAAACGCTGCTGTAATTATTAAGGAAGACAAGAACCCTAAGGGAACACGTATCTTCGGACCAGTAGCAAGAGAGTTAAGAGATAAGCAGTTCATGAAGATTGTTTCTCTTGCTCCTGAAGTATTATAGGAGGTGCCATGATGTCAGCTGTTAGAATTAAAAAAGATGATATGGTTAGAGTAATCGCAGGTAAAGACAAGGGCAAAGAAGGAAAGGTTCTTTCAATCAATGCTAAGAAGAATACAGCAATCGTTGAAGGTGTCAACATGGTAACAAAACATGCAAAACCTAGCATGGCAAATCAGCAGGGCGGTATTATTCATCAGGAAAGCCCGATTGATATCTCAAACATTATGTATTTATACAAGGGTAAGCCAACAAAGATTGGTTACAAGTTTGTAGAAGGTAAAGATGGCCTTAAAAAAGTTCGTGTTGCTAAGGCAACAGGCGAAGTTATCGAGTAATTGAGGAAGGAGGCTTAACAAAGTGAGTAGACTTAAAGATTTATACAAAGATGAAATCGTAGATGCGATGATTAAAAAGTTTGGTTACAAGAATGTTATGGAAGTACCAAAGCTTGATAAAATCGTTATTAATATGGGTGTCGGCGAAGCAAAGGACAATGCAAAGATTTTAGATGTTGCAGTTAAGGAACTTGAAACAATCGCAGGCCAGAAAGCTGTTTTAACAAGAGCTAAGAACTCAGTTGCTAACTTCAAAATCAGAGAAGGTATGCCAATCGGATGTAAGGTTACATTACGTAACGAGAAGATGTATGAGTTTCTTGACCGTTTAGTTAATCTTTCATTACCACGTGTACGTGACTTCAGAGGCGTAAGCGCTGATTCATTTGATGGAAGAGGTAATTATGCACTTGGTATCAAAGAGCAGATTATCTTCCCTGAAATCGAATATGATAAGATTGACAAGGTTAGAGGTATGGATGTTATCATCGTAACAACTGCTAAGACAGATGAAGAGGCACGTGAATTATTGAGATTATTCAATATGCCATTTAAGAAGTAATAATAGGAGGGAAATTCAATGGCTAAGACTTCAATGAAAGTAAAGCAGCAGCGTAAACCAAAGTTCTCAACAAGAGCATATACACGTTGTAGAATTTGTGGTCGTCCACATGCTTATTTAAAGAAATACGGAATCTGCAGAATTTGCTTCCGTGAATTAGCATATAAGGGACAGATTCCAGGTGTTAAGAAAGCATCTTGGTAATTGTCCGGTAGATTTATAAGGAGGAAATGATAAAATGACAGATCCAATTGCAGATATGCTTACAAGAATCCGTAATGCCAATACAGCTAAGCATGATACAGTTGATGTACCTGCATCTAAGATGAAGGTTGCTATCGCTGAAATCCTTTTAAATGAAGGATACATCAAGAGCTTCGAACTTGTAGACAATGGAAACTTCAAGGACATTCGTATTGAATTAAAGTACGGTAAAGATAAAAACGAGAAGATCATCTCTGGAATCAAGAGAATTTCAAAACCAGGTCTTCGTGTATATGCCAGCAAGGATGAACTTCCAAAGGTTCTTGGTGGTTTAGGAATCGCAATTATTTCAACAAACCAGGGTGTTGTAACTGACAAGCAGGCTAGAAAGCTTAATGTTGGTGGAGAAGTACTTGCATTTGTTTGGTAATCTATAAATATATTAATTAATCCAATTAGGAGGTGCACGGCATGTCACGTATAGGAAGAATGCCTATCGCTATTCCGGCTGGTGTAACAGTTGAAGTAGCAGAAAATAATAAAGTGACTGTAAAAGGACCAAAGGGAACACTTGAGAGAGTATTACCTGAGGAAATGGAAATCAAGGTTGAGGGTGCTGAAGTAGTAGTTTCAAGACCAAATGATTTAAAGAGAATGAAGTCATTACATGGCTTAACAAGAACATTAATCAATAACATGGTAGTTGGTGTTACTAACGGCTATGAGAAGGTTCTTGAAATTAACGGTGTTGGTTATAAGGCACAGAAGAATGGAAAGACTTTAGTATTGTCACTTGGATATTCTCATCCGGTAGAAATGTTAGATCCTGAAGGAATTGAGTCATCTGTTCAGGAAAATAAGATTATCGTTAAGGGTATCGATAAAGAAAAGGTTGGCCAGTACGCTGCTGAAATCAGAGCTAAGAGAGGACCTGAACCATACAAGGGCAAGGGTATTAAGTATGCTGATGAAGTTATCAGACGTAAAGTTGGTAAGACTGGTAAGAAATAATTAAAGGAGTGAACAAAAATGGTTAGTAAGAAATCAAGAGCAGAAGTTCGTGAAGCAAAACATAGAAGATTACGTAATCGTTTCAGCGGTACAGCTGAGAGACCACGTTTAGCTGTGTTTAGAAGTAATAATCATATGTACGCTCAGATTATTGATGACACAGTTGGAAATACTCTTGTTGCAGCATCAACACTTGAAAAAGATGTTAAGGCTGAACTCTCAAAGACTAACGATGTTGCAGCAGCAGCTTACTTAGGTACTGTAATTGCAAAGAGAGCCTTAGAAAAGGGTATCACAACAGTTGTTTATGATCGTGGCGGTTTCATATATCAGGGTAAAGTAAAAGCATTAGCAGAGGCAGCTAGAGAAGCTGGCCTTGAGTTCTAAGCAGGGAGGAGAAACATACATGAGACGTACAATAATTGATGCTAGTCAGTTAGAAATCACAGAAAAAGTAGTATCAATCAAGCGTGTAACTAAGGTAGTTAAGGGTGGACGTAATATGCGTTTTTCCGCTTTAGTAGTTGTTGGTGATGGCAATGGACACGTTGGTGCAGGTATTGGTAAGGCAGCTGAAGTTCCTGAAGCAATTCGTAAGGGAAAAGAAGATGCTATCAAACATTTAGTTTCTGTACCTGTTGATGAGAATTTAAGCATTCCACATGACTTTGTTGGTAAGTTTGGAAGCGCTAATGTATTATTAAAGAGAGCACCTGAAGGTACCGGTGTTATCGCAGGTGGTCCGGCACGTTCAGTTATCGAACTTGCAGGTATTAAGAACATTCGTACAAAGTCACTTGGTTCAAACAACAAGCAGAATGTTGTATATGCAACAATTGCAGGCTTGAGCCAGTTAAAGACTCCGGAAGAAGTTGCAAGACTTCGCGGTAAGTCTGTAGAAGAGCTTTATGACTAATTTAGGGAGGGACTAAGAAATGGCAGAGAAGTTAAGAATTACTTTAGTTAAGTCTCCTATTAGTGCAATACCTAAGCAGGTAGCAACAGTTGAGGCTCTTGGATTAAGAAAAATGCATATGACTGTTGAACATCCTGACAATGCTGCTACTAGAGGCATGATTCAGAAAGTAAGACATTTAGTAAAAGTAGAAGAAATCTAATATATTAGATAAGGAGGTGCCGTAATGAACTTATCAAATTTACAGCCTGCAGCTGGATCAGTGCAGAGCGATAATTTCAGAAGAGGCCGTGGACACGGTTCAGGAAATGGTAAGACAGCCGGTAAGGGTCATAAGGGTCAGAAGGCTCGTTCAGGAGCTCCAAGACCAGGCTTTGAAGGTGGTCAGATGCCATTATACAGAAGAATTCCTAAGAGAGGATTCACTAATAGAAATTACAAGGAAATCATCGGAATCAATGTAAAGGCTCTTGAAGTGTTTGAAAACGGTACAGAGGTTACTGTTGATACATTAATCGAAGCTGGTATCGTAACAAATCCAAGAGATGGTGTTAAGATTCTTGGTAATGGTGAATTGACTAAGAAACTCAACGTTAAAGCTAACGCTTTCAGCGCATCAGCTAAGGAAAAGATTGAGGCTGCTGGTGGATCTTGTGAGGTGATTTAATGTTTAAAACACTCCGTAATGCATTTAAAATTAAGGATATCAGAAATAAAATTTTATATACGTTCTTAATGTTAGTTGTAGTTAGAATAGGAAGCTTGCTTCCTATTCCTGGAGTTGATACAACTTATTTTAATACATTGTTTAAGGAAGCAGGAGATGCATTCAGTTTTCTTGATGCGTTTACCGGTGGTTCATTCTTATCAATGTCAGTATTTGCGCTTAGCATTACACCATATATTACATCTTCAATTATCATGCAGTTGATGACAATTGCAATTCCTGCTTTAGAGGAAATGCAAAAAGATGGTGAAGACGGCAGAAAGAAGATTGCTGAAATTACACGTTATCTTACAGTTGTACTTGCATTAATTGAAAGTACTGCAATGGCTGTTGGTTTTGGCGGTCAGGGTCTTATCAAAGGCTATGCTTCGATGGGAAGATTCCAGTATGTTTGTACGGTAATCACAATCATCGTAACATTAACAGCAGGTTCAGCAATGCTTATGTGGATTGGTGAAAGAATTACTGAAAAGGGTGTTGGAAATGGTATTTCAATTGTACTTTTATTCAACATAGTTTCAAGAATACCTGAAGATATGGTTAACTTATTCAACAACTTTGTATTCTCAAAGGATGTTGCAAGAGGTGTTCTTGCCGCAGTAATCATTTTAGCAGTAATCATTGCAATGGTTGTATTTGTATGTATTTTACAGGATGGTGTACGTAAGATTCCGGTACAGTATTCACAGAAGATTGTAGGAAAGAAGTCATCAGGCGGACAGCAGTCAGTAATTCCGCTTCGTGTAAATACAGCCGGTGTTATTCCGGTAATCTTTGCTTCATCTTTATTGTCAACACCGGTTATTATTGCTCAGTTCTTCTCAAAGGGTAATGCAGAATGGGCAAGATACTTAAGTTCATCATATTGGTGCAACCCACAGTATCCTAAGTACTCTATTGGTTTATTGGTATATATTATTTTAGTAGTATTTTTTGCATACTTCTATACATCAATAACATTTAATCCATTAGAGATTGCTAACAATATGAAGAAGAGTGGTGGTTTCATTCCTGGTATTCGTCCGGGTAAACCAACATCAGATTACTTAAATAAGATACTTAATTACATTGTATTTATCGGTGCATGTGGTTTAATTATCGTCGCTGTTGTACCTATTTTCTTCTCAGGTGTATTTAAGGCGAGTGTATCATTTAGTGGTACATCAATCATCATTATTGTTGGTGTTATACTTGAAACAATTCAGCAAATTGAATCACAGATGCTTGTAAGAAATTACAAGGGTTTTTTGAATGATTAATAAATAGATAACTTGCCTGGTATTTTTTACCGGGCGAGTTTTTCTAGCTTATATACATTCAGTGAAAGGCGGACGCAAGATTATGAAGATTATTATGTTAGGAGCACCTGGTGCCGGCAAGGGCACACAGGCCAAAATGATTGCAGATAAATATTCAATCCCACATATCTCAACAGGAGATATTTTCAGAGCAAATATTAAAAATAATACAGAACTTGGACAGAAAGCAAAGACTTATATGGATCAGGGATTACTTGTTCCGGATGAGTTGGTTGTTGATCTTATAATGGACCGTTTTAAGGAAGCAGATTGTGCAAACGGTTATGTACTTGATGGTTTCCCAAGAACAATTCCACAGGCAGAAAGCTTAGATGCAGCATTAAATGCAATCGGCGAGAAGGTTGATTATGCAATTAATGTAGAAGTACCTGACGAAAACATTGTAAACCGTATGTCAGGACGCAGAGCGTGTGTAGGATGTGGAGCAACATATCATATCGTTCATAACCCGACTAAGGTAGAGGGTATCTGCGACAGATGTGGCAAGGAATTAATTTTAAGAGATGATGACAAGCCGGAAACAGTACAGAAGCGTCTTACAGTTTATCATGAACAGACACAGCCGCTTATTACTTATTATAGTAACAAGGGCGTATTAAAAGAGGTTGATGGAACTGTTGATATGGGCGATGTATTTAAGGCAATTGTTGCTATCCTTGGAGAATAATTATGTCGGTATCAATTAAGTCAGAACGTGAAATTGATTTAATGCGCGAAGCAGGAAGAATTCTGTATGAAGTTCACGAGGAGCTTGCAAAGATAATCAGACCGGGAATTTCGACATGGGAAATAGATAAAACAGGAAGACATTTGATTGAGAGTTATGGATGTACGCCATCATTTCTTAATTATAACGGATATCCGGCATCAATCTGTGTTTCTGTAAATGATGAAGTTGTACACGGTATTCCGTCTAAGAGCAGAATCTTAAAAGACGGAGACATCGTTAGTCTTGATGCCGGAGTAATCTACAAGGGTTATCATTCTGATGCAGCAAGAACTTATGGAGTCGGTCAGATTAGTGATGAGGCAAAGCAACTGATAGAAGTAACAAAACAGTGTTTCTTTGAAGGAATAAAATTCGCGAAAGAGGGCTGCAGGCTTCATGAAATATCAGAGGCTATAGGCAGCTACGCTGAGAGCTTTGGGTATGGAGTTGTAAGAGACTTGGTCGGACATGGCGTAGGAAGCGCATTACATGAGGATCCACAGGTACCTAACTTCAAGCAGGAAACACGCGGAATGAGGCTTAAGGCAGGTATGACTTTAGCAATAGAGCCAATGATTAATGCAGGCAGATATAATGTAAGATGGCTTGATGATGAGTGGACGGTTGTTACAACGGATGGCTCGCTATCAGCTCACTATGAGAATACGGTTCTTATAACAGACGGCGAACCTGAGATATTATCGCTTCGATAATGGAGGATGTATGAAAGTCAAAGTTGGAACATTTGCAAAATCAAAGGCCGGACATGATTGGAATCAGATATATGTAATAATAGATTGTGATGATGAATATGTATATTTGGCAGATGGAAAAAACAGGACGGTTGACAGGCCGAAGAAGAAAAAAATCAAACATATTCAGCCAATATTATGTATGAATGAAACAATTCGTGCAAAGATAGAAAATAACAATTTATTAAGTAATGAAGAAATAAAGAAAGCCATTAAAGATTATAAGGCAGAAGATTAACAGGAGGTTTATATGTCAAAGTCAGATGTAATTGAAATTGAAGGAACAGTAATCGAAAAATTACCTAATGCCATGTTTCAGGTAGAACTTGAGAATGGTCATCAGGTATTGGCACATATCAGTGGTAAGCTCAGAATGAATTATATCAGAATCTTACCGGGTGATAAGGTAACTATTGAACTTTCCCCATATGATTTATCTAAAGGAAGAATTATTTGGAGAGATAAATAAATTTTTGGACAAAAAAGATATATCAAAAATAATGTAAAAAAGTAGAAATTTGTACTTGATATTTTATTTTAGCTTTGATATAATGTAAAACGAACTTTTTTGGAAAGGAGAAATAGCAGTGAAAGTTAGATCATCTGTAAAACCTATTTGTGAAAAGTGCAAAATTATTAAGAGAAAGGGATCAATCAGAGTAATCTGTGAGAATCCAAAGCACAAGCAGAGACAGGGTTAATTAACCAAAGGGAAGTAGAATAGGGCTTTCCTTGTTTTTGCGTCTTTATCTTTGGAAATAATCCAAGGGTAATATTGTAATGCGGCTGCAGCAATGAAACACCAGGCCAAGTTGTCAGTGTGAATTGCTATAAAATAAATGAAACAATTATATTATCAAGGATAAGGAATGTGTACGCACAACATTTCAGACATCTGGGGACAGATGGGCTGCGATATGTGTTCCTTACGGAAGAATAACTAATGGAGGTGTAATACGCATGGCTCGTATCGCTGGTGTAGACTTACCAAGAGAAAAACGTATTGAGATTGGTCTTACTTATATTTATGGTATAGGTAGAGTTACTTCTAACCGTCTTCTTGCAGAGGCAGGTGTTAATCCTGATACTCGTGTAAAGGATTTAACAGACGACGAAGTTATTAAGATTCAGAAGGCTATTGAAAACAATGATATCACAGTTGAAGGTGATTTAAGAAGAGAAATAGCTCTTAATATTAAGAGATTACAGGAAATCGGATGCTACAGAGGAATCCGTCACAGAAAGAGTCTTCCTGTAAGAGGACAGAAGTCTAAGACAAATGCTAGAACTCGTAAGGGTCCAAAGAAGACAGTAGCAAATAAGAAGAAATAATAAATTATAGAGACCCTTTTTAGGGTACCCATAAGGGAGGTTAGTTTAGAAAATGGCTCAGAAAGTTACAAAAAAAGTAGCAAAAAAGCGTGTTAAGAAAAACGTTGAACGAGGACAGGCACATATTCAGTCATCATTTAATAATACAATCGTTACACTTACAGATACAGAAGGTAATGCATTATCATGGGCTAGTGCCGGTGGTCTGGGATTTAGAGGTTCAAGAAAATCTACTCCTTATGCAGCTCAGATGGCAGCAGAAACTGCTACAAAGGCAGCTTTGGTACATGGATTAAAGTCAGTTGATGTTATGGTTAAGGGACCAGGTTCAGGAAGAGAAGCAGCAATTCGTGCACTTCAGGCTTGTGGTCTTGAAGTTGTTAGTATCAAGGATGTAACACCAGTTCCACATAACGGATGTCGTCCACCAAAGCGTAGAAGAGTTTAATAGGAGGTGCAGTTAAAATGGCTATCAACAGAGTACCTGTTTTGAAGAGATGTAGATCACTTGAATTAGATCCATTTTACTTAGGTGTAAATAAGAAATCAAATAGAAAATCAAAAAACGCTGGTAAGAAGGTAAGTGAATACGGCTTACAGCTTAGAGAAAAGCAGAAGGCTAAGTTTATCTACGGCGTATTAGAGAAGCCTTTCAGAAACTACTACAAGAAGGCTGAAAGAATGAGCGGTATGACAGGTGAAAACCTCATGGTTATGCTCGAAAGAAGACTTGATAACGTAGTATTCCGTTTAGGACTTGCAAGAACAAGAAAAGAAGCAAGACAGATTGTAGATCATAAGCATGTATTAGTAAATGGAAAGTGCATCAACATTCCATCATACTTAATCAAGGCCGGTGATGTAATCGAAATCAGAGAAAAGTCTAAAGATTCAACAAGATATAAGGAAATTTTAGATGCAACAGCAGGCAGAGTAGTTCCGGAATGGCTTGATGCTGACGTTGAAAATCTTAAGGGTGTTGTTAAGAACTTACCAACAAGAGAGATTATTGACGTACCTGTAAATGAAATGCTTATCGTCGAATTATATTCAAAGTAATCCATAAGGATTAACAAACCATACACGAAAAGGAGGGGCTTATTGTGTTCGATTTTGAAAAACCCAAAATTGAGATTGAAGAGATCTCTGAAGACAAGAAGTATGGAAGATTTGTTGTAGAACCACTTGAGAGAGGATATGGTACAACACTCGGTAATTCATTAAGAAGAATTATGCTTTCTTCATTACCAGGTGCTGCTGTAAGCCAGATCAAGATTGATGGTGTTCTTCATGAATTCAGTTCAATTCCGGGAGTAAAGGAAGATGTTACTGAAATTATTATGAATATTAAGGAATTAGCAATTAAGAATACCAGTGAATCAAACGAGCCTAAGGTTGCTTACATTGAAGTAGAAGGCCGTCAGGGTGTTGTTACAGGTGCTGATATTCAGGCTGATCCGGATATTGAAATTATTAATCCTGATCAGGTAATCGCTACATTAAATGGTGGTGTTGACTGTAGATTATCTATAGAATTAACAATCACTAAGGGCAGAGGATATGTAAGTTCTGATAAGAACAAGACTGAAAATATGCCGGTTGGTGTAATTTCGATCGATTCAATTTATACTCCTGTTGAGAGAGTTAACTTATCAGTACAGAACACACGTGTAGGCCAGATTACTGATTATGATAAGCTTACTTTGGATGTATACACCAATGGAACATTGGAGCCGGACGAGGCAGTAAGCCTTGCTGCAAAGGTTTTAAGCGAACATTTAAGCTTATTCATTGATCTTTCTGAAAATACCAAGTCAATCGACGTAATGGTAGAAAAAGAAGATAATGAAAAAGAAAAGGTTCTTGAAATGAGCATTGATGAACTCGAACTTTCAGTTCGTTCTCACAATTGTCTTAAGAGAGCCGGTATTAATACAGTTGAAGAGCTTTGCAACAGAACACCTGATGATATGATGAAGGTAAGAAACCTTGGTCGCAAGTCATTAGAAGAAGTTTTGGCGAAGTTAAAAGAACTTGGTTTATCATTAAACCAGAGTGAAGACTAATAAATTATACTTATATGTATACCTCTGTGTGGTGCGAAAGTGCCACACAGACATATTACTAATAAGACCGATGAGCATAGAAATATGTTCCACAAATGGCGGCGCAAGCTGACCCAACTATGGAGGTAAAATTAAAATGGCAGGTTATAGAAAGCTTGGTAGAACATCTGATCAGAGAAAAGCTATGATCAGAAGTCAGGTTACAGCATTAATTAACAATGGTAAAATTGTTACAACAGAAACAAGAGCAAAGGAACTTCGTAAGGAAGTTGAGAAGCTTATCACTTTAGCAGTTAAGGAAAAGGATAACTTCGAAACAGTTACAGTTACAGCTAAGGTAGCTCGCAAGGATGCTAACGGCAAGAGAGTTAAGGAAGTTGTAGATGGCAAGAAGGTTACTGTATATGACAGTGTAGAGAAGACAATCAAGAAGGATATGCCTTCAAGACTTCATGCAAGAAGACAGATGCTCGAAGTTTTATATCCGGTTACAGAAGTTTCTAAGGAAGCAGCCGGCAGAAAGAAGAATACTAAGGAAGTTGATTTAGTTGCTAAGTTATTTGACGAAATCGCTCCAAAGTATGCTGACCGTAAGGGTGGTTACACAAGAATCACAAAGATCGGTCTTCGTAAGGGCGATGCTGCTATGCAGGTTGTAATCGAATTAGTATAATACGATTTGTTAATGAGGTTGTACAGAAGATTCTGTACAACCTTTTTTGCTTGATAAGGTTTGCAATTGGCTGAAAAAATGGTACAATAGCAAATAGACTGAAAGAAGGGAAGTGGATGGATTGGATATCGTAAAAGCAAAAGGCTTGTCATTTGATTATATACGCCGTGACGAAGAAGGAAATGTTGACAGTATTGTAAATGCTCTGGCAGATGTCAATCTTTCCATTGAGCAGGGCGATTTTGTAGCTGTGCTTGGACACAACGGTTCAGGTAAATCTACATTTGCCAAGCACCTTAACTCATTATTAATCCCAACAGAGGGTGTAGTATATATAGACGGCATGGACACGACCGACGAGGAAAAACTGTGGGATATCAGACAGACAGCCGGAATGGTGTTTCAGAACCCTGATAACCAGATAATCGGTTCAATTGTCGAGGAAGATGTCGGATTTGGACCTGAAAATATGGGTGTGCCGACAGAAGAAATATGGAAACGTGTCGAGCTGGCATTAAAGGCTGTAGGAATGTATGAATTTAGAACAGCTTCACCTAATAAGCTGTCGGGCGGTCAGAAACAGCGCGTGGCCATTGCAGGAATTGTGGCGATGAAGCCAAAATGTATCGTACTTGATGAGCCGACTGCAATGCTTGACCCAAACGGCAGAAAAGAAGTAATTAAGACACTTCATGAATTAAACGAAAAAGAAAATGTAACAGTAATTCTTATCACACATTATATGGATGAAGTAGTAAATGCTGACCGCGTAATTGTGATGGATGGCGGTAAAATTGTAATGGATGGAAGTCCAAAACAGGTTTTTGCCCAGGTTGACAGACTAAAAGAATTAAGATTAGATGTGCCGCAGGTAACACAGGTGGCTTATGAATTAAAGAAAAACGGAATTCCATTAGAGGATGGTATTCTTACCATAGAAGAGTTGGTGAGTGCATTATGTCAATAATAGCAGATAAGATAAGTTATATATATGATAGAGGTTCGGGTAATGAAACCTATGCCCTTAAGGACGTTAGTTTTGCGATAGAGGACGGAGAGTTTATTGGCCTTATCGGACATACCGGTTCAGGCAAATCTACGCTTATACAGCATTTAAATGGCCTTGTTAAGGCTACAACGGGCACGATTTATTACAATGGACAGGATATTTACGATCCGGAATACAATATGAAGGAACTGCGCAATCACGTCGGCCTGGTATTTCAGTATCCTGAGCATCAGTTATTTGAAACAGATATTTTCAAAGATGTATGTTTTGGCCCGCTTAATCAGGGGCTGTCAGAAAAGGATGCACAGTTCAGGGCATTTAATGCATTAAGACAGGTTGGGCTGGATGAGAATCTGTATTATCAGTCACCATTTGATCTTTCGGGAGGACAAAAACGAAGAGTGGCAATTGCGGGAGTTCTCGCAATGAATCCCGATGTCCTGATACTCGATGAGCCGACTGCCGGACTTGATCCAAAGGGCAGGGATGAGATTTTAGACTATATAGCAAAACTGCATGATGAAATGGGCATAACGGTAATCCTTGTGTCCCACAGCATGGAGGATGTTGCAAAATATGTCAAAAGAATCATGGTAATGAACCAGGGACAATTATTATATGATGACACTCCGAAAAATGTTTTCAGGTACTATAAAGAACTAGAAAAAGTAGGACTTGCTGCTCCGCAGGTAACGTACCTGATGGACGAATTAAAAAAACACGGACTGGATGTCCCAATCGATGTAACAACAGTTGAAGAAGCAACAAGAGAAATATTAAAGGTGATGAAATGATCAGAGACATTACGATAGGCCAGTACTATCAGACAGATTCAGTCATTCATAAATTAGATCCGAGAGTAAAACTTGCGGGAACGGTAATATTTTTAATATCACTGTTTCTGGGGAAAAGTGTGCCGTTGTATGTCCTTGGTGCTCTTTTTCTGGCAATGGCAATTAAAATATCCAAGGTACCTTTCAAATTTATTGTAAAGGGTTTAAAAGCGGTATTATTTATTCTTATATTCAGTACAGTGTTTACCATCTTTCTTACTGAAGGAACCGTCCTTATAAGGATATGGAAACTTACGATAACACTCGAAGGACTTATAACAGCCGCATACATGGTAATAAGGCTTTTAATGCTGATTATTGGTTCATCACTTCTTACGCTGACGACAACGCCGAATAATCTGACTGACGGTATGGAAAGGTCACTAGGCTTTCTTAAAATATTCAGGGTTCCGGTACATGAAGTGGCAATGATGATGTCAATTGCATTAAGATTTATACCTATATTAATAGAAGAAACGGACAAAATCATGAAAGCCCAGACAGCGAGGGGCGCAGATTTCGAACATGGAAACATAATTCAGAAAGCAAAAGCAATGGTCCCGCTTCTTGTCCCTTTGTTTGTATCTGCTTTCAGACGTGCCAATGACCTTGCAATGGCAATGGAGGCGAGATGCTACCGCGGGGGAAACGGCAGAACCAAAATGAAACCATTAAAGTATAAGAAACGCGACTACATCGCATATCTTGTATTATTTGCATATCTGGCACTTATGATTGTAGTCAGAAATGTATTCCCTGTATCCTGATATTTTATGTATGATGAAGGAAAATAGATGAGAGTAAAATTAACGGTTGCTTATGACGGAACAAATTATTGCGGATGGCAGATTCAGCCCAATGCCACAACAGTTGAGTCGGTTCTCAATGAGGCATTAAGCAGACTTCTTAAAGAAGATATCAAGGTGATTGGTGCCAGCAGAACAGATTCAGGAGTTCATGCACTTGGAAACGTTGCTGTTTTTGATACCAATACCACAATACCGGCTGAAAAAATTTCATACGCACTTAACACAATGCTGCCGGACGATGTGAAAATACAGAGGTCACAGCAGGTGGCAGATGATTTTCATCCAAGGCACTGCGATACAATTAAAACATATGAGTATCATATCCTTAACAGAGAATTTCCGATGCCGATAAAACGTTACGACAGCGTTCACTGTTACAGAAAGCTTGACATAGAGAAAATGCGTGAGGCTGCGGCATATTTAGTTGGAACGCATGACTTTAAAAGCTTTTGTTCATCAAAAACTCAGACGGAGACGACGGTCAGAACCATTTACTCGGCCGATGTCAGTAAAAATGATGAAATGATAACGATACGTGTGCGTGGAAACGGATTTCTCTACAACATGGTGCGAATCATTGCCGGAACGCTCATGAATGTCGGTATGGGACAAAGCACGCCGGATGAAGTAAAAACCGCGGTAGAGGGTATGGACAGAAAGCTTGCCGGACCGACTGCACCGGCCTGCGGACTTACACTTGTGCAAATCGAATATCCGTAATCATTATATATAAAAATTTTCCAAAAAAGTGTTGACACACACGGCCCCGTATTATATAATCTTTAAATGTGACAATATAAGAGAATGTTCCTACCAAAGCCCCGGAAGGTACATTTATCATATAATTTTACAGTTACTATACAGGAGGTAAACAATGAAAACTTATATGCCTAGTGCATCATCAGTAGAAAGAAAATGGTATGTTGTTGATGCATCACAATATACATTAGGTCGTTTGACATCACAGGTTGCAGCTGTTTTAAGAGGCAAGAACAAGCCTGAATACACACCAAACCTTGACTTAGGTGATTATGTAATCGTAATCAACGCTGAGAAGGTTAAGCTTACAGGTAACAAGTTAGATCAGAAGATTTATTACAATCATTCAGACTATGTAGGCGGAATGAAGGAAACAACTCTTAGAGAAATGATGGCTAAGAAGCCGGAGCTCGTTATTGAGCATGCTGTTAAGGGAATGCTTCCAAAGGGACCTTTAGGAAGAGAAATGTACACAAAGCTTCATGTATACGCTGGACCAGAGCATAATCATGCTGCTCAGAAGCCAGAAGTATTAACATTCTAATTAAGGGAACGAAAGGAAGGAAATAACAATGGCTAAGAAGAGCAATAACGCAAAGTTCTATGGAACAGGTAGAAGAAAAAAGAGTATCGCCAGAGTATACTTAGTACCTGGTACAGGTAACGTTACAATAAATAAGAGAAGCATTGATGAGTATTTTGGTCTTGAAACACTCAAGGTTATCGTTAAGCAGCCTCTTGTATTAACAGGAACAGCAGATAAGTTCGATGTTTTAGTAAATGTTCACGGTGGTGGATACACAGGCCAGGCCGGTGCTATCAGACACGGTATCTCAAGAGCATTACTTCAGGTTGATTCAGATGAATACAGACCAGCATTAAAGAAGGCAGGTTTCTTAACAAGAGACCCAAGAATGAAGGAAAGAAAGAAGTACGGCTTAAAGGCAGCTCGTCGTGCACCACAGTTCAGCAAGAGATAATATTCTTTACTCGAGATTATTTCAGTTTATTTATCCCAGAAGTCATACGGCTTCTGGGGTTTTCTATATTACTACATTTCGTAGATTATTCCATTATTACTAATCAAATCATAAAAATGGCGGAAAATGTTCGTATTCCAGGAGAGCTACAGCAGTCTGAATACGAATCAAAAAGCCAGAAAGCAGGAATGGATTCGTAGTTCCGGCAGTTTGAATACGAATGAAAAAGCAAGAAAGCTGGAATGCATTCGTAGCCCAAACTCCCGGAATACGAATGAAAAAGCAAGAAAGCTGGAATGCATTCGTAGCCCAAACTCCCGGAATACGAATGAAAAAGCAAGAAATGCGAAATATATTCGTAACCTCGGACCCTGGAATACGAATAAAAAAGCCGGAAAGCAGGAATACATTCGTAATCACAGCTATCCCAATACGAATCAAATCAATAATATATAAACAATCACAATAAATAGAACAACAGCAATGAAATCAACACTATATGATAAGGGGGAATTTTTATCGAACTTAAGAAGCAATTATTAGAGGAACAAAAAAGATTAGCAAAGATAATCAAAAACACAAAGGCTGAGTTGAGAGATGTACCTGAAGGAAGATTACGCATAGGAAAAAGTAATGGATGTACACAGTATTATCATTGTAAAAAGGACTCGCCTCGAAACGGTACGTACCTGCATAAAAATGATATAGAGTTGGCAAGACAGTTGGCTCAGAAATCATATAATGAGAAGGTAATAAAATATGCAGAGAAAACTTATATGCAAATAAGTAAATTGCTGGGAGAGTATGAAGATGAGAAAATAGAACAAATTTTTTTGTCGGAACATCCTGAAAAACAGAAGTTAATAGTTCCGGTGGAAGAAACCTTTCAACAAAGATTAGAAAAATGGATATCACAACCATATGAACGAAAAGGATTTAACGATGATACACCTGTTATTATGACTAATAATGGATTAAGAGTACGTTCGAAATCAGAGAAGATTATGGCGGATTATTTTGACTCTATAGGGCTGGCATTCAAATACGAATGTCCCCTATATCTAAAACCCTACGGAATAATATATCCGGACTTTACTTTTTTATCAAGAAGGACGGGAAAAGAAATGTATTGGGAACATGAAGGAATGCTTGATAATCCGGAGTATGCAAAGAATGCGGTAAAGAAAATAGAATTATATGAAACCAATGAAATATATTCTGGTGATAGGCTGATTTTGACATTTGAATCATCAGCCTCTTATATAAATACAGAAATTATGAAAAATCTGACAAGTAAATATTTGTTATGATATAATAAATCTGTATTTGTTGATGATAAAGTGTGGATAAACCGGTTCGGAGATATATGTGGTCGAATGTAACATATACGTACTAATAGAAAATAATATCGTAGAAGAAAAAGTCATTTGATGGTACAATATTATGGTAAAAATACATGGAAGTTGCGCATGTCGTAGACTGAATAAGAGTGAGTAAGGGGATAAAATGCGAAAAAGGATATATGAGATTATAGAAGTAGGTAAAGATGGGGATCGCATAAGCAAAATATATGACGTTTGTATGATGATAGTTATTGTTATTAGCCTGATTCCGCTTGCTTTTAGAGAGGAAAATGTTGCCTTTAAGATGATGGATGGCATTACTGTTGCAATCTTTATCGTCGATTATTTACTAAGATTAATTACAGCAGATTATAAACTGGGTAAAGGGAAAATATCATTTATTCTATATCCTTTCTCGCTAATAGCTTTGATTGATTTAATATCAATATTACCATCATTTGTTGTTGTAAATAAAGGAATAAAGATGCTTAGGATAGCAAGACTGATTAGGACATTTAGAGTTTTTCGGGTGTTTAAAGGTTTTCGCTATTCCAAGAATGTAGATATATTGGTTAAAGTGTTTAAAAGACAAAAAGATAGTTTGACCATAGTAGCGATTTTGGCAGTGGGATATATACTCATTACGGCATTGATAATGTTTAATGTAGAACCGGATACATATAATAATTTTTTTGATGCAATATATTGGGCAACTGTATCGTTGACGACAGTGGGATATGGAGATATTTATGCAGTATCAGATATTGGAAAAGTAATAACGATGATTAGTTCGCTATTTGGTATAGCGATTGTAGCTTTGCCTGCCGGAATTATTACTGCAGGTTATATGGAAGAAATTGGACAAAACAAAGAAAAAGATAAAATGTTAAAGGTCAAATTTTACAACTCAGTGGAGGATACTTTGTTGAAGTTTGCAGTTATCATATCCCAAAGCAATGGTAAATGGGTATTCTGCAAGCATAAAGAACGTGATACATATGAAGTACCGGGTGGGCATAGAGAAGATGGTGAAAGTATTTTAGAGACCGCAAAAAGAGAGTTGCAGGAAGAAACCGGTGCTATTAGTTTTGATATAAAGCCGGTTTGTGTATATTCGGTTACAGGAAAGACCAGAGTAAATGAAACTGGTGAGGAAACTTTTGGGCTACTCTGTTATGCAGAAATATCAGAATTTTCCGGTAAGCTGGATAGTGAGATGGAAAAAGTTGTGCTTATGGATGAACTGCCGGAAAGCTGGACATACCCATTAATACAGCCTAAGCTCATAGAAGAATTTGAGCGGAGAAAACTGCAGGCTTGGAATAATGAAGCAATATACACCCGCCGTAGCATCAGAAAATATGAAGAAAAACCCATACCAAAGGATGTGTTGGAGCAGATAATAGATTCTGGTCGAGTGGCTCCATCAGCGAAGAATCGTCAGCCTTGGAAGTATCTCGTATATAGTGGTGAGGCAAAAGCCAGATTGCTTAGTACTATGAAAAAAGGTATTGAGATAGAAGAAATAAATCCAAGACTCCCTTTATCAGTGAATGGAATTCCAGATGCTAAAAATACCCTACGGATTATGGAAACTGCCCCTGTCGTAATTGTTGTTCTTAATACAAATGGAAAATCGCCATTTGTTCAGTTAGATGTTGACGATAGATTTACGGAAATGAATGATTTATTATCGATAGGAGCATCAATAGAAAATATGTTACTTAAAGCAGAGGAATTAAATATAGGAACATTGTGGATAGGTAATACATGTTTTGCATACCAAGAGCTGATGGAGTATATTGGATCCACAGTAGAATTGGTAGGAGTGATTGCTTTAGGATATAAGGCAGAGACTCCAGCTATGCGTCCAAGAAAAATGTTAGATGATATTGTGGAATACTATGATTAACACATACACTCAGTTTTGTGGTTGTATCATCCTGATAAGAATTTGGCTGGATATAAATGGTTTGAGATTGCAACTCTCAAAAGGAGCCATTATATTCTTTCAAATTAAGATGAGTTATTATGAAATTTATCCCAGAAGTCATACGACTTCTGGGGTTTTCTATATCACTACATTTCGTAGATTGTCCCATTATTACGAATCAAATCATAAAAGCACCGGGAAGCATCCGTAGCTCCAGCCCCCAGAAAACGAATGAAAAAGCAAGAAAGCCGAAAAGCATTCGTAACCACAGAACTCGGAATTCCAGAAAACTGAAAATCCTCCGCCATGAATTTTCACTGCGTCAAAACCATAGTAGCCTACTCATTCCTTATCGATAGATATTCAAGTGTTCCTTCCGGAAGACCGGTGCCTCTTTCCAAAAGGGAAA
>JBJEOB010000096.1:0-10175 GCA_051880495.1 Lachnospiraceae bacterium
AAGGACAGTACGGAGGCATTTAATCATGATAAAGAAATAGATTGGAAGAAATATAGTAAGAGGTAAATTTATGTGTGGAATATTCGGTGCGGTAAATGTTGCCATAAGCGAAGATAAGGCAATGCACTGTTTAAAGCAGATAGAACACAGAGGACCGGATGGTTATGGATTGTGGCAGAAGGACGGTGTTACGCTCGGACACCGCAGGCTTTCAATCCTTGACCTGAGTAATCACGGCAGTCAGCCAATGTCTTATGCAAATGAAAGATATTGGCTTGTTTTTAATGGAGAAATATTTAATTTTATTGAAATAAAAAATGAACTCAGGGACAAGGGGTATGAATTTAGAAGTGACTCGGATTCTGAGGTAATTCTTGCAGCTTATATCGAGTGGAAGGAAGAGTGTCAGAACAGATTCAACGGCATGTGGGCATTTGCAATCTGGGACAGCCATGAAAAATCCCTGTTTATGAGCAGAGACAGATTCGGCGTGAAACCGTTATATTATGCGGTTTTTAATGACGGAGGAATTGCATTTGCATCAGAGATGAAGGCAATCTGTCCGATACTTGATAAGGTGGAAGCTGACGAAGCGGCATTTTTAATGTATAGGACAAGAGTACATTATGAAGACCAGAAAAGCTGTATCATAAAGGGAATTGAAAGATTTCCGGCAGGACACTGTGCAACATACAGGGATGGAAAACTTTCCGTAAAACGCTGGTGGAACACGCTTGATCATCTTGTAAATGTACCTGATAATTATGATGAACAGGTAGAAATGTTCAGAGAGCTGTTTCTTGATGCATGCAGAATAAGAATGCGTAGTGATGTTACGATAGGAACGGCATTAAGCGGAGGCCTCGATTCCAGTGCCACAATTTGTGCAATGTCGCATATTGCACAAAACGGTGGAACGGGACGAATGGCACAGGACTGGCAGCATGCGTATGTGGCATGTTTCCCGGGAACTAACCTTGATGAGTCGAAGTATGCAAAGATGGTAACAGATTACCTTGGCATAGAAAGCACATTTCTCAATGTTGAGGATACGGTATCGCCTGAAGAATTGTACCGTTATATCTATCAGTTTGAAGAATTATATACCAATATGCAGATTCCGATGATTAAAATTTATGAGCAGGAACGTAAGTTTAACACAATAGTGTCAATCGACGGGCATGGTGCTGATGAGCTCTTTGGCGGATACAGTTTTGATATTGTGAAGGCTCTGCCTGATGCAATAAGCACAGAAGAGAAAAACCGGATAATTAAGACATATGTTGATATGAATTCTGACAAGGATATTGACATTGTCTCCGATGAATTTAGGCGGGCAAAAAAGGAGCTTGTGTTTAATAATATTACCAAGCACAACATAAAGAAGCTGCTTGGCAGACCGGCTGTTTTAAGTGCATACATGAGTCATCCGGCGTGGAAGGATATGGATAACCTTAACAAGACTTTATTTGTATCAACACATGAGACAATACTTCCGACGCTTCTGCGCAATTACGACCATACAAGCATGATAAACGGAATTGAAATCCGTATGCCTTTTATGGATTACAGAATCGTGCAGTTTGCATTTTCAATCGGATGGAGGTCCAAAATTCGCAATGGTTTCAGTAAAAATATAATAAGAGATGCCGTTGCACCGTTTATGCCGCAGGAAATCGCCTATAGAAGAGGCAAGATTGGCTTTAATGCACCGATTCTTGACTGGATAAAGGGTGCATACAAAGAATTTTTCCTTGATATCACATCGTCATCGGATTTTATTAACTCTTCGCTGGTTGCAAATCCGTCCAAAACAAGGCAGCTTCTTATGGATGTTATAGCCGGTAAGACAGGTTTTCACGAAGCCAGCATGGTGTGGGATGAAATTCAGATATTCATGTGGGAACAGGTATTTATCAAAAATAAATATCCTGCTGGAAATAATAATCATACTGTGGTAAAATAATATGGTATTTTGTTACTTATAAGGAGAATTATTAATGGAAAGTAAGAGTGTAAGGAAAGTTGATATATTTAATGTATTACGTTTCGTTATAAAGAAATGGTTCATTGTTGCACTTGTGGGTGTGTTATTTGCCGGCATTGTCGGTGGTGGTAAATATTATATGTATAAGGTGCAGAAGGCGAATGAGCTATTTGAAAATGCCCACAAGGTAGACCCGGTTTATGGTTCATTCACAATTTATATCAACAACTTTGATAACAGTGACAATTATTTTAACCGAATTGATGATGTTATAGCTGTTCTTAAGAGTTACAGCTGTGTAAGTGAACTGATTGAAAAAGAGAAACTGAACGTTGACTATAATACAATGATTAACTGTATTGCTCCTGTTTCGGTCGGCATCAATCAGCTGGAAGTAAGTCTTGAAGGCTCTCTTATCGGTTATAATCAGGATACTATTGTCGATGCGACAAAAAATTACTGTGATATTGTTATGAAGGCGTTTGAAGGGTATTTTGGAGAGGACAGCCTTACACTTATTGACAAGCCTCATGCAAAGGCTTATGCACTTGAGCGTTCAATCACGGTGGATGAGAAGGATGTTAAGAAAATTACCAAGAAGTCGGTGGTTAAGTCAGGTATAATTGCAGGCATGGTTGGTGTTGTTATTGGTGCAGTGCTTGTTGTTTTCTATATGCTTTTAAGTACTGTGCTACGCTCTAAGAATGAAGTATTGGAGTCATTTGGACTGTCACTGCTTGGAAGCGTTAAGAAGGATGGTTCAGATAAAGAAGAATTTAAGCGTGTTGCCAGACTGCTTGCATCAGCAAAAACAATTTCTGCTGTTTCAATTACTGATTCAGAATACAGAAGTGAAGTGGCAGAGAGTCTTTCAAAGGCAATGTCTGTAAATGACCATAAAGTTCTTCTTGTGTCAGTTGCAGAAGATACTGATGCCAAGGCAAATGGTCTGTTTAAGTATATTAAGGGTAGCGGTAAATTGTCAGAACTCATTGAAAAGACTGACAGAAACAATCTTAGTAAGCTTACATTAACGACAGCTTCTACAGATGATATAGATTTATTTACACATGAAGGATTTAATGCGTTAATTGAGGAATTGAAAGGTATGTATGACAGTATAATCTTTGACTGCCCTTCAATGAAAAACAGCAGCGCAGGAATTTCAATTTCTGCTGCCTGCGATAAAGTAATTGTAATTGCAAGCTGCGGTCTTATAAAGGAAGAAGAGGTCTGCAAGCTTAAGAGAAACCTTAAAGATAATTCAGTTGAGTGTTATGGACTTGTATATGCTGATTAATTGATATGGAGAAGAATCAATGTTTGTTTATAAAGGACTGGCGGTAATTGTAGCGCTGTTATGTGTACCTGTGGTAATGGGCGTTCTGGTTACGTCGCATATGGAGGATCGTTATAAAGGGCATCTGATTGCTAACTGGGTGTTTGGAATTGCCTTAATGTTCTGTGAATTACAGATTATGGCAGTTCCTTTCATTATAGCGGACTTTAAATTTCATACATTGTTTTATGTGTATGTCTCTGTTATTGTAATTCAGACTATTTTTGTGTTGTCACGGAGTATGAATGACATTCTCGGGATGGTGAATGCAATACCAAAGAAGGTAAAGAAAATCGGTTTAATTGGTGCAGTGGTGCTTTTGAGCATCATGATGCAGGCATTTTGTCTTTTTTATTTCCAGCATACGGACGATGATGATGCAAGATTTGTCCCAAGCGCAGTTGCGGCAGTAGAAAAGGATATGATGTTTGAGGAAAATCCTGTTACGGGAGAAATGATGTACAGCAGGATATCAGAGGTATTCAAGGATATGATATCGCCTTGGATTATGTTCTGGGCAATCGTGAGCAAAATGTCGTTAATACACCCGGCAATTCTCATGCACACAATTGTTCCGCTCTTTTTTATACCGCTTGCCTATGCGGTATACTGGCTGTTGGCCGGCTTTTTCTTTGGAGATGACACGGAGAAGAAAATAATATTTTTGGGACTTGTAAGTGCAATTAATATATTCAGTGGTTATTCGGTATTTAATTCAGGTGCGTTCCTGCTGTTTAGAATATGGCAGGGAAAAGCGATGTTTGCGTCAATATTCGCACCGCTTCTTGTTCTCATTGCACTCAGAATGTTCGATAATGAAAGAACGAAGACGTTCTGGGATTATGCGCTGATTACACTTGTATGTTGCGCGGCATCACTGACATCGGGATTTGGAATTATTCTTACAGCTTTATTCTTTGGAATAATTTCTGTAATATATGGAATATATAAAAAGACGCCAAAGTGTATGGTATATATCTGGATTTCCATGATACCTTGTATCATATACGGATTTCTGTATGCATTTGGAGTAAAACTGTTTATTTAACCGGACAGTGAAAGGTAAGATTATGTTAGAGCTTATAAAGGTTGCCTGGCAGGAATATGCTAAGTTCATGGGAAGTGGATTGTATGTATATTTTGCCTATGCATCAATGGTATATTTATTTATAAAGGACAGGCAGAAAAGAGCGGTGCTTGCTATTTTCCCCGCTATTCTTCTGATTATATTTTTTAATCCTGTATTTGTTAAGACGATGTATTACAAATACTTCTTCGGAACATACTGGAGACTTTTGTGGTTATTGCCGACCACGATAATAAATGCGTATACAGGTACGGTTCTGATATACCGTTATAAAGAAAAATTTAAACGTATTTTATGTCTTTCTGTGGTTTTAATTCTGATTGTTATATCAGGAAAGCTTATATACACAAGAGATAATTTTTCGCACAGAAAGAACTGGTACAAGATACCGAGATCAGTAGTTGAAATAGGTTATAATATAAAGAACTACTCAACTGCATCGTGGTATCCGACCGTTATCGTGCCTAATGAATTATATTCTTCAATGCGCCAGTATTCTTCATATTACAGACTTCTGTACGGCAGGGATGCTGAAGGTTATATGTCTGGAATAGAGTCTGATGAGATACAGGCTATTTATGAAGAAATGTGTAAGAAAGAGCCGGATGTAGAATTAATCATTACGCTGGCAAGAAAATATGAGGTCAACAATATAATCTTTAACATGGATTATCATGTACTTAACGCTAATCCGGAGGAATTTGGCTGTATATATTGCGGTGATACTGATAATTACAGATATTATGAGATAGTTTATGATTGATGAGGTCAGTAAGTTATGGATTTAGAGTATTGCAGGATTCTTGATACCAACATAAATGTGATTACGATGGATGGTGCAGTAGATTATATCCTGTCAAATATAGAGGAGCTTCGTGGTAAATATATTTGTGTTTCAAATGTTCATACCACGGTTATGTCACATGACAATCCCTCGTATAATAAGGTTCAGAACGGTGCAGCAATGGCACTGCCGGACGGGAAGCCGCTTTCTGTTGAAAGCAGAAAAAGGGGACATACAAATGCGAGCCGCGTGACGGGACCGGATTTGATGACGGAACTTTTCAAGTTATCGGGTCAAAGACCGCTTAGACATTATTTTTACGGCGGTAAGGAAGAAACATTAACAATGCTTGAGAAAAACCTTCGTGAGAAATATCCGGACATCTGTATAGCAGGCATGTATTCACCGCCGTTTCGCAAGCTTACCGAAGAGGAAGATAAAGAGGATGTTGACAGGATTAATGCAGCCAGACCGGATATAGTCTGGATTGGACTTGGAGCACCTAAACAGGAAAACTGGATGTATGAGCATCAGGGGTGTATAAATGCAGTTACAATAGGAGTGGGTGCGGGCTTTGATTACCATGCAGGCACGATTAAACGTGCTCCGAAATGGATGCAGAAGATGTCATTAGAATGGTTATACCGTCTTTTGCAGGCTCCTAAGCGTCTGTTTAAGAGATATTTAACAACAAATTTCAGATATTTATATTTAGTTTCATTGGAGAGAATTCGTGAAAAGAAGCATAAAAGATAGAAATGCAAGAATTGCATACTACATTTTTTTCTTATCAATGATTGGAATTAAGGCGTTGGGATTTAGTTCCAACAACAATATTTTTAAAGTAGTATTTGTGATTTCACTCGCATTTCTGGCACTAAAAATTTTCTATACGGAATATAAGACATATGAACTGGCTGCAATAATAACGCTTGTTCTTTTGAGCATGATAGGTTTTATACGTGCAAAAGAGCAGACATTCTTTCTTGCGGCTCTTTCCATTGCCGGAATGAAAGGAATTAATTTTAGGGATTTGTGTAAAAAGACATTCTGGGTTCATTCCATTGGTTCATTTATTGCCGTAATCGGCTCAATGCTGGGTTATTTTCCGGATTATATCCAGGTAATAAATGAAATGACAGGAGAAGCATATCATACATACGGATATTCGGATTTCAACGTATTGTTTGTCAACATGTTTATAATCTCGATACTGCTTATCTATATACGCTATGAAAAACTTGGAATATCGGAATTTATTTTCACCAATATACTTATGTACTGGACTTATACGGCAACACACAGCCGTACCGGATATCTGCTGTTTTTTGGAATGTGGTTTCTGATTATTTTGGATAAATATGTATTAAAAGAGAATGCAAAACGAAAACTTTACAGTATATATACGCTTGCTCCGCTTGTGATGGTGGTGTTGAGTTTTATTCTTCCGTATTTATTTGAATTATACGGAAAAACCAAGATAATGTATGAGATAAATCATATGCTTACCGGACGTATTTTCATCATGAATTATTATCTCAAGCTGTATCCGTTCACCTGGTTTGGAAATACCTATGAATTCTGGCTTAACAATGCAGGTGAAATCCTCGAGATTGTAGATAATCTCTATGTTACGATTTATCTGTATTCAGGTGTAGTCATGCTTATTTTGTATGTGGCGGGAGCATTCTGTTTATTGCGTAAGCTATACAACAGAAAGTATGATATAGAACTTATTTTGTTTGCGATACTGTGTATATATGCATTTATGGAAGAATTTCCGCTTAATCCTACCGTTAATCCGTTCGCGGTGCTGCTTGCATGGCTGATTTTTGATGGAAATCTTGTAAGAGGTGATGATTGTGAAGAAAGTAGTGATAATAACCAACATACCGTCTCCGTACAGAGTTGATTTCTTTAACTACCTTCAGACTAATGTTAAAAAATATGAATTTCATATTATATATTCAAGCATGCAGAACACTTCAAGGCAGTGGCATGCAGACGAGAGCAGAATCAATAATTCAACATATCTTAAATCCTATAATATTAAGATTAAGAAAAGATATGATGAGCATGATATATATATTCCGCATGGCGTTGGCAGGGTGCTTAGCGGGTTAAAGCCGGATGTTGTGGTTGCCATGGAATATAATCCGACGATTCTGATGGCAATGCACTGGTGCCGTAAGCATAAGGTGCCATACATAAGCTGGACGGACGGAACGGCGTATTCAGAACGTAATATAGGAAAAGTACAGAAATTATCAAGAAAATATATATTTAAAAGAGCCGATGCATTTATTGCCAGCAGTACCGCATCGAGGGAAAACCAGATTGCACACGGGGCAGCTTTTGATAAATGTTTTATCAGCTATCTGACGGTGGATTTGGAAAAATATAAACGCAGCAAGGAAACATATGGGAACCGCAAATTAGTCTGCGTTGGCGGCCTTATCGTGCGAAAGGGTGTAGACCTTCTGCTTAATGCAATGGCACTTACGGATAAATCGATTGGCCTTGTTATTGTAGGAAACGGAGGCGAAAAAGATCGTCTCATCAAACAGGCTGAAGAACTTGGCATTAATGACAGGGTTGAATTTAAAGGTTTTCTTGAGGGTGGAGATTTATACAGATGCTATGCAGAAAATGCTGCATTTGTCCTTCCGACGAGGGAAGACTGTTTTGGTCTTGTGACACTGGAAGCAATGTGTGCCCATCTTCCTGTAATCTCTTCAAAATATGCCGATGGAGCAAGAGATCTGGTTGAAGACGGAGTTACAGGAGTAATAGTTGATCCATATGATGAAAAGGCATTTGCCAAAGTAATAGATGAACTGCTGACTGATGAAGACAGATTAAGATCTTTTGGAAATGCAGGGTTTGAAAGGATAGAGAAATTTTCTTTTGAAAATGTCTCCAAAGGATATATAGCAGCAATTGACAGCGTTATCGGGGAATAAAAAATAGTGAGGTTATACAATGAGAACTATTAAAATGATGTTTGAAGTATTTGAAAAAAAGCAGAAGGTGCAGCTTTTCTGGCTTATAATAGCAATACTTGTGGGTGCTGTAGTGGAACTTGTGAGTATTTCTTCTGTGCTTCCGTTTGTTGAGATGGTAACAGATCCTGCGGCAATGATGGAAGACAAATACATCCGGATAGTTTCAGGCATTACAGGAGTTACGGATTTTGAGAGTCTTGTAATTCTGATGTGTGGACTTATAATCGCATTATTTGTAATAAAAAATATATATGTCGTATTCCTAAGTAATTTTCAGTACCGTTTCACTTACTACGGACTGCGCGATTTAAGCAGTAAGGTCATGAACGGATATATGGAAAAAAGCTATCCGTTTTTCTTAAACCACAACAGCGCAGAGTTACTAAAGAGTGTTCAGACGGACACAAACATGTTTTATGTAACGGTGTTAAACGGAACACAGCTTATTTCTGAATGTGTGGTTGCGTGCTCACTGGTAGTTTATCTTGTTATTCAGGACCCTGTAATTGCAATATCCATGGCAGTTGTATTGGGCTTATTTGCAGTAGGCTTCATGAGCGGTTTCAGAAAAGCATTTAAAAGAATGGGTAACGAATACCGCGTATACGTTGAAAACCAGATTAAGTGTATGCACCAGTCGTTTGGCGGTATTAAGGAAATAAAGATTTCAGATAACGAACAGTTCTTTAAGGATCAGTTCTGGGACATTGCTGCAGGACTTGCCAAGAATCAGGTAAAGAACGGTCTGTATAACGCAATTCCAAAGCCGATGATGGAAACGATGGTAATTGGTGTTGTTCTTGTGATTGTTGCAGTAAAAACTGCATCAGGAAATGCGGCATCATCATTTATTCCGATTATCACGGTATTTGCACTGGCTGCCTTCAGGCTTCTTCCTTCGGTAAACAAGATTTCTTCGTATGTCGGCGTCATCATGTACAACAAGGTTGCGGTGGAAGCTGTCTATAACGAAGTCACGGAAATGAAGGGCAATCTTGAAAAACGCGAAAAGACGGAAGAAGAGGCAATTGAATTTGACAAATCAATTGATTTGAACGATGTTGTATTTGCGTATGACGGGGCAGAAAAAAATGTTATTGACCATGTGTCTTTATCAATTAAGAAAAACACATCGGTTGCATTTATCGGACCGTCAGGTGCGGGTAAGACAACTATCGTGGATGTCATGCTTGGAATCCTGAAAAACCAGTCGGGAACGATTACGGTCGATGGAACAGACATCCAGAATGCAATGTCAGGCTGGCATAAGAAAATCGGGTACATCCCGCAGGTAATTTATCTGATGGATGATACAATCAGAAATAATATTGCATTCGGTATTAAGCCGGAGCTGATAAGCGATGAGCAGGTGTGGAAAGCCTTAGAGGAGGCACAGCTTAAGGATTTTGTTGAAAAGCTTGAGGACGGACTTGATACAATGGTAGGCGAGCTTGGAACCAGAATTTCAGGAGGACAGCGACAGCGTATCGGCATAGCACGTGCTCTCTACAGACAGCCGGAGGTACTTGTGCTTGATGAAGCTACATCGGCACTTGACAATGAAACAGAAAAGGCGGTCATGGAAGCAATTGACAACCTCCATGGAAAGCTTACCCTTATCATAATTGCACACAGATTAACAACGATTAAAAATTGTGATGTTGTGTATGAAATCAAGGATGGTAAGGTGGAAGAGAAGGAGTTAGAATTTAATTAATACAAATTTAAACAAATATTAAGCATCGCCATGTTTTAACCTTCATAAACAAGATGCACTAAACATTCCGAAGAGCCTCCCTCGGAGTCTCTTCTTCATAGTGCATAATAGTTTATTCAGGTTAAAACATGGCGATGCTTTTTTATTTAATTTGATTAGGGCGTCAAAAGGCAAATAATTAAAATATATCTGTCAGATTACACAAAATTTATTTCTTCGTTCCGATGTGCTAAACACTACGATGAACCTCAGCTGA
>JBJEOB010000097.1:0-2270 GCA_051880495.1 Lachnospiraceae bacterium
AGTCTAAATCGGAAAACTTTATTTTGTCTAGGAAAACTTTATTTTATGGTTACATAGGAGAAAAATCCACAACCATCACTAATTTATCAAAAGCCATGTTTAAAGCAAAAGGAATAATCAATTAATCTCTGATGTTAAAACCGCTCGTTCTCATCAAGAGGATAAGCGGTTTCTTTATTAATGGCTAGTTTACTTTATGGAATAATTTTAGAGACTCTTCCACAAGAGAAAGTTCAAATAAAGTCACGGTTATGGATAATAATAGCTACCACCTTTTTGTTTTTATTTAGGTTCGCTTTCTCAAATAAAGTCTGCTCATTTGGTATAATTTCTATCAAAAGTAGAAACCAATTGATTAAAGACATCAAGAGCTGCCTCTCTTTTCTTTTCACTCTTATTGTATTTGGGATTGCGAGTAAATACAACTCCATCATAGGCTATGCGTATTTCACCCAATGTATCAACAAATTTCATCTCTTTGTCTGAAAAGTTCTTATAATCATTTTTTTCAACACAGACTACTTTTAATTCATAAGCCAGATCATCGATTTTTTCCTTAATATCCATATCTCCATTGTTAACGCTGTCTTTCATTTCATTCGTAAAAGTGATACCCATAGATAGGACATCTTCCCGAACCCCTGTACTTTTTGAAGCATTATTGAGTTCGGTTTGGGAACAACCGGTTGCAAAACCAACTGTCATAATCAACACACAAAATTTGAGAGTTAGACTGTTTTTGTTCATTACCTCTTACCAAATCCAATTTTCTTGTAATCAGATGGGATTGAAACACTTTGGACATTTACACTTTGGCTTGGACTTAGTTGAATATCCTCTGTTTCAATAAATTCTTTCACTTCGCCTTTTTCATCAATTTCTTCCATCGCTAACAAGATACCTGTTTCAGCATGTACCCAGAGTTTAAACGTTTTTGCACTATGTTTTTCTTGGAAATAGTCACTCAACGTTCCTTCAATCAACACTGCTTGGAGACCATTGACTTTTTCATTTTCTGATACAATGTCCCACTTACTATAATCCTCTAAAAAGGACGCAGCTATATCTTGTGGGAAAATCGAAGTTGCAGCTACTCCATCTAATTGTGTGGTATCTTCTCTTCTATCAAAAACCTTCTCTCCGACTTCATTCGTATAGGTTTTATCGTGAGGGTTTTTCTGTTCATTTGTATTTGTTGTGTTTTCTTCTGAAGCTTTAGGTACGTAGGCGTTAACAGCAAGTTTTTCTGCATGATTGATTCTCGTAATTTCATTCGTCTTAGCTGAATATAATTGTTCACTTACACCTTGTGAAGAGGAAGTCTTCACATGAGTAAAAGCATCTTTTTCTCTTTGGATATGATAATCGACAACAAATTTGTCACCTATCGCATCACTACCATAGATAAAACGGCCTTTTAAATTCTTAAAATTATCAATCGAGTTATACATCTTGTTTTGGATGATTTCTTTTTTACCCAGTTTTAATTCATCCTTAGCACTAACACTTTCCTGTTTTTTCTGCTCATTATCTGCTTTTGCATATAGATTCGGGCTACTAAATCCATATCCAATTACTGAACCACCAACAATGATGGATGCGGCCAGCATAGTAATTTTTAGCTTTTTCATAGTATCCCCCATTTATTTATAGAAATCTACTTCGGCACCATCGGCACCAGTTTTATAACTTCCGTTAATAATCATTACCTGAAAAAACCTCGTATCTGAGTCATATGCCTTCTTGCTTCCTATTTTGTTCCATCCCGGATAAGCTGTATTTTGATTAATGGATCCCACGCTGTTACTCCACGACAGCTTGTCGGTTAAACTATGTGTCCAAACTAGGTAAGAAGCAGATGGATTTACGAAATCAGGGTGACGTAAATAAGCGTAATACTGTCTTTTCCCTGAATCTTTTGTAAATCTCCACTCATATGCGGAACCACTATTTTTTGCTATTCTATGATCTCCTTTGTAATCATTCCCGTAATTCCCATACGTCCAGGTTCCTTCCATAGCATTTTTGGAACTTCCCTTCGCACCATGGTCATTATCTAACAATTGGTAACTATCAGCTCCTCCAATAGGTGCTGCATTTGCTCCGGGTATATTGCCTATTAAAAACAATAGTACCATCAAGCTAAAAATTGTAAAAAATCCTAATTTGCTATTTTTCACCATTTTCTCCCCTTCTTCTCTCATTCGTCTAACTCTCGACCCAAATATTACTATATTAAGGATTTATTTTCCATAATTTTTAAAATATTT
>JBJEOB010000098.1:0-10163 GCA_051880495.1 Lachnospiraceae bacterium
CTTAAGAAATCTCTTTCCAAGCCCCCACTTCAAGACTTTCATAAGTCTAAGTGGTTGGTATTTGACTGAAATATATTTTTATCTAATTTTGTCACCTATTCACTTTTCCTATACCATTTGCATTTTTTTTGATTACAGAGATAATTTTGAAACAAAAAAGATAATTTGTACGACAAAAAATATTATACCTGTAACTTTGCCCATTAGAAGCCATTTCTTGCCTCTATAACTCAAATCCGCATCTTCATTTTTAAGAGCCTTTGTGTAAATAACTGCACCAATAATATTTATAACAATTGCCACTACGCATGTGCCAGCTAATACGTATAACATATTTGTACCTCCTATATATAAAATGCTAACGTATACTCTGTTTCGAAAAAGTCTGCAATTTACATATAATAAAAAGCTTACGGATTCTGAAACAGGCAGCATACTTTAAAAATCTTTTAGATGATCAGTAAGAAACAAAGGGTGCTAACCCCTCCCTACTTCGCTGAGGAAGGGGAATGCGCACCAATATATTCTTCAACTCATAACTTATGTCAATCATCTGTCCAAAAAGACATCTGTTCATATTTGAGTGCGTAATTCATCCATATAGTTTCCATTCTTTTCAGGCCGCCTTCTGCTCTTGTTACCAGCTGTACCTTATTCCATCCAGATAAAAAATCATTGTATATTTCGTTTTCGTATCAGAAATTAATATCTTCCCTGGATGTTTAATCAAAAGCTGCAACAGTTCTATATGGCTCCTTTCTTTGTGAAATAAAACTGCAAGACTGCCGGCAAAAGGTTCCAGATAAACATCATGAGCAGGAATATATTTACATATCCAAGGAGCCTGCCTATTTTTTGCACCGGGATATTTTAGAACACTTTTCATTTTTGTTGATGATGTTAATTGTTTCACCTCGTTTCTTCATGGAAAATATTTTGTCCTGATTTTGTTTCCTATCCACTTTTCTTATACCATTTGCATTTTTCACATTTTTTTATCAAATTATGATCTACCTTTGAACCAGTCCAGTTATATCGATATTTACCACGACAATACTTATCATTATCTCTGCAACAATTAAAGCATACGGGTTTTGTATCTTCCCAGAACTTATCTTGCTTCACTCCTGCTTCTGAGCAAATTGCCAGATACTCTTTTTTTGATAGAAGGATCGTAATATCGAAATCCATTTTTTCAAATGGGTCTTTGACATTCCAAAGCAAAGGATCTATGTTTTGCAGTATCGGATTTCCAACATATCTGTCTCTTTCTTTCCAATGCTGTATCTGTTTTGGAAGGTCCTGTACTGTGCAGCCGCAGACCATTGCAACTTCCTGAATGTTAGTTGGTATGATCTTGATGACTACTCCAGGTGCTTTACCTGTGAATGCACATCTCATATCTGCTTTTGTAGATCTAACCGTATACCCATATCTATATGTTGAAGAAATGGAACCATCGTACCACTGGTCAAAAGTATTTATTTTGCTGAGAGATATTTCCTTGTCTGTATAACATCCGAATCCTTTACTGGAATCGAATACATGCCGGAGTCCTTTCAGCTGTCCCAAAAGATGCATTTTACATAATTCTCTGATGCGTGGATCAATATAGTTCTGGACGGTCCGATAGATTTCTTGTTTGTTTTCCTCAAAATCCTTATCTGCCAGTATCTGTATCTGCACGGAATAATTGTAACGTTCTACGAATTTCTGGTTGTCAAGGATCTCCTTTTTGGTGCCACACATGTTAATGTCAAACGGTACCATCAGATGTCTTTTATCGTGAAAAAATCCTGTTTCTTTAGAATATTTATTATCTGCAATCTCAAATTTCTCTGTCCCACGGATCAGATTGAATGCAGAATTGTCCAGCTGATCCCTGTAACGTTCCAGAAGATAGTCATTCATCCCATTTACTTCTTTCCGCTGTTCATACTCCAGATCCATGGTATCTTTGATAGAAATATCAGAAAGTTCCATAACCGGAAGAACAGAACGGATCGTCAGTGCTGTGGTACCAGACGGAATCCGTGCACTCTGTATCATGGATCCGGTATAAGATATTTCATATTGAGGTACTTTTTTGTAAAATTCATCTTGTATCATGGACAGCATCATGACAGTCCAGAATGCTTCCTGTTCATCCATAGATTCGAAGGTTCCAATCTTGATCCTGACAAAATCTGTCTGCTCTGATAATTCCGTAGAATTTTCTGAGGTGCCATATCTTCCACTTCCCCACAGGTCTGAGGTGTCAATATTAGCAACAGTCTGATAAGGAAAAAAATTGGAATTGATACGATCGTGCATATCTCTTCCAGGACATCTGCTCATCCTATTCTGTACTGGATTTTTATACTGAGGCATATCTGTAAGAAGATACAGGTTTTGACCGTTTTTAATGATAAATGCAAAATAACTGTCAGTAAGCTGTTCTTCATTCCGGATGTACCCCAGTGAAACTCCGTCAATCGTATTATTAGCTGCACACAGGAGCAGGGCATCCAGGTTTTTGTACATATAGATGGATTTTGTCATTTTAAATCCATCCGATGAAGGTTTCCCTGAACTAAACTGCAGCCTCCGCAACTTTCCAGCCATACATCTTGTAGCGGAAGTTCTTAGTTCTGCCACATCAAAAATTCCCAACTGGTCATGTTTTAGCCCATAAAAGTTCATTACTTTACAGGCATCTTCCATGATACGGTTACTGCAATCACTTTTCTTAAGTTCCCGGTACAGCTCTCCCGCATCTGTCATGAATTCCTTTACCTGCTCATTTGTCAGAATCTCAAACAGTGTCATTTGTCTTTTTTTGATATATTCTTCAAAATATACTGTAAGGTAGGCTTCCGCAAAAAGTCCCGATTCATCATATTCCAGTGCTTCTTTGATATGCTTGTTCATTTTCTCGATATCCCAGGACGATAAACGCCCATCAAAATGAATCGTATAGGATGTTTGATTTTCAGATGGATCAATACCTGTTATCTTGACCCATAATCTTAGTTTTTCTTCTAATGTCATGTTCATTTCTCCTATCTATATACCCGCTGCTTTGGATTGATGTGGCATGTAAACAAATAATTATTGAGACATTTTTTCTTCCTATACTTACATTATAAACCATATTGAATAGAAATTCTTTTTACATGATGAATGCATCAGATTCCATGAATATAAATATAAAGTGTGCAAGCTGAAATAATTAAAAGTAAACACAAATACTGCATTCATTATTAGATGCCCCATAACACCCATCGCAGGGATTTTTCTTTTTTTCTGATACTCGTTTTTCCTCTTTATATTTTTCCCTTTGGGTTTCAGATTTTTTATTATACTGCGTCTTCGGTATATTTTTTACCATTTAAGATTTCACTTCCTTTCCCCAAAATAAAGTAATAGTATGAGGATGCTTCTTGAATGATGCATAGCATCCATCGTTTGGATGATTCTGATTATGCATCCAAAATTATGAGATATTTGTTACACAGTTCTAATTTGAATTATAATAAATATGGGCGAAATTTGACTAAGTAACTGTTTTTACGAACCGAGTTCGTGTTTTAAACCGGGACCAACAGTCCCGGTTTAGATAAAACTAAGCCAATATCGAATTCACCAACTCCTGTATACGTTCCATAGCATCCTTTTGGTAGTCTTCCAGACACTCAAGCTGATCAACTTCCTTCATCCATCCAAGAATCCGGTCGATAAACTCACGTTCCCTTTTTTCTTTCTCTATTTTTTCAACTTCCTGATAAAATTGTTCGGAGCGATCCTCTACCATCTCAATAGAACCATGATGATCTTTGTCTTCTTCCATCATATCATCTTCATAGGAAGCAGGTATTTCAGGAAACGGTATGTAAACTGTATCATCGGGATCCTCCTCGCTTAATTCTGATTCCATGCTCTTATCTTCATCACATACAGAACCTTTTTCGATTTCACGGATCGTTTCCATATCAATATCGCCTTCTTCTTCCATGATTTTATAGACTTCTTCCTGTTTCTCTTTTGGAAGATGTGCGATTTTAGAAGCTTTATTGATTGACATACCGCCATCTGCGACCATTTCTTTCATTTCAGGGATCATATATTCGTCAATGGATACAATCTTTTGCACCTGTCTTTCTCCTATCCCCATTTTCTCAGAAATCCGTCTGATGATGTTATCTGGCATTTCATCACCACGTTCCTGCTTCTTCTTATAAAGATCATATAATTCCCAAATATCCTGTTTACGGTATTTGTCCATATTACGTGCCTGGCTGTTTGTCTCACGTATGATGATGTCTTCATCGATCTCATCCATATCAGCGGGACCATATACTTCCACAGGGATTTTCTCCAGTTTTGAAGCCGCAGCAGGATTCGTTTCGATCACCTTTTTTACTGCAGTCCAACGTCTTTCTCCGCCTAACAGCATGTATGTCTTATCAGGCAGAGGTCCTTTGACCAGAAGCGGCTGTAAAACCCCATACACAGCGATATTGTCTGCAAGTTCATCGATATTCTCGATCTCATATTTATTTTTGGGATTCGGAACAATCGATTCTGGTGAGATATAGATCACCTGTCCCCAACGCTGCGTATTCATACCGGCAGCAAAATTAGCCGGATTCATATTGCCAAGTCCTTTGCCTAATGTAAAATCTTTTTTTCCCATACTATATAACCCTTTCCTAATATCTGATCTTTGTGATTTTCTCAACATTCCTATCCTAAGTTCTAGTTACGTCTGAATTCTTTTGATGTTGCATGGTCAAAAAGTAAATTCTGTGTCTGTTCTTTTGTTATGTATCCCAATTCACTCATTAACAATATGTAATCCTCCAGTGCATTGGATCGTTTCCGATAATGAAGCAGAGGTTTGGAATTAGCAGAACATTCCGCTACACGGATACTTTTTCGGATCGTTGTTTGTAAAAAGAATTCCCCAAGCTGGTCTTTGTATGCCGTATACAACTGCCGGAACAGGTTCGTATACCGTTCTACTTTGACCATATATATCCCACGAAAATTTAAGAACGGATTCAAGTCTCCATTAGCAGTGATATTCTGTACTTCGAGGAACAGGTTTGTCAGCCCTTGATAAGAAAATCCATCCATCTCAACCGGAGCGATCACTTCATCGCATGCTACTAATACATTCGTAGCAAGAATATCCGCACTGGGATTTTTATCAATGATGATATAATCATAATCTTCTTTCAGGTAATTGATCGCATTTGCCAAAATACTTCTTGTGTCACAATCCCTCAGCTGTTCGACATATGATATGGTGTCCCTGTGTCCTGGTTCTGATACGATCATATGGATATTATCATAGTTTGTCGGATAGATCATTTCTTTGGCATACTCTGATAGTTCTTCCTGAGGGCACATATACAGGTCTTTGACCGTATAGTGTTCCTGATCCATCATCATTCCGAATAGACCGGTCATATTACATTGTGGGTCGTTATCAATAATGAGAACCTTATTGCCGCATTTAGCCAGAATCTCTGCCATTGTTGCATTTCCAATGGTCTTTCCGATACCGCCTTTTATATTAATATTTGATAATACAATACACATGGGATGCCTCCTTTTTTTCTTATTATAAATCAATTATTCTATGCATGTATTCTTACAGGACGATGAACAACTCTTTTGCAGCTTCTGGGCCAGATTTGAATAACGGATATCCTCGTTTGCTATCTGTCTGGAATCTGTCACAGCATGTCCACATGAAAGCACCAGAAGCTTTTTCCTTGCCCTGGTCATTGTGGTATAAAGGATACGTTTGGTCAGCATGTTGCGGTATTGTGGGGATACGATAAAATATACATAATCAAATTCTGAACCCTGAGCTTTATGAGCAGTAACTGCTTCTGCAGGTTCTATATCAGATAATTCATCATGACTTAATGGTATTTCCCACTCATTGATCTTAACTGTGATAGAGTCAGTATTCAGATGGCATATATAGCCAATGTCTCCATTAAAATAACCCTTCCGGTAATTTGTACGGTTCATGATGATCTTGTCATGTAAATGATAAGCATAACCGCCATATAAAATGGCATTTTTTTGCGGTTGTTCAAATATCTTGTTGATGGCGTTTGTTCCGCATACACCTACTCTGGTCAGCATAATGATCTGTTTTCTTAAATAGTCATGTATATCAGCTTTTTTGTAATTCTGTTTCAGATAATCCATTATCTGGGCCTCTGATGCAAAATCATAGATGCGAAATGTATGGTCTTCAACAAAATCAATACGACCTGCCTTTGCTTTTAATGCATTTGGATAAATCTGTCCGTTTTGCTGTCGCATGACTTCCTGCAGCCGGTATACTTCTATCTGCCCACTGTGAATCAAGTCATATAAGACATTTCCAGGATCTACAGACTGCAGCTGATCCTCATCTCCAACAAGTAACAATAGTGCCCCATTTTTAACAGCACGAAAAAGAAGTGACATGATCAATAATCCGCTCATTGAAACCTCATCGCAGATGATAAAATCGGCATCTATCGGATCATTTTCATTCTTAGACTGGATCTCCCAGTCACCATAAGGACGTATATCCAGTAATTTGTACATGGTCTGGCTTTTTTTACCAGAAGCACGGCTCATGACCTGTGCAGCACGACCAGTGGACGCACATAATGCGATCTTTTTATCCGGATACATGCATTCATATGCATGGATCAGTCCCCGGATCGTCATGGTCTTTCCGGATCCTGGCGGTCCTGTCAGTATTTTGATACCGGTCCTTTCCAGTAATGAAAATGCATGTTTTTGCCCATCGTTATATGTTACAGATAAGTATTCTTCAATGGCAGGCAGATCGCTACTATCCCATTTGGTATTGTAAGCCGATAACTGCAGCCGTTTCACCTGCTCAACAACCGTGTCTTCAGCTTTTGCAAGTTTGGGCTGGTAGACATACAGTGTATCTTTTCCTCTATAAACAAGAAACTTTTTCTCATTAATATGGGTGATAAGTGCTGAGAGGAAACAGCTATACGGCACCTTTTCTTCGTAACAACTGTTTGAAGAAGCTGTTTGTGCCATCTGTATCATCTTCTCATATGGAAGGCAGGAGTGCCCCATTGACAATGCACGTTCCATGGCATCAAACAGGTAGGCAGACACACGGGTTTTGTCATAATATACGGCTTTACTGATACGGTCGCAAAGAAAGATATCCATGCCAGCGTAAGCACCTTCCGTATAAACAGAAGAACAAAATGCATGAAATGCATGGTTACCGTGTCTCTCGAACAATCGTAAAGCATGCTCATACGTTCCACCATAGGGTTCGATAAGCTGCATGATGTCCCGGATGACTACTGTAGCACGCAGCTTTTCAATGAGAGTATCTGCAATTGTTGCTAACCCTTTCACATGTTCCTTAAGCTGGATGGCAGCATCTTCTCTGGCGGCAAAAGTAAAAATATCCGGCCCGGTATAAGCAAGTATCGCATCGGTCTTCTTTTCATTCAGTCCATCAAAAGAAGCGATCAAAAACTGTTTCAGCAATGCATCATGTGCCACATATTCCTCAACATGTTCAAGTATGAAATAAGTATGTCCTGAAGATGTCTGTCTCCTATTGCACCGAATTTTTAATGGCATTCCCTTTGAATACAGTGGTATCTTTCCCATACATAAGATGTTCCCATATTGATCAACTCCATCAACTTCCTCCAATGGAAGAAAGCTGAATTTGGTATACCCTGTCTGCAGATCACGCATATAGGTATGGCGGTATGTACCTGTAAGTTCCATATTATTTCTTCCCTATTACTAATTTTTTGCAGTGATTACTTAAATCATTATCTGCTTATATGATAGTACACATCTTTTGTTTATGCATTCTTGCAGGAGAAAACACAAGGAACAGTTATTTTGCTAGCCATATTTTCATCCTTATCGGAGATTATTGCCCATATTAGAGATGTAACTGTTTGTTAATTAGAAAATGAATGAGGAAAACTTATGAGTCAATGCATCCTATGTCAGGAAAAATTATCACTGTTAACACAGAAAAAAACGATGGACGGATATATCTGCGGAAAATGTGCAGGGAGGATTCCCCATGTAATACATGGTGATTTGCCCAAAATGAATCTGGAAAGAATAAGAGAAACTATTGCATATGAAAAGAACATTAAGGGAAAAGAATTTACTGTGACTGCATCTTTAGGAAAACTACGCCTTGATGAAATGCATGGACGGTTTGCTATCACTGACAGTATAAAGTCCGATGGTACTCTTTCTGAGTCTGCGGATATTTTTGACCTGTTATATCTGGAAAGCATTGGAATTTATCCGGTCAACCCCAGGCAAAATGGGAAAGATATTGTCTGTGATGTGGAATTCAACTGTTCTTTTAAATATCCAGCCATAAAATTCAAAGTGACCGTATGCCGGAATTCTAAATGTGATTATAAACGGATCAATAGTTCACAGGTTTCCTGGTCAGAACCTAGTGTGTTATCCATGTTCCGTAATATGTTCGATCAGGCGATCAATACCGCAATCAAAAAATACCTCCATGACAAGGAACACATCCTGGAGCCTTATGATATTGAGATTATGAAAGCCAGAGCAGCCCTGCATGTACCCCATGGATGTCCATATGAACTGATAGAACGTCAATACCAGAATCTGATAAAAATGTATCAGGAGGGATCATATTCTGAAGAAGAAAAAGAAGGTTACATAACAGCATTAAACAAATATCATGATATGCTTTGTCATTATACTTCAAATCCAAATAAAAGATAACAAATTCAGAAAGGAGGATGCAGGGAATAACACCCTGTCTGTACATAATTGAAAAGAATAAAATACTATTTGATCATACTTGCTTCTACATTATGCCTGGTCATACCAACAACTGTGATCATTTCTGCCGCCTGCATGGAAAACTTCACCATGATCGTGATTGGATGTATCCTTATCGCTTTGGGATTGCTGTTATCCAAATTACTGACCAAATTACGTATTGAAGCAAGAAAAGCTGTTGAGTACGATGAGTTTGGTCTTTCCAAAAGTAAGGGTCATTATGAGCGGCTTTCAAAAGCAGAACGAAACCAGATCGATCTTATGAAAACGGCACGTATGGAACAGATCATGGATTCAACAGCATTAAAAAAAATGACTCATGAAGGTTCTAAAACCCCACAACTGGATATGGAGCGCATGGTCGGCCTTACTTCAGTAAAAGAAAAAATGAGGGAAATGGTTGCAAGAATGGAATTTGATGCAAAAGACAGATCAAGGAGGTCAAATGGGATATCCAGCCGCCACATGGTATTCTTCGGTTCTGCTGGAACCGGCAAGACAACTGTGGCTCGAATCCTGACAGGTTTTTTGTACCAATATGGCTATATCAAAAAGAATAAATGTGTAGAAGTTGATGGGAATTTTTTGAAAGCCGGGCCAGATACCGCGATCAAGACAGAACTTACTATCCGCCAGGCTTATGATGGGGTACTCTTTATTGACGAGGCATATGCATTAATTGAATCCAGGGACGGATATGGCCGGGAAGCTGTCGCAACACTGATCAAGCAGATGGAGGACCATCGGGACCGGTTCATCCTGATCTTAGCAGGGTATACTAAGGACATGCAATTCCTGCTGCAGTCCAACACAGGATTCGAGTCCCGTATCAAAGAATACCTGTATTTTCCTGATTATAACGATTCAGAAATGAAACAGATTTTTGTTCTGATGGCCAAACAGATGGGATTCACAGTCAGTGATGACGCTCTGGGAGCATTTCATGAAAGAATCACGAAAGAACGTATGCTGCCATCTTTTGGAAACGGACGCACTGCCAGAAATATCTTAGATGAATCCATTGACCGCCATTGCCTGAATTACCTGGATAAAAAGCTCAATAAAAAAGATCAATACTGCATTTGTGAGATTGATATCAGCCGAGATATAAAACGAAATGGGTTTTGAGGTAAACGTCAAGATTTTTATCTGAAGTATTTTTACAACAACTGTTTTCTTGTTTAAATACATTGTGTGTTGTGATATAATAAATACTGTCAAATTTATAGTTTCCAGTTTAATAAACGGGATAAATCGGAATTTGCAGTGTACAGCACTATTTCACTGAAGAACTCAAGAATTTATTATTGGAG
>JBJEOB010000099.1:0-2269 GCA_051880495.1 Lachnospiraceae bacterium
GATAGATATTCAAGTGTTCCTTCCGGAAGACCGGTGCCTCTTTCCAAAAGGGAAATAAGGCCCTTCAGAGTTTTTTCGATATCCTCTGTTGTAGAAGGAATGATAAAGTTGTCAAGTTTAACGGCAATTACAATTAATACAATTTCAGCAAGAGCCTCAGGGTAATCAAATTCAATTTCACCACAGGAAATTCCTTGGGAAATAATATCCGCAAGCGCAGGCTTTAGCTCTGAAACAAGGTAATTTAAGTGTTTTTTGTGTAAAAGAGAAAGCTCCTGTGCTGTTTCATCTGCTGTTTTTGTGTTATTCAGGAATAGGGCAGAAGAACTGCGACAGGCTTGAAATAACATAGCCATTCTGGTGTATGAGGACACATTTGTGTTGGCAGAAAGATTTTTGGCAGTCTGGAGAGGACTTTCATAGCTCCTACGAATTAATGCATCAAGAATGGCATTTTTTGAAGGGAAGTAATAGTAAATACTTCCTTTTCCTATACCGGCTTTATCTGCAATTTCGCTGACTGATATATTATGTATATCTTTTTCGTTCATAAGCTGTTGTAAAGCGTCTAGAATCGCATCTGATTTTTTTTGTTCAGCCATATTCAATATTTTCCTTTTCTAAAAGTGTTAATCAACTTCCACATTAATCGTATTCTAACACATCAGTTAATATTGGACAATAAGAGGGAGGCGAATACTTTGTACATATTTTGTATGTATATTGCATATACTAGTTGACCTACGGTCGAAGTGCATGATAATATTAGAAAAAAGCATACCGACCGTCGGTCGATAAAATGGAGGACGTTATGACATACGCAGATTTTTTCTATGATATAAAGAGCAGATTTATGGAAGCTGATGTTAGTGATATACACGAACATCTTGCATATCAGTTCAATGTGGTAAATCCGGAATGCGGAGGTATATTTTACGTTGAAGTAAAGGATGGAAAGCTTTATGTGGAGCCTTACGAATACTATGACAGAGATGCAATATTTATATCAGACCCGGATACATTTATTAAGATTGCTGATGGAAAGCTGGATCCGGTGGCTGCATTTACGCTTCAAAAACTTAAGGTAGAGGGAAGCATTGAGAAAGCGCTGCGTTTGAAAGAGATAATAGATTTAAAGAAAAAGCAGGTGAAAAGATGACAACAAAGAATGTATTAGAGATAGCACTTGCATGCGTTGGTACACTTTCAGTGGCAAGTGCAGCCGGAATTACATATTTTTACAGACGTACCATGATAAGGCAAAATGCTAAGATGGAACGGACAATTAAGATGGCAGGGACAGACTGGTCACAATACAAAGATATGCTTGCCCAAAGAAAACAATTTATGATGGAGCAGAAGCGGGAAGATGTGTATGTTCAGTCATTTGATAATTTAAAACTTCATGGGGTATATTTCCCGGCAATTAAAAACAACAGCGATGACAATATTATCAGTGATAGTGATAAAAAGAGGGTTGTTATCTGCCTGCATGGCTATACAAGCCGCAGTATGCAGGATTTTACAGGACTTACAGATTATTATTTTAAACACGGGTTTGCTATGCTTCAGACCGATGCGAGAGCGCATGGCGAAAGTGAAGGCGATTACATTGGCTTTGGCTGTCTGGACAGAAAGGATCTTCTTAAATGGATTGACTGGGTTATTGACTATTGTGGGGAGGATACCGAAATCTATCTGCACGGTATTTCCATGGGGGGTTCCACAGCACTTATGGCCAGCGGCTTAGACCTTCCTTCACAGGTTAAGGGAATAGTCTCTGACTGTGCATTTACTTCACCTAAGGAGGTATTTACCCATGTGTTAAAGACGATGTATCACTTGCCGGCATTCCCTTTCATTCAGGGTGCAGATGTGGTTAACAGAGTATTAGCCGGCTATGGAACGGATGAATGCAATGCCAAGCGTGAGGTTGCGAAGGCTAAGGTACCTATACTTTTTATACATGGAGGAAAAGATACATTTGTTCCTGTAAAGATGTGCAACGAATTATATCAATGCTGTGCATCGCCTAAAAAACAATTAATCGTTGAAGAGGCGGCACACGGAGAAAGTTATTATAAGGATACTGCAGCATACGAGGCAGCACTTGATGATTTTTATCAAAACGGTGCGTTCTGGAAATAAATCGGGATATTTGGAGGTGATTGAATGAAAACACATAATGGTTATAAAACATATCCACTTACAAAGGCGCAGACATTTCATTTTTACTATATGGACAAATGTCCTAAAAAAGAGGTTTTAA
>JBJEOB010000100.1:0-2263 GCA_051880495.1 Lachnospiraceae bacterium
CAAAAGTAGCGTTTAACGCCGTACAGACCTGAGAACAAGTGTAGGTTGACATGTAGCACATGTCCTCAATATTTGCGACTTCCATATTTCTTAGTGTTTCTACGATGTTTTCCACTGTGAAATGCACTCCTTGTTGATCCAGCTTTTTCTCAAGCAGCCGGTAGATCAGAAGGGCGGTGTAACAAATCATGAAATGTGCAATGATCCTCTCCCGTTTCTGGTGGAAAACCGGCCGGGCTGAAAAGTTCGTTTTCATTACTCGGAAACAGTCCTCTATTTTGTAACGTTGTGAACTGATTCGAATGATCTCCTGTGCGGGATCGTCAAGGTTCGTAGCTACTGCATAATAACCGTCGTATTTTTCTTCCTCATCAATGATACTTTGATTTATTTCGTACAAATCTGTAACTGATTCTCCTGATTTGGTAGAGGAACGTCTCTTGATAAAACGTGTCACATCATGAGGCCCTTTTTTATACGTTTCCGGATCGAGAGTCTTCAATAGTTTTTTGGCGCGTTCAATCTGACGGTTTCTGATAAATCTCTGATATTCCATCATTTTTCTGGAAAACGTGATGATGATTTTCTGCTTAACGGTTGCTTTTGATTTTACTTTACGCTTATGCCCATTCTTTAACGTTTTCTCTTCATAAAATCCAAGATCAAATGCTTTGTCTGCTAAGAGAATTTTGTAAGCTTTATCTGAGTACAGATCTCTGTTGGCAGGATCAGTTTTATCAAATTTCTTCAAGGTTTCTATTGAAATTTCCATATCAGAAGAAAGAAGACGATAATCACAATCATTAAACACAGCTTCCTGCAAAACTTCGGACAATTTTTTGATGGACTGCGTAACAATAAATGCTCGTCCACCCATGGAGTTGAAGTTCCGAATGTTTAAGGAACCGAGCCCGGCATCAGCACAATAGATAAATTTTTTCCCCTTGAACATTTTGGTAAGCTGTTTTTCCAGAGGGATAGCAGTTGTCTGTTCATTGTCGGAGCCGGAAGTGATACACATGGAAAGAGGGATTCCATCCCCGTCCATAAATAATCCCATTTCCACAAGTGGTGCGGGCTGGTGCTGTTTCGACGGACCGTATTTGCGCAGACCTTTGATCGTTTCACCAGTTACTTCGTCCACATAATCCTCATCCTGGGATTCGATTTCAAAGTAGTAGTTTGTGCAATCATAGTAACAGACCGATGTATTACGTTTTAAAATACTACAGCTTTTCTCATAAAGATGGCTGATGTAGTCATCATAATGTTCCTGCATGATATCCATAGTTCTTAAGATATGGACATAGTCAAACTTCGGTTCTTCATAATAACGATACAGATGCTCAAAAGTCCCCAGCTTGGAATCCGGTTCCAGAATCCTTGAAAAAGTGAGGAAGCGATTCACGAGGTTTGGATCAAAGGTAATCTTAGAATCTGCGGTCACATTTTTGAAGAAAGAACTGATATCCAGCTGATGATAGAGTTGCTGAAGGAAGAAGTACCCAATGTTCCGGTTGGTACTGGAAGATACAAGGTCGTTGCTGATTTTAATTTTTTCGTTAAAATCAATTGTCACCTCCAAAGAGACCTTGTTATTTTTCTTTTCTTCCTCATTGTATTTGGCAACCTGTTCTTTGGCATAAGCCAGAGGATCATCTGTTATCTTAAGCAGTTCAGAATGCTTACCAATGCGAGCAATATTTTTGGTTGTAGTTTTCTTTCCATTACGATATCCCTTTTGGATAAAGTAGGTTGGATCTTTTGATTTTTTGTCGTAATTAAGTTTCATACTTAATTATAACATAAAATACAACGCCATACAACCCATACAACAAATATTTTTCAAAAATTTGACACACCCAAACATAAAAAAAGCCGCTGTTTAAGCGGTTTCTAGCGATTTTGTATGAGATTTTTCAAGAGGGTAACTGTCGAAGACCCGGATTGAAAAATTCCATAAAAAAATGCGTTCCTATACATAAAAACTATACAATATTCCTATAATTTTGATTGCACAAGTTGCAAAATTATAATCCCGTTTTCGACAGTTGGAAGAGATGAGAAAGGCGATAAACCGCGTAGTTATGCGATTTGTCGCCTTTTATGCCTCTAAAGAAATGTTGTATGGGAATTCTTCTTAAAAAATTTTTTTGAGTTTTTTATTTAGCTCCTTTGGCTGATAGTATTTTCTGTCCAGCCCCAGATCAAAAGTAGCGTTTAACGCCGTACAGACCTGAGAACAAGTGTAGGTTGACATGTA
>JBJEOB010000101.1:0-48423 GCA_051880495.1 Lachnospiraceae bacterium
CATAAGAGCTTCCCTTGAATATGAAATAATGCTTGATTTTTTAATAAAATCATCAACACCTAATGGTGAAAAGAATTTAGCAGTACCATTTGTCGGAAGAACATGATTAGGTCCTGCAAAATAATCACCTAAAGGTTCAGAACTGTATTCGCCAAGGAAAATGGCACCTGCATTTCTTATTTTTGTCATTGTATCAAAAGGATTCTTTGTTACAATTTCCAAATGTTCTGAAGCAATCGCATTAGCTGTTTCAATTGCTTCATCCATTGTATCTGCAACAAGAATGTATCCGTAATTTTCAAGCGATTTTTCAATAATTTCCTTACGTGATAACACGGCAACAAAACCATCTACCTCATCAGATACTTTCTTTGCAAGTTCTTCACTTGTTGTAACAAGGATAGCTGAAGCCATTTCATCATGCTCCGCCTGAGAAAGAAGGTCTGCAGCAACATATCTAGGGTTAGCTGTTTCATCAGCAAGCACCATAATCTCACTCGGACCGGCAATTGAGTCTATGCTTACGTGACCGTATACAGCCTTTTTGGCAAGTGCAACATATATATTACCCGGTCCTACAATCTTATCAACTTTAGGAATACTCTCAGTACCAAACGCCAATGCACCTATTGCCTGTGCTCCGCCAACTTTATATATTTCATCTACTCCTGCTTCTTTAGCTGCAACCAAAGTGGTAGGATATACCTTGCCATTTGCTCCCGGAGGGGTTGTCATAATAATCTTGTCAACACCCGCAACTTTTGCAGGAACAATGTTCATAAGAACAGATGAAGGATAAACTGCCTTTCCGCCCGGAACATAAACACCAACCTTTTCAATAGGAGTTACCTTCTGTCCGAGAATTGTTCCTTTTTGTGTTGAATCAAACCAGCTGTACTGCTTCTGCTTAACATGATAATCACGAATGTTAACTAAAGCTTTACGGATAACTTCAAGAAGCCTTTTATCAACAAGACTATATGCCTCTTCTATTTCTTCTTCAGTTACTTTAATATTATCCGCACTGATTTCTGCCTTATCAAACTTTAATGTATAATCAAAAACAGCCTTATCTTTATTCTCTCTGACATTTGAAAGAATCTCCGCAACTGCCGACTCATACTGTCCATAGCTGTTAGGGCTTCTTTTTAACAGGTTCTCCAATATATTTTGTCTTGTACTTTCAGTTAACTTTATTATTCTCATCTTAATTACCTCCGAGCAGCTTTCTTAAATCTTCAATAATTCGTGTTATACGCTCATTTTCCATTTTCATGCTTACCTGATTGACTACCATTCTTGCAGAAAGCGGACAAACCTCCTCAAGCACCTGTAATCCGTTTTCACGGAGCGTTGCACCTGTTTCAACAATATCGACAATAACTTCTGACAGGCCGACAATAGGTGCAAGCTCAATTGAGCCGTTTAATTTGATGATTTCAACAGTCTGATGCTTTTTGTTATAAAAATAGTCTTTCGCAATGTTAGGATATTTTGTAGCAACACGAATCAGTTCATGGTTTTCAAGACAGCTTCTTGCAGACTCAGGTCCGCAGACACACATCTTACATTTACCGATACCCAGATCATATACCTCGTAAAGAGACCTGCCTTCTTCTAAAATTGTGTCTTTTCCTACAATTCCGATATCGGCAGCACCATACTCTACATAAGTCGGAACGTCATTGGCCTTTGCAAGGAAAAAACGATAGCCAAGCTCCTCATTTGTAAATATAAGCTTTCTGGTTTTTTCATCCTTCATCTCTTCACATGTAATGCCAATCTGCTCAAATAACTCCAACGATTTTTTTGCAAGTCGTCCTTTTGCCAATGCAAATGTTATATATCTCATCTTTAATCTCCAGTCTGTTTCCTAAACTAATATTTCAGAAATTTTTTCTTTCTTAACATTTCCTGTAAGTACCTGAATCGTCTCAAATGTATCATCGTCTGAAACATTGATTATATGGCCGATTCCGTGCTTTTTTGCATAATTAAGGTAAAAATCCATGGATTTTGTCCGGTCAAGAACCATCATGTTTACATTAATGTTTTCTGTCCTGAAATGTCGTGCCAGTTCGATTGCCAAACTTCGGCTGCTTTCAACAAAAAGGAGCATATATGACTGCTTATTATCTGTCTCAACCTTAATCTTCTGACGGTCAAGCGCAATCATAAGATAATCTATTGTTATCGAAAAACCAATAGATGGCTTTGATATTCCAAACTGTCCTATAAGCTTATCATATCTTCCGCCGCTGGCTATATATTCGCCTGTACCATATGTAAATGCCTGGAACATCACTCCCGTATAATAACGTAATTTGTTAACCATACCCAGGTCATATGTAACATACTTATCAACACCGTAAAGCTTAAGTATTGAGTGCAGCTTTAACAGAGAATCAATAGCATCCCTTGCCATCTCGCTGTCAGTAAGGTCCTTAGCTTCATTTAATATGTCAATTGAACCAAACATCTGAGGAAGTCTTAAAAACACCTCACCTACTGTCTTGTCAATGTTATATCTGCTGATTAATTCCTCAAGACCAAAATAATTCTTATTCTGAATCATTTCAAGAATTTCATTTTCAACCGTTTCATCAAGGCCTGCTTTCTTAACAAGCCCACGGAAATAATTAATCTGGCCGATTTCAACCTGAAACTCCTTAAGTCCTGATGCCAGAAGCGATTCTACAAGCATAACAATTACTTCTGCATCACTGTCAATTGATGAATCACCAATAAGTTCTGCTCCAAGCTGTGTTGTCTCCTTTAAACGTCCCTGAAAGCTTGAACCGTTGATAAACTTTTTGCCCTGATAACAGAGTTTAATCGGTGCCTCTTCATTTTCATAATATTTTGCAGCGATTCTTGCTATCTGTGGAGTCATGTCCGGTCTTAATACAAGTGTATTTCCTTCCTTGTCAAAGAACTTGTACATTTCTTTTGATGCAATGCTTCCACGCTCTTTGTTAAAAATATCAAAAAACTCAAAACTAGGTCCTTCAACATCCTTATAACCATACGATTTGATTAAGGCTCTGATTTTATCCTGCGTGTAAAGCTTGGCAGCACAATCAGAATTGTAAATGTCTCTTACACCTTCAGGTGTATGTAATAAAATGTTCATTGTCTATTCTCCCAAATTATAATTCGCCGTGTAGTTCTTCTTTATAAATAATATAGCAGGCACTGCCCTTGTTATGGGCAATATCTATTGCTTTAAACAGCTTTTTCTGTATTGTTTCAAAATCTTTACCATTTCTTGGATATTCAGCTGTCGCCATATCAAACGAAAGATTCATTGATGCATTCTGGCTTATATATTTCCAGCGAAGTCTTGAGCGCAGTGCCTCAAGAAATGATCTGATATTACTTTCACTGCCGATGTTCTTCAACACCAGAAGAAATGCATTTTCGTTGTATCTTGATACTTTTCCTCTCTGACCGATTATTTCATAAAGCTCTGTTGTTATTTCATCAAGCATCTTGTTGAAGTAATCTGTTCCATATTCGGCAATGATATCTTTTGCCCTAAAAATTTCAAGAATTATCATGTTTACCTGATCGGACTGCAGCTCAATATCAGCCTTTGCCTGCTCAAATAACTCGTCCTCTGAAATAAGCTCATCATATTTATATTCCAGTGTATTGGTCTTTACATTTCGCGTAAGTGCAAGATAATGGTTATTAAGATTAATTATATCTGACACTTCAAATGAAATGTGCTCAACACCGTCTAATGTTATTTCCAGCTTATTAAGTGTTACAAGACACCAGCGGAACGTATTATCATATCTTCTCATTCTGAGTACGATACTTTTTTCTTCAAATGCATTAAGGCTTTCGACAACATAAACAAAATCATCCATATCGACCTGATGGACTGAATCAGTAAAAAACTGGATTGTAGGTCCAACGAACTTATAAAATGCTTCGTCAGCATGTACAATCTTATAGTCGGTGCTAATTACGCCCCTGCTGTTAATAATACTTTTGTTTTGTATGGACTGATTAAGCATGATGCCTCCTTAGTTGTCTCTTCTTTCTAAATCTTTCCGGAGCATTTCCAGATAATGTACCATTATACCACTATGTGAACGAATTTTGAAATCTTTATTTATTTCTTCGTACGTAAAACTTTTTCTTCCGCCATTTTCTGCACGCTCCCAGAAGAACATTATATCAGAAAATGGCAAATAATACATCTCTTCTTTTGAAGTAAAATACAAAATTATAAATGATATTCCACCCTGCTCTTCAAATTCCTTCATAAACTGTATCTGATGTTCATGAATGTTCTGCAGCGCAAATGTCTGCGAACTGCATTCTTTCGCATCAAAGCAAACCGGAATACCCTGGACAGTGCCAATATAATCTACTGTACTCTTCTGGTCAAAATACGCCAGTGTAATATGCCGTGTAGTCTGGTCAATATTTATGGGCTTTATTGGCGTCGGAATCTTCTGAATAAGACCAAGATGTCCCATCCGGTATTTCTCATTACTCTGATTTATTAATTCTTCTAATGTAGAGCCTCTAAGGCCTCTTGACTTCCAGGTTCCCATAAGCCTTCCTTAACCAAATAATTTTTAAAGTTAGCAGGTAAATCTGCATAAACTGTTACATCAGGGGTTACAAGCTTCATTTCAAATGCATGAAGTAATTGGTTGGAAATACCATACTTTTGCTTTACAATCTTATTTTTGTCTGAAAAACCGTACTTGGCATCACCGATAAGCGGATGACCCACAGAGGCAAGGTGTGCCCTGATTTGATGCGTTTTACCTGTGTGAAGTTTTATTTTTAATAAAGTAACATTATCATTGTGACATACAGGTATATACTCAGTGACAATTCTTTCTGCATCTTTGTCATCGGTATGCTTTGTAACTGACACTTTATTATTTTTCCGGTTCTTTACAAGAAAACCGTCGATAATGCTTCTTTCACTTATTATTCCGATAACCGGGCAAAGATAATATTTTTTAATTGTTCTGTTTTTAAGCCCCTCTGACAGTATCTGTGTGCCCTTAAGCGTTTTGCCGAATGTAATTATACCGGAAGTATTGCGGTCTAACCGGTTACACACGGATGGTCTTGTAGTTTTAAGATCATCTAGGGAAATTTTACCATTCTTTACAAGATAATCAAGAATTATTTCATTCATTGAAATATCATTTGCAGAGGCTTTTTGTGAAAGAATGCCTGCCGGCTTATACGCAAGGATTATATCATCATCTTCGTAAAGTATTTTAACCTTTGTTTTTTTATCAGAAACAGGTAATTGTACGGATTTTTGAAAACCTTCAATCGTCTCGTCACTGAGAAAAAGTTTTACGATATCATTTTTATTTAACTGTTCACTGCCCTCGGCTTTTTTCCCGTTAAGAGTTATATTTTTTTTTCGTAACATCTTATAAATAAAGCCGGAACCTGCATCAGGCATATATTTTCTTAAAAACTTATCAAATCTTTGTCCGGCTTCTTTTTCTGTAATTGTTATTTCTCTCATAAATTATAACACTAAAATTAAAAAATCATTTTTAATTCTTTCTATTTTATTTTGCTTATATTCCATGTTTCCGACTGCCTTAACCCGTTTAGAGAACTGGTTAAAATCATAAAAAAGCTTTACGGAAACATTATCACCGCATGATTTTATAAAATCTGCAATGTTTTTTTCAAAAAAATCCTGTCCGATACGTTGGTCTTTCGTATAACAATAGATACACGAATCTGTTATCTGTGCAAACTCAATGTATACGGTTTTATCTTTACAGCTCATGATACAGTCTGATAACAAAACAGAAGTTACGCTGTGCTCCTTTAATGCCTCATAATCAGATTTTTGAGGTGATTTACACCTTATAACCATAAGCAGTGCAACAAGTGCTTTTGCAGACGGTAAAACAGCAAGTATTGCAATGACTGTACAAATATTGTTTTTTGTTCCGCAAATAATTATGCCTGCAAATAATATTACAGCAACTATGCCAAAGCCTATAAGTGTTTTAACTGTATTTATCTTTTTTCTGTATTCGATATAACCATATTCACCTTTATTTACTTCTTTCATTTCACACTCATCCTTATGGAATAAATTTAAAAATCAATCCGTGCGGCAGTACTTTGGTAAGAACAAGAAATATCTTCATACCAGGTCCGTACACAGACATTTCTTTCCGGTTCTGTGCATCTTTTAACGCAAGAGCGACAACTTTATCCGGCTTTGCAATAAATAATTTTTTTATAAACATCATATTATTGCCCGGGTCGGCAGTTTCAAAAAATTCTGTATCAACAGGGCCGGGACAGACAGCTGTCACTGATATATTTCTTGATTTCAGCTCTTTATTTAATGCCCTTGAAAAACTAAGCACGTAACTTTTGCCCGCTGCATATACGGCAAATCCTGCCTGGGGAAGAAATGCTGCTGATGAAGCAAGATTTATTATGCGGGCATTTACCGGCATAAATGGAATTACATCATGCGTAAGTTCCGTAAGTGCAATACAGTTAAGATTAATCATCTGTGACCATTTTTCTTTATCTGCATCCATAAAATCAGATAAATAACCAAAGCCTGCACAATTGACAAGCATACACACTTTAGGCTTTATATTTGAAAGAGCTGCAATGAGCAATTCCTTTTCGTCCTTGTTGCAAAGATTAATATCAAATATTCTTGTCTTAATTTTAATCTGCTTCGACAATTCCAAAAGACGCTCTCTTCGTCTGGCAATAATCCATATTTCATCAAGGTATGAAAGCTTTTCCGACATCTGAATTACAAACTCTCTTCCCATTCCGGAAGATGCACCTGTTACAATTGCAATTTTCATTTTTTAATAACCCTTCTGTTATTTTTCCTGTCTGATGATTTAGGCACAATTTTTCTCGGCGGTATAAGGCATTTTTCTCCAAAACCGATTAAATCCTGACGTTTTTCTTTTATCAGTGCTTCCTTTACCAAATCATAGTTTTCAGGATTTTTATACTGAATTAATGCACGCTGCATATTTTTTTCCTTGGCGGATTTGGGAACATACACTTTTTCCATTGTGTGTGGGTTGATTCCCGTATAATACATGCATGTAGATACAGTTCCGGGCGTCGGATAAAAATCCTGCACCTGTTCAGGAATGTATCCAAGATCACGTACATATTCAGCAAGTTCAATAGCTGCTTTAAGTGTTGACCCGGGATGTGATGACATCAGATAAGGTACAACATACTGCTCTTTTCCTGTCCTTTTATTGATTCTCTGATATCTTTTAAGAAAACTTTCATAAACACTGTTAGATGGCTTCTGCATAAGGCGTAGCACATCATCATTTACATGTTCAGGCGCAGTTCTTAACTGACCGCTTATGTGATGCTCACATAATTCCCTTAAAAAGGTGTCATCTTTATCAGCCATACAGTAATCAAATCTTATACCCGAACGAATAAACACCTTTTTTACTTTTGGAAGATTTCTTAATTTACGTAAAAGCTCCACGTAATCTTTATGGGATACATTCATGTTTTTGCATGGCTGCGGATACAGACACTGTCTGTTTTTACACACTCCCTTGGTAAGCTGTTTTTCGCAGGATGCGTGTCTGAAATTGGCGGTTGGTCCTCCGACATCATGAATATAACCTTTAAAATCCTTATCCTGTGTCATTATCATGGCTTCTTTTATAATGGACTCATGGCTTCGTACCTGCACAACCCTTCCCTCATGAAATGAGAGCGAGCAGAAACTGCAGCTTCCAAAACATCCGCGGTTGCTGGTCAGCGAAAATTTTATTTCGGTTAGAGCCGGAATTCCTCCATCCTTTTTGTAAACAGGATGACAATCCCTTACATATGAAAGCTCATAAATCCTGTCCATTTCTTCTGTCGTAAGCGGTTTTGCCGGCGGATTCTGAACTACATAAAGTTTTTCTTTATATTTTTCAACAAGACATTTAGCTGTTATTGAATCTGTATTCTCAAACTGAAGCTGATAACTTTTTGCATACATCGTCTTATCATTTGCAATATCATCAAACGACGGTAATTCAATATAATCATAAAGATTGTCAAGAGTCTTTGTCTTATAGACCGTACCGTTTACAAATGTTATATCTGATACGGCAATTCCGCTGTTTAGTGCATCGGCAATTTCAACAATGGAATGTTCACCCATTCCATAAGAGATTATATCAGCACCACTGTCTATTAATACAGAGTGTTTTACCTTATCAGACCAGTAATCATAATGTCCAAGACGCCTTAGGCTTGCTTCTATTCCGCCTATGATAATTGGAACATCTTTATATGTCTGTTTTATGAGATTGCAATAAACAACTGTTGCATAATCAGGCCTGAGTCCATACTTTCCGCCTGGTGAATATGCATCGTTATGTCTTCTTTTTTTTGAAACGGTATAATGATTAACCATGGAGTCCATATTGCCGGATGAAACCAAAAATCCGAGTCTCGGTCTCCCAAGTACTGTTATACTGTTTTTATCGCGCCAGTCCGGCTGTGCAATTATGCCTACCTTATATCCGAAGGCTTCAAGAACCCTGCTGATGATTGCATGTCCAAAAGACGGGTGATCAACATATGCATCGCCGATGACATACACAAAATCACACTGTTCCCAACCGCGTTCTTTCATATCTTTTTTGCTCACAGGAAGAAAATCCATTTTTATTCCTCTTCTATAAACTAAAATTGTTTGCGGTTATTTCTTCATATCCGTTAATATAATAATCCGCAAGTTCCTTTTTTTCATCATCCATATGCTTTGAAAAATCATCATATACGGCACAGGTTGTCATACCTGCATTTTTACCTGCGGCAATGCCATTAGGAATATCCTCAAAGACCAGACAGTCTGCCGGTTCTACCTTAAGCTCACATGCAGCCTTTAAATAAATATCAGGTGCCGGTTTTCCTCTGGTAATTTCTCTGGATGTTATAATCGTATCGAAAAGCTCAAGTATTTTAAGGTTTCTTAAACATTCTTCTGCCAATAACCTTGAGTTGCTTGTAGCTATTCCAAGAAGTATATTATTTCTTTTAAGCTCAATAAGTAAATCGTATACATTATCCTTTAGTTTAATTTCATTGGCATATTTATAAAAAGCCATTTTATTCCAGATATCTTCTATCTCCTCAAGAGATTCGGGTAAATTAAAGTGTTCCTTGAAAAACACTGCAGTTTCATGAAAACTCATACCTTCTATCTGCTTTTGAAGGTCATGAGGCATTGTAAGATTACGTTTAGATAAAAATAACTTATCTATATCCTTCCAGACCCACATTGAATCTACAAGTGTACCATCCATGTCAAATATAACAGCTTTTATATCTTTTAATAAATTCACAACTACTCTCCTTTAAGTGCACATACCTCGTCGCCTGTCAATGGCCTGTATTCGCCCGGTGCAAGGCTTTCATCCAGTATAAGGCTTCCCATTCTTAACCGCTTTAAATATGTCACACTCATATCAAACGCTTCAAACATCCTTTTTACCTGATGAAATTTCCCCTCATGGATGATTAACTCTATTTCAGATGTTTCGCCCTGCTTTAATATCTTTAAATCAGCAGGCATACAAACAGTACCGTCAGAAAGAGTGATGCCTTCTTTAAAACTATTTACAAGTTCATCCGGAACAAATGAGTCAATGACCGCATAATACAGCTTGTCCACGTGTTTTTTTGGTGACAGAAGATTATGAGCAAGCCTGCCGTCATTTGTTATAAGCAGAAGTCCCTCAGTATCCTTATCAAGCCTTCCTACAGGGAACAAATCTTTTCTGATTTTTGTCTCAATTAAATCAATAACAGTTTTGTCATATCTGTCCTCAGTTGCAGAAACTACTCCCTGTGGTTTATTAAGCATATAATATTCAAATTCTGTATACGCTAAAGGAATATCATCAAACAAAACAATATCCTTATCAGTATCAATTTTTAGTTCAGAAACCTTTACAGTCTCATTATTAACCTTTACACGGCCGGATTTTATATATTTTTTCACTTCACTTCTGGCACCACATCCCATCTGTGCAAGAAATTTATCCAGTCTAAATGATGCCATTATTGCCATCTCCATCCTGCATGATATTTGTTTTTAAGTGTTGTGCCCGTAAGCTTACCAAATCCTAACGGATACCCGTCAACACAAATAAGGTTCCAGCCCTGTTTTGCATTTATATCCTCAACTTCAAGTGTTTCGCCCTTTAAATACTTAATCACTCTGGCGTCTTCGCATTTTAGATTAATTACCTGTGCAAAATCTTCCATCTTAAGTGCCATTGCAAGTGCCTGGCTTGGCTCAAACCTGTTCTTTTTAACCTCACCAAGTAAAAGACCCGCTCTTAATTTCCTGACATTTTTATAATCATTAATCAGTTCAGGCATAAGATATGCACGCTCTTCAACCATCTGGATTCGTTCAGTTGCAACAGGCATTTTAACCAAATCAAGAAATTCATTAAGTTCATCTGCAAGCTTAATTTTTTTCCATTCAGCAGGTTTATAATACGTTTCAGGACAGTCTGCTGATTTTTGTAAAAGTGCCATAAAATGTCCTTCTCCGGGCATCTTATGAGGGAATATCCTGAGACAGTCCGTCATTTTGTCAAACCCATGTACAAAGCCCTCATAGTCAGAAGCATGAACAAGCGACATTTCAGGTCTGTTCTTTAACAGATACTCAATTGTCTGCTCATCCTCGTACTTTGAAAACGTACATGTGGAATACATCATCATTCCGCCCGGTTTTAACATATCTGCACCATACAGAACAATATTCCTTTGAATTTCACCGTAAAATTCCGGGCCGTTTTTCTCCCATGCCTTGATGAGTTTGTTATCCTTTCTGAACATTCCCTCGCCTGAACAAGGCGCATCTATAAGAATCTTATCAAAATAGCCCGGATAAATATTAACAAGTCTTGCCGGGTCTTCATTTATAACCATGACATTTCTTGTTCCAAACAGTTCAATATTTTTTAGCAGAGCCTTTGCCCTTGAAGCACTGATATCATTAGAAACCAGCAGTCCGTCATCACCTAGCTTTGCGGCAAGTTCAGTCGATTTTCCGCCCGGTGCCGCACACATATCAAGTATTCTGTCGCCTTTACTTACAGGCAGCAAATTAGCCGGCGTCATCGCACTCGGTTCCTGTAAATAATATAGTCCGGCATAATAGTAAGGATGCTTACCCGGCTTATCCTCCTCGTTATAGAAAAATCCATTTGATATCCATGGGATTGGTTTAATCGGAAACGGACATATCTTAACGAAGTCTTCTGTTGATATTTTTAAATTGTTAACCCTGAGTCCATACAGTCTTTTGTCTTCAAAGCTCTTAATATAATCATCAAATTCATTGCCAAGAAGTTCTTTCATGGCATTTATATATTTATCCGGTAAATTCATTATTCTATCCTATCCTGATACCTGCGCGCGGTATCCTTCTGCAATTATATCCAGTTCCTTGTTAAAATGTCTTAACTGGTCAAGATCACCTATTCTGTAAATGCGGTAGAACTCATCCTGTATCTTAACAATTTCACGCTTATTTGCCACCTTATAGAGGCTCTGAATGTTGTTTAGTATGTCAGCAACTATATTAGCCTTAACAGTAAATGAATTCTGTGCATCCATAATCTCGCCGTGGATTGATGACATTTCCTCATCAAGCTTAAGTATTGCCTCGGATGCAGCATTAAGTCTGTTCCTTATGTGATCCGGAATACCCTGTCGGTACTTATACTGTAATGAATGCTCTATCGTAGCCCAGAAGTTCATAGCCATCGTACGAATCTGGATTTCAACAGGGATAACCTTATGTCCTTTGATTGTCTCAACCTTGTATTCAACGATAATATGATAACTTCGATATCCGCTTTCCTTGCGATGTGAAATATAGTCCTTTTCTCCTATGACCGTCATATCGCTTCGTTTCTTTACAATCTCAACAACATCATAAATATCCTCAACAAACTGACAGATTACCCTTATTCCTGCAATATCCTGCAGGGAACTTTCAATTTCATCCATCGGAATATTCTTTTTCTGAGCCTTTTCAAGGATACTTGAGATACTTTTCACACGTCCTGTAACCTCTTCTATCGGCGAATATAAATCTGCATCCTTGTATTCCTTAATTATATGATTAAACTTCAATGTGAGCTCATCTACAGCCAGCTCATAAGGCATTAATATTTCTTTCCATAATTGAATTTCCATTCCCCAACCTCCATTTTTTTATAACCCCACTCTAGTATATCACATTCCATAGTCAAAGTACAAAACTTTATTCTCAATATATTTGAGAAACCAGTATGGGTTCAGACTTATTTCGCATCCATTTTCATCAATGTATATCCCAAAATGAAGATGAACGTCAAATTTTCCTGTTGTTCCCTCTGCTGTTCCATATCCTGTATCTCCCATAAACCCAATCAGTTCTCCTGACTTTATTGTATCACCTATAGAAATATCTGCATATTCAGAAAGATGTGCGTAGTAATAATAAACACCGTTTAAGCTTCTTATTCCGATACGGTAACCGCCTTTTTCAAGCCAGCCCATTTGTTCTATGACGCCATCGCACACCGATACAATGGGATAAATACCTCTTTCATTTTTCTGAGCCATTATATCACAGCCTTCATGCAGCCTTTTACCGCCATATGTACGCTCAAAATTCCAGGAATTCACATAATCAACATAGGGAAATGAATTAACAGATTTAGGAACCGGAAAATAAACCATGTCCTGTACAATTGATTTTATTGTATTTTCTATTTTTTTAAAATCCTCATAATCTGCTATCAGATTGTTTCGCAGTGACCAGATATACTTCTTATCCCAGTTTATTCCCTCTTCTAATGACAGTTTATAATACATTGCAGTAACAATAAGTTCCCATTTTGACATATTGTATTCATTCGCAAAATCATCAATAATGTTTAAATCAATCTGACTAAAATCCATCTGCCTGAACCTTGAATCACTTACGGAGAATTCATTTCTATTAAGTATAAATGTATCGTCGACGATATCCTCCAATATAATTATCTGAACTAAAACACAAAAAAATAAAATGCAAATACATCTGAAAATACGAATAAAAATCACTCTTTTCATAATTGATGCATTTACATTTTATTAATTATATTTTCAAATAATTACAGCCTTTTTAACACCTCAAGTGTCATATCATAGACACGTTGTACAGATTCAATTGACAGCCTCTCATTGACCGTGTGAATATCAAGAATATCAGGCCCATATGAAACAATATCAATATCCTCAATATTATCAGCAAATATACCACATTCAAGTCCTGCATGAATAGTCGTAATCTCAGGCTCCCTGTCATACATTTCCTTATACACTTCACACATCACATCACGAAGCCGTGAATCAACACGATATCTCCAGCCCGGATAATCACCGCATGATTCACAGGTTCCGCCAAGAAACTCACTTAAGTATTCAAGCTGCTCGTAAAGGACCCATTTTGCAGATTCAATGGAGCTTCTGATAGAAAAACCTATATTTATATTTTCATCATCCATATTCAGTACACCACAGTTTAGAGATGTTTCTACGAGTCCCTGTATGTTAGAGGACATCTTTATAACACCATTTGGTGACTGTACAAGGAAAAATGTCAAAAATTCTTTCGACTTCATATCAAGCATTGATTTTTTATCATTTTCTGTTTCCGAAACACTTATAAGAATATTATCATCGCAATTCTCATATTCCAGCTTCAATTCTTCATTTACCATTGATGAAACATTCTTTAACTCATAAAAATCATCTTTATCAACGTATCCTTTAACTGATACGCTGCACGCAATGGCATTATCCTTTGTACCGCCGGCAATCTCTGAAAGGCTGTATCTCACCGACTGATTGAGTGAAAATAACAGTCGTCCAAGCAGTTTATGTGCATTTGCGCGTCCCTTAACTATTTCCGTACCGGAATGTCCTCCTAAAAGTCCTGAAATATTAATTTCAAAGCCTTTATATCCTTCCGGAATTTCCGTAAATCTTGCAGGAAGATGAATATCTGCCCTAAGACCTCCTGCACAGCCTGTTAAAAATATACCTTCTTCCTCTGAATCAATATTTAACAGATATTTTCCGGACAAAACACTCATATCCATGGCTGTTGCTCCAAGCATGCCTACCTCTTCATCCACGGTAAAAACTGCTTCTATCGGAGGATGAGCTATGGAATCATCATCAAGAATGGCAAGTGCATATGCCACCGCAATTCCGTCATCTCCGCCAAGTGTTGTATCTTTTGCCTTAACAAATCCATCCTCAACATACAAATCAAGCGGGTCTTTTGTAAAATCATGCTGTGACTGTGCCGTTTTTTCACACACCATGTCAAGATGTCCCTGAATTATAACTGTTTTATGGTCTTCATATCCTGCTGATGAATCTTTAAATATAACAACATTATTATTTGAATCCTTGATATATCTTAGATTACGTTCTTTAGCAAACTCAACACAAAAGTCACTTATTGCATCAGTATTTCCCGAACCGTGAGGTATGCGGCACAACTGTTCAAAAAAGTAAAATACCTTCACAGGTTTAAGTCCATTTAATTTTTCAGTCATAAAAACTTCCTCCAAATCTATATTTTTAATAGGTGATATTATTGAAAAACAAAAAGTTTTATCTTCTAATTTTAATTATAGTTGTTCTTGTAATAAATGCAAAAATTTCTTTAAACGGCGCTACAAGAGGATTATTATTATGGTTTAACATTATTATTCCAACATTGCTGCCATTTATGAGTATATCAAATCTGATACAAAATATATACGGTTCTGTCATAAAACATCCGACAGCTTATATAATGCTTGTCGGTCTGCTTTGCGGATACCCGCTGGGAGCATTTTCAACGGTTTCTTTATATAAGCAGAATCGCATATCTCAAAAACAGGCCTATCTGTTATTAACATTTTGTAATATATCAAGTCCGTCATTTGTTATATCATATATTTCGCTTTCATGCCTTAAATATAATGAATTTCCACTTGATATAATTTTGCTTACATACCTTCCGGTAGCCGTTGGATTAATAATAATATTTTTATCAGATATAAAAAACAGAAAAAATACCGTTGCAATCAGCAAAGATGCTGTAAAATATCCCGTAATTAACCTTGAAGCCATTGATGTCGCTGTTACAAACAGCATAAACAACATTCTAAAGCTTGGCGTATATATAATTATATTTTCAACATTTGCAGCATTTATTAATGAACTTCCAATCAAAAACCAATGTATAAGGTATATTCTTATCGGTTCGACTGAAATAACGACCGCTATTAACTGCATAGCAGAAAGTACACTTGATTATAATCAGAAACTGCCGTTAATACTTGTCATAAATGCTTTCGGCGGATTATCATGCTGTGTCCAGTCATCAATGTTTTTTAAGGACAGCGACATAAGCACAAAAAAATACATGTACGGAAAGCTTGTCCTTGCTGCATTGACAATGGTAACTTGGCTAATATACGTACATGTATTTTAATATTCGTATAAATTTAAGATTCCTTATAAGAATCCTCATCAGCATACTGCTGTGCAGGTGTTTCCTGTGGACGAAGTGCTTCTCTGTTGTTAATTACAACTTCGAGTGTCTTATTAAGATCATTCATTGTAGCTTCGTACTTGCTTGTATTTGACTGAATTGAGTGTTCAATAATAAGCTGTAGCTTTGAAAGCATGTCATCTGTATACTTAACAGCATTAAAACGGATTGTGTTGGCATCTTCAACGGCACGGTTAAGAATACTCTCCGCTTCCATCTTTGCCTGATCTATATACTGCTGGCCCTGCTCATATGCCCTCTGCATGATTTCATGCTCGTTAACCAGCTCATTAGTATGAATCTGAGCTGCCTCAATAATACTTCTGGCCTGTTCGTTGGCATCGTTTATTATCTGCTCTTTGTTAGCAAGAAGCTTCTGATATTTTTTTATTTCATCAGGAGTTTTTAATCGGAGTTCGCTAATCATCTCCTCCATTTCTTCCCTTACCACAACAATCTTGGTTGAAGAAAGCGGAAATGCGCTACAGCTTTCAAGGTATTCTTCCATTTCTGAAATAATCTGATCAATCTTACTCATTTGACAATCTCCTTATTAATTCCGTATTTCTCATATACTTTCGGGACTACAATTTCCGGCACAAATTTACTGATATCTCCACCATAATGTGCAACTTCCTTAACCATACTTGAACTCAGGTACGAATACTTAAGATTAGTATTTAGGAATATGGTATCAATTGATGAATCAAGTAATCTGTTGGTCTGCGACATCTGCAATTCATACTCAAAATCAGTTATAGCTCTGAGTCCACGAAAAACAATCTTAGCATCGCACTGTTTCATAAAGTCTACAAGTAAACCGGAAAAACTAAAAATCTCAACATTCGGTATATCTTTTGTTACTTCTTTCAACATATTAACACGTTCGTTGGCAGAAAACAATGGTGTTTTTGAATTATTGTTTAAAACTGCCACTATAAGCCTGTCAACAATTAACGCTGAACGGCTTATTATATCAAGATGTCCATTGGTTACTGGGTCAAAACTGCCCGGATAAACTCCTGTTCTCATCATTATTCCTCTTTTAACCTCACAAATACATGCTTATTTGTTTTATACTCTTTTATTTTAACTATATCAAAGCCCGCATCGTCAACAAAACTAACATCCGTATCAATGCTCGCCTCAAATATTATTTTAGTGTAACCGTCAATAATATCGGAATTTTTCAGTGCATAAAGTACTTCCTGTTCTAATTGCTTATTATATGGCGGATCCATAAATACAATATCAAATACGCCCTTACCCTTTAATCTGTTTATAGCCGTAAGGCAGTCACATTCCATAACCGTGGCATTTTCATCAAGATGCGTAAATTTAAGATTTTCCCTTATGCATTCACAGGCCTTTCTTGAATTTTCTACCGCAACTGCACTTGATGCACCCCTGCTTAACGCTTCAATTGCTATTGCTCCGCTTCCCGAAAACAAATCAAGGAAAACACAACCATAAAGATCCGAATTAATCATATTAAACAGTGTTTCTTTGATTCTGTCTGTAGTTGGTCTTGTATCCATGCCTTCTATTGTTTTTAATTTAAGGCTTCTTGCCTTACCTGCAATTACTCTCACAAAAATCTCCTTTAACTGTTTTTGAGATAATCTGTTGTTTCGCCATCATAGTAGATTTTAGCTTCCTCAATAATCTTCATGCCGTCTTTTGTAATTTCATATTCGTTAACACAACAGTTTTTTTGAAACTCGCCTGTCCAGATATCCTTAATCTCAAGGCCCTTTAATTCCTTCATTATAGCCTTATTCATGGCTCCATGGGCAACAACAAGAACACTTTTGTCTGTATCCTTTAAAGGATATATTTTATTATTAAGAAAACGTCCTGCTCTTTCACACAATGCCTCATATGTCTCGCCGCCTTCTGATGGAACATACTTATCAGGTGCAAAGAAAAAGTTTTTAAAATGAGGCCCAAGTTTTTTACTCTCTACGCCTTCGTCTACACCAAAGCTGATTTCTGTAATATCATCGTCTTTTATTATTTCAACCTGCCTGTCACCAACAAGAATCTGAGCGGTTTCATAAGCCCGAATAAGCGGACTTGAATATACAATGTCAAACTGCCTGTCCGCAAGTGCATCTGCTGTAATTCGAGCCAGTTCCCTGCCGTATTCATTTAACGGGATATCACTTCTTCCCTGAAGTTTCATCTGTTTATTCCACTCTGTCTCACCGTGTCTTATTATATATAATTTCACAATTTCATCCGCCTATACTATTCATAATTACATTATATCATAGACTAAATATTTATTTTGTTCAAGCACTTTTTCGTATATTCAGTCATTTTTGTGTTAATGGCTTTTTCCTCTGCCCCTGTCAGATTATATTTTCCTGCAAGAAATTCCTTTGCACATTCACTTGCATTTTTAAGCTCCACGGAGTCGGTAAAAATATCACCTAGGCCAAAATCGAAATCACCGCTCTGTCTGATTCCAAATATATCGCCGGGTCCTCTTGTCTTTAAATCTTCAGAGGCTATGTAAAAACCATCATTCGATTTATTCATAACTTCAAGACGTTTTAATGTTTCCGGCTTTTTACTGTTAGTCATCATTATACAGTAAGACTGCGCATCACCTCTTCCAACACGGCCTCTTAACTGATGAAGCTGTGCAAGGCCGAAACGGTCAGCATTTTCGATTAACATAACCGTGGCATTTGGTACATTAACGCCTACTTCAACTACTGTTGTTGACACGAGGATATCCGTCCTGCCGCTTAAAAAGCTTTCCATCACTTCATTTTTCTGATTCGGTTTCATCTTACCATGCAGGCAGCCAATTCTAAGTTCCGGAAAATGTTCACTTAACTCTCTTGAATAGTCTGTTACATTCTCAGCATCAGTTTCTTCACTTTCCTCAACCATCGGACAAATGATATATACCTGATGCTTATTTTCTATTTCTTTTTTGATAAATGAATACGCCTTCGGACGGTAGCTTTCATCGACAACACAGTTTTTAATAGGAAGCCTGTTTGCCGGAAGTTCATCGATAACAGAAATATCGAGGTCTCCATAAATAATAATCGCAAGCGTTCTTGGTATAGGTGTTGCACTCATAACCATAACATGCGGTTTCTCTCCCTTTTCAGACAACGCCTTCCTTTGATTGACACCAAACCTGTGCTGTTCATCAGTAATAACTAATGCAAGATTTTTAAAAACAACCTTGTCCTGTATAAGAGCATTTGTTCCAACGGCAATCTGTATTGTCCCGTTACTTAAGCCCTCATAAACATCTCTTTTTTCTTTGGCAGATAGCGAACCTGTCAGAAGTCCGACTTCAATATTAATATCATATTTTTTAAACATTTCAACAATAAAATCATATTGTTGTCTTGCAAGCACCTCAGTCGGAGCCATAAAAGCTCCCTGATAACCGGAATATACTGCATCGACAAGTGCAAGAACTGCAATAATCGTTTTACCGGAACCAACATCACCCTGAATCAGCCTGTTCATTAATTTTTTCCCGGATAAATCGACTTTTATTTCATTCCAGACCTTAAGCTGCGCATTCGTAAGCTTATATGGGAGTTTTTGAATAAGCAAATCTATTTGTGCATCATTATTAATCTGATACGTATTAACCGAAATTTCATTTTCAGTTTTCATTGCACGAAGTGCAAGAATAAAGAATAAGAATTCGTCAAATACAATCCTCTTGCGGGCGCGAATATATTCTTCCTTATTCTGTGGAAAATGAATTTTTCTGACTGCTTCTGAATAATCCATAAGACAATATTTATGCCTTATCTCAAACGGCAGATATTCATGCCATATATCAACAAGCTCTAAAGCCTGTGTAACAGATTTAATCAATAAATTATTGGTTACACCGGCTGTCAGTGGATAAATTGGCTGCATCCTGCTAAGCAGCTCCTCATATTCCGCACTTTTGTACATTTTAGGCTGTTCCATAATGTATGCGCCCTGTTTAAAAACAATACGACCTCTAAACACGAATCTCATTCCACGTTTTAAGGTCGTTTTTAAAAACGGCATATTATACCACGTCAGTTTAATGCCATCACCGTTATAATCTTTTATCAGAACTGACACAATCTGAAATCTGCCTTTTTTAATAAGCTCCGGATTTGATGCAATCTCTCCGTACACAGCATATACACCTGCTTCATCAATATTTTTAACAAATACAGGTTCTTCAAATGTATCATAAGTTCTTGGGTAATATTCCAGAAGATCCTCTACCTGGAATATACCCAGCTTATTTAATAATTCCTGATTTTTTTTGCCAATTCCTTTAATTTCCGTAATAAGCATTTTCTTACCTGTCTTTATTCTACTGATAAGATATAGTAGTAAATTGGCTGTCCGCCAACCTCTAATGCAACTTCTATATCAGGATATGCCTCTTCAACTGCCGACATAAGGTGTTCTGCAGTCTTTTCATCAACATCCGAACCATAGTAAATGCTGATAAATTCTGAGTCATCATCCACTAACTTGTCAATAAGTTCAAGAGTTGTTTCCTCAATGTCCTGACCAACAGAAAGAATGGTTTTATCACCGATACCCATAATATCGTTTTCTTTAATTTCCTTATCATCTATAACGGTATCACGTACAGCATAAGTAACCTGACCGGTCTTGACATTCTCTATTGCATCCTTCATGTCAGAGAGGTTTTCATCAACAGACTTATTCATCTCAAAATTAATCATTGCTGCAATACCCTGTGGTATTGTCTTGGTCGGAACAACAACCACATTCTTGCTCTCTTCAATTGATGCAGCCTGTGTAGCAGCAAGAATAATGTTAGAGTTATTTGGAAGGATAAAAACATTTTTGGCATTTACACGTGCAATTGCGTTAAGCATATCCTCAGTGCTAGGGTTCATTGTCTGACCACCCTCAATGATATAATCAGCGCCTAATCCCTTAAAGATTTCACTAAGACCCTCACCTGCTGATACCGAAATAAATCCAAATTCCTTTTCAGGTTCTGCCGGTGCCTGTGTGGCAGCTTTCTGCATTGCAGCCTGCTTTTCAGCCTCCTTAATTACCTTCTCATGATGTTCTTCCCTCATATTGTCAATCTTCATTCTTGTAAGCGAGCCATAACTTAAGCCCTTCTGAATTGCAAGACCGGGATCATTGGTATGAACATGAATCTTAACGATTTCATCGTCAGCAACACAAACAATTGAATCACCGATAGATTCAAGATATGCCTTAAATTCAAGTTCATCCTTTTCAGTAAACTTCTTTTCAAGCATAACAATAAACTCGGTGCAATAGCCAAATTTAATATCAACCTCATCAGCAACGGCATCTGTATTAACCTTAGCAGTTGTCTGTGGAGTAATTTCGAAATCAATCTCCTTGCCAAGGAATGCATCAAAAGCACCCTTTAATACAACAACAAGACCCTGTCCGCCTGAGTCAACAACACCGGCCTGCTTAAGAACAGGCAGCATGTCAGGTGTCTTTGAAAGAACATATTCAGCATGTTCGATAGTCTTTGAAATAATCTCTTCCAAATCATCTGTTGTTTCAGACAGCTCAACAACCTTCTCTGCTGCACCCTTGGCAACTGTTAGAATGGTACCTTCCTTAGGCTTCATAACGGCCTTATAAGCTGTATCAACAGCTCTTGTCACTGCTGCTGCAAGAACAAGCGAATCAATAACGTCATAATTAGCGATTTCTTTTGTAAAACCACGGAACAACTGTGAAAGAATAACACCTGAGTTACCTCTTGCTCCCCTTAAAGAACCACTTGAAATAGCTTTCGCAAGATCTGCCATAGTAGGATTCTCAATCGCACCTGCCTCTTTTGCCGCTGAAAGAATCGTCAATGTCATATTGGTTCCCGTATCTCCATCCGGAACCGGGAAAACATTTAATTCGTTAATCCATTCTTTATTAGTTTCAAGATTTTTCGCTCCTGCTAAGAACATCTTCTGCAACATTCTAGCATCTATTGTTGTAATAGCCACTTCAATATCCTCCTAAATTAGTCAATGACTCTGACGCCATCAACAAATATGTTAATCTTCTTAATTTCAATGCCTGTATATTCTTCTACCTTATATTTAACATTCTCAATAAGATTTTCAGAAACTGTCTTGATGCTTACGCCGTATGCAATAATGACATGAAAATTAATTGTAATCTTATTATCTTCATCAATTGTTACATTAATTCCGCGTGTAATACTATCTTTCTTCAAAAGCTTAACAAAGCCGTCCTTAACACTTAATGCTGCCATACCGACAATACCAAAACACTCAATAGCAGCCAAACCGGCATATCTTGCAATGACATTTGTGTCAATCACAACATTGCCCATGGAATTAGTCATTTTACCCTTCATAGTGTTCCTCCTTAATATAAACTTCCGGCAAGAACCGGAAAGTATTTTGTTTTTACAAACAATTATCTATTATTATATCATATTATTATACCTTATTATGTAAGAAAAGGAAATAATTTTTTATTTTTTAAAAAAATTTTATTATTCTACTTGCAATAAATTATTTTTTCTGTTAGAATATCCTATGTTGTGGGTCTTAAAGACCATTTATACAAGATTGAGAAATTGCAGCGCAGTTTCCTATCAAACAAAAAAATGCCGTTTACGGCTGATAATATTAACGTGTTAACACGCTGGTTTAAGGAGGTGCTACTAGATGGCAAAGTGTTCAGTATGCGATAAGGGTGCTCATTTTGGAATTAAGGTGAGCCATTCTCATAGAAGATCTAACAAGATGTGGAAGTCTAATGTTAAATCTGTTAAGGTTAAGGTTAACGGCGGAGCTAAGAAGATGTATGTTTGTACAGCTTGCTTAAGATCAGGTGCTGTTGAAAGAGCTTAATTAAAAAAAATCAGACGTTGCCAGATGGCAGCGTCTTTTTTTATATTCCGCTTTCACTCTCTCATTTACAAAACATATTAAATCCCACTATTAAAAAGAATAAAATAAACAATACCATAAAAAAAGTATTCTCAATAAAAAGAGAGATGAACATTCCTATTGCTATCCAGAAAAAGATAAATCCTATCAGGCATCTCATATGTTCATCTCCAAAAAATTATCTTAATATATTATATTCTAAAATATAAAAAAATGCACATTTATTCTGCATCATTTCCTTCATCTTCAAAAACATCATCAATTGCCTTTGAAACTTCAGCATCCTTTGTTATATCCTTTTCCTTACCCGTAAAGCGGTTTACAATGTCCGGCACCATGTCAATAAGTTTGGTGACTGCATCCTGGTTCTTAATATTTACAAGCTTAATCTGGTCATCACGGATAACAAGAACGGCGCTTGGAGTAATTTTGCCCCCCATACCGCCTGATGCTGCTGTTTTCTTATCACCGTTGGTTGCACCTGCCCCAACGCCAAATGCCACATCAACAAGTGGTAAAATGATAGTGTCATTGATATGAACCGCATCACCTACAACCGTCTTTGCTGAAATAAAAGAATCCATTCCTTTAAATAATGATTCCACCGTTGAGTTAAACTTTTCATTCTCTGCCATGTCTATTTCCTCCTAATCCATTTTCTTATGGTCTTATTACTATATAATTTAATAAGAATTATTAACAGGTTAAGAATTCTTATTCTGCCTTTTATTTTTCCTTCCGCCTCAAGTACTTCATTATTAAAGTCGGGTTCCAAAATAAAATTCAAATGTAAAATGCTGTTAATTACCGAATAAGCACCTAAAACCTGTCCCGTAACCGACGGGTCACTAAAACCTGCCTTTACATACAGTTTATGCTTTCTTGGTTTTATATGTCTGAACAACGTCTTTATTTGTTCTAATACCAGAAGAACAACTTCCCTGTTGTCGGGACTTGTTATCTCATCACATATTTTATCAATTTTTTTTGTAAAATTCATCCACTTTCTGATTAAGAAATCATAAATGTCTGCCGGATGTTTTATTTTAGATATAATAAGCTTTATTTTGTTTATAACAGCCTTAAATTTACTTTCTTTGACAGTATCTGATACACTCTCATCAGAAGATTCTTTCGTGACCTCCTCTGTTACGTTGGCCTCATAAGAATCGACAGCTTTTGTTTTTGCTTCCTGTGTTTCATTCTTAATTACTTCCGTATTATCCAAAGGCTGTGTGTTTCTTACAGCTTCAGGCTCCGTCTTTCCCGTTTTTTCCTGTTTATCACTATTCAGAATGGTAAAAAACAAAGCTTTAACCTTATATGATAATTCACCCTCAAGCATTCTGACGTATACTCTAATAACTGCAAGCCATGATGCTTTTATATTAAGACGAAAATCATTCTTTTTGTATGAAAATTCAACCTGATATGATATAGGTGCCAATAATACTAATAACAGTAAAAATAGTATAAAGCCTATTATGCATAACAAAATTATGCCAATCACCTTTAAAACAGTTAATATCATCTTATACTACATTCCTCACTTAATTCCAAGATAATCAGCAACTTTAAACGCTCCGGTATTGATATAGGTATCAAGAACAATTTTCTGCACAATGTCCAGTGCCTCGTCCTTACCGCATGCCAGGCCTAAAATATAAATATCTCTGTTCCTGTAATGCTTCTGTAAAAGCTCATTATACGAATAAATATCAAGAACATTGTTATTGTTAGCAGGCAGAGTGACAACATATGCATTTGTAAGAAATCTTTTATTAATTTTGCGGAGCATACGATATTTTTTCTTAGAAGCTTTTTCGCCCACAAACAAATCTTTATACCAAATCATTTTATCAACCCTTACGAATTAAAGTCATCCATTATCATTCTGATTAATGTAACACAAGCCTTTTTTTCAGCTATATCACTGCACTGAGAAAGTGAAGTATCAATAAATGCACGGATTTCATCAACATTATTAAAGAATACCGGAAGCGAAGCTAAAACCGCAGACATAACTGCTCTGTTATATATCTGGCTGCTTTCTTTAAACACTTCTGATAATTCATCATGATATTTAAGGAAACTCTCTTCAATATCCTTCTGTGTCAATTCGTCATTAATAATTGTATCAGAAAGACTAACAAAATTACTACCCGATGCCATTTTAGCAATCTTTTTTAAAGAATTAAGTTCATCGGCAAGTCCAAGTTCATTTATCCGGTCAGCAAATGACTTTTCTATCTCATCAATTACATAATCATTGGAACTGATAGCTTCATAAATCTTTTCCTGTTTTCCTTCAAAGAAAATAAATTTGTCAGTTATATCCTTAAGTTCACCATAACCTCCATCCTCATCAAAAGAAGTGTTCATTGTCGAGCTGATTATGGAAATACTGTTTGAAATTTCACTGCTGTCAAAAAAAGCATATGGTTTAGCAAAAAGGATTGTAAGTGTATCGTTAATAAGCTCCATAAGCTGAACATATAAATCACTCATTTTTGATAAAAATGAGGTCGCAAATTCAAGGCTGTTTTGTGCATTTACATATTCTTCATGAGAAATATTTTTGTAATCCGTTCCGTTAAGCTTTTTAAGAAGCTCAAACAAATCCGGAAACCTGACACTAAATCCGGCCGGCTCATAAGTTCCTGAAACAGTCTTTAACATATAGATAAAATCATCTAAGGATGTTTTTTCATGTCCAAGATAAAGCTGCATCGAATCTTTTATCAAATCGAAGAACTTATTGCGTGTAAGACGCATCGGAAGTTGCCTCATCACCTCTGATATTTTCCCGTTGATAACAACAGAATCCCTGTCAGATAAAATATAGTTAAGAATCTCATTGGAGAAATTCTGCTCATAATAATCTGCATCAAATTCATCATCTGAAAACTTGAATTCAACACGGTTAAGGATGTGTTCTATTATTGCAAATCTGTCCACATAAGCAGTAACAATTTCCATTGTCTGTGTAACTGCATCTCTCATGTTAATTACACAGGCAATCTTTTCATCCAGGTTTTCATTTGAATTATTGACAATATTAGAATCTATAATTCCATTAAGCTTGCTCAAAAACCCAATTATTTCCCTCGAATATTCACCGTCAAGTTCTGCAGCAACATCACAGAAGGTGTAATAGTTCATCGATAACTTTATGTAACTGAAACGGCTGTATAAAGTCATCATATTACTCATATATAACGAGAGATTTTTATCAAGATTCTTTTTTTTACATATTTCTTTTGAAATAACATTTAATTCAGCCATAATAAAATCCTACTTATAATTTTTAAACATATCACAGAAATCAAATGTTGCAAAATAATCTGCAGGTGTTTCTGCCCTGCGAATCATCTGAACACTGCCATCCTCCTTGAGAAGGAGCTCTGACGATCTTAATTTACCATTGTAGTTATATCCCATTGAGAAACCATGTGCACCGGCATCATGAATCGCAAGGTAATCGCCGATTTCAATTTCAGGAAGCATACGGTCAATGGCAAATTTGTCATTATTTTCACACAATGAACCTGTAATATCATATTTGTGGTCACAAGGCGAATTCTCCTTGCCAAGAACTGTAATATGATGGTATGCGCCATACATCGCAGGTCTCATAAGGTTAGCTGCACAGGCATCACATCCCACATACTCTTTGTATGTATGTTTAAAATGAAGCACCTGTGTAATAAGATGTCCGTAAGGTGCAAGCATAAAACGTCCAAGCTCTGTATAAATTGCAACATCACTCATTCCGTTTGGCACAAGTACTTCCTCATATGCCTTTCTTACGCCCTCTCCGATAGCCATAATGTCATTGCCTTCCTGGTCCGGTCTATAAGGAATACCAATACCGCCTGAAAGATTAATAAACTTGATATGACATCCTGTCTTTTCCTTTAATTCAACTGCCAGTTCAAACAATATCTTTGCCAGAGTCGGATAATACTCATTTGTAACTGTATTACTTGCAAGAAATGCATGAATTCCAAAATGCTTGGCACCCTTTGCCTTTAATATCTTATAAGCCTCAATTATCTGATCCTTTGTCATACCATATTTGGCATCACCCGGATTATCCATAATCGAATTAGCTATCTGAAAATATCCACCCGGATTAAATCTGCAGCAGATTGTCTCAGGTATACCGCATACCTTGTCCAAAAATTCTACGTGTGTAAAATCATCTAAGTTAATCTGAGCATTTAATTTTCTGGCATACTCATATTCCCTTGCCGGTGTAGCATTAGAAGAAAACATGATTCCATCCCCTGAAAATCCCATAGCCTCAGCCATCATTAATTCAGTTTCAGATGAACAGTCTACTCCGCAGCCATATTCTTTTAAAATGTTAATCAGAAATGGATTTGGTGTTGCCTTTACTGCAAAATATTCTCTAAAGCCCTTATTCCATGCAAAAGCTTCTTTTAATTTCTTAACATTTTCACGAATTCCTCTTTCATCATAAATATGAAACGGTGTCGGATAAGTCTTAACTATCTCCTTAACCTGTTCTAATGTTACAAATGGTTTCTTTGACATTTTTAAGTCTCCTCTCTTGCTTGCGCCAATTATCTAATCTGGCAAAATACATTATAAAAAATTTTATAATAATTATCATAATTAGTCAAGAAAAGAGAATAATATGAAGGTAATATTTTTTAAGGAGGACTGACAATGTCTCAGATTAGCGAAATTGATTTACAGAACTTACGTCATTTAATCGGCGACTGTGAGAACTCATACTGCAAAATGACTTCTTACGCAAATGACGCAACAGACCCTAAAGTAAAGCAGTTTTTTAAAGATGCTGCAACTGATGCTGCAAACAATAAAAAACAGCTTATGGATTTTTTGAATTAGGAGGCTTATTATGGAAGAAAGCGTAATGGTAGCAGACACCCTTAAGGGTTTAAATGCACATCTTGGCGGTTTTGGCCAGATGATTCCACAGACGGAGAACAAAGAATTAAAACAGACATTAAAGCAGATGCGTAATAAAACTGAAACATCACAGGAGCAGTTATACCAGATTGCAAAAGATAAAAATTACTATACACCTGCTGCATGGGCAAAGGAAGATGAAATTGCCCGGGTTAAAAGCCTTTTCACCTAAAAAGAACAGTCCCGGCGGTCAAAAATAACCGTCCGGGACTTCAATACTTTTTAATAATCCTCTAAGTTTTCCGGTCTGTGATTATATAACCACATCATACCGTATGGTTTAATGTAAATACTCTGGTCTCTTATGTAATCGTTTGATAAGATGTCATAATACGGACCCGGATCAATTATCCATGCTGTTTTCTGTACCGGGCTGAAATTAAACAATGCGATAATCTTATTATCTCCCATTGTTCTTACCATTCCAAGTACCGAAGCATCAAAGGTATCATATGTAAAAAATCTTGCATCCCTTGAAAAAACATCATATACGGCACGAATACGTTTTAACAGCATAAGATTGTTATAAATCTTGTACTGAGGCGTTTCCGTATTAAAACGAAGCTTGGTTTTTGACCAGTCCATACCCTTACCCTGCGTCTGACCAAGTTCGTCACCAAGATACATAAACGGTACTCCCGGAATCATCATAAGATAACCCTGAAGCATCATATCGTAATCTGTAGCCATCTCAAGTTCAATTCTGTCATTTGCCTTACTGATACCACAGATATTGGCTAAATTGTCCCAATCCTTCTGCCATGGGTCCTGTACATTATTTAAAAACACGGTATTTCTGCTTATCATTGTAAGTGAATCGAGCATTTTACGCAGATTTGTTACATTTCTGGTCTGCATTGCTTCTTTAAGCATATCTCTGTTACTCATGTTGTTTACAAGATGACATTCCTGATGAAGCATGGAACCAAATCCCGAGAATACTGATGAGTCGTCAAATTCACCATCACATAACAAAATGCAACCCGGGCAGACAATGTCCAAAACACATTTCAAAAGCCTGGTTATATGTATTTTCTGGTCTGTATAAGGAAAATCTAATCCTAAATCGCTCCACTTATATGGTCTGCTGTTAATTTTAAAAATGTCTACTCCAAAATTAGCAAACATCAGTACATCAAAAACAAGCTTATTAAATAATAACGGATTAGCAAACAGCTTATCAATATTCTGAGGCTGACAATATTCACCTATGTTGTCAAAGCAGACACTAATGCCTATCTCCTGGCATGCCACACAGAAATTATGTAAGTCACTGATTGTTCCCTTATTAACGTCTACTGATATGAATTCAGGCAAAGCCCCCTGCTTACTGACAACCAAAGCAGGCTTTAGCACAGGCATAATATTAAGAAACGAAATATCAAAATCCTTAAAATACTCAACATGCTCAGTTAATTTAGATAATGTATTTTCCTTATCATCTACGTACACCGTCATACCATAGGCATTATTTTTCTGAAACCATCCGGTATTCTGTGCTCTCTCCAAGTCTCTTTTCTTATATGCCTCGCTTCTGAAAGAGAATGCATTGTCCATATTTTTAAGCAGATATGAAAATGTATCAAATCTCTCTTCGTATACTTCACCATATGCACTTTTGAGCTGATCCATCAAATCCTGTTTTCTTTTTGCATATTCTTCGTCAAAATTAATTATGTCTCCCATAGTTTCACCTATTTCTAATTAGTAATTACAACCACTGATACAATTCTTCATACTTTCTGGCTGAAGCGTTCCATGAGAAATCAGCAGCCATTCCTCTATCTACAATCTTGTTCCATTCACGCTTTTTATTGTAATATACGCTCTTGGCGTAATTAACAATGTTCATCATTTCATGAGCGTTGTAGTTAGCGAATGAGAATCCTGTACCGGTACCTTCATACTCATTATATGGCATTACAGTGTCTTTAAGACCACCTGTTTCACGTACAATCGGCACCGTACCGTAACGAAGACTCATAAGCTGGCTCAATCCACATGGTTCAAAGAGCGACGGCATTAAGAAGGCATCACATGCTGCATATATTTTATGCGACATATCTTCACTATAATAAATGTTAGCTGATACCCTTCCCTTATACTTCCATTCAAAATGTCTGAACATATTCTCATATTTAGCTTCGCCTGTACCAAGAACTACAAGCTGTGTATCCTCTGTACACAACTGATCCATCATATATGCAATGAGGTCAAATCCCTTCTGGTCGGTAAGCCTTGATACAATACCTATCATGAACTTATCCTTATTGACCTCGAGACCAAGTTCTTTCTGAAGCGCAAGCTTATTTTTATATTTTTCTTTTCTGAATGTTACCTGATTGTAATTAAATGGTATTCTGGTATCTGTCTCAGGATTATATTCTTCATAATCAATACCATTGACAATACCTCTAAGGCTATTCGACCTTGCCCGCATAAGTCCGTCAAGATTCTCACCATAAAACGGTGTCTTGATTTCCTCGGCATAACTCTGGCTTACGGTTGTAATCGCATCTGCATACACAATACCGCCCTTAAGGTAATTACCGTCTCCGTACGCTTCAAGCTTATCAGGTGTGAAGAAATATTTAGGAAGACCTGTAATATCCTGAATTTTCTTAAGATTCCAGATACCCTGGAACTTAAGGTTATGTATTGTCATGATAGACTTAGCATTTCTGATTACATCATTACCCTGGAATCTTTCCTTCATATACACCGGAATAAGTCCTGTCTGCCAGTCGTGACAATGAATTATGTCCGGATCAAATCCAAGAACAGGAATTGCAGAAAGTGCTGCCTTGCTGAAGAAAGCAAATTTCTCAATATCCTCATGAATATAGCCGTATGGCTTTGGTCCGGCAAAATAGAATTCATTATCGATGAAATAATAGATTACGCCATTATATTCCATTTCAAATACGCCGACATACTGGCGTCTCCATGCAAGATCAATGTAAAAATGAGTCTTATAAATCATTTTTTCTCTGAAATGCCATGGAATACACATATATTTAGGAATCATGACTCTGACATCATATTCTTCTTTATTAAAATATTTAGGCAAAGAACCTACAACATCGGCAAGACCGCCTGTTTTTATAAATGGAACAGCCTCTGAAGCAATAAATAATACTTTTTTCATGGACCAACCTCCAAATTGTATTTTATAAGATACATTATACCCTATTTATGATTTTTTTTAAAGAACTTTATTACAAATTTAACGTATTCCATGTGAAAGTCTTAACTTATCTGCTATTAAAGCAATAAATTCAGAATTGGTAGGTTTACCTTTGCCATCACTTATGGTATATCCGAAATAACTCTGCAGCATATCCAGGTCTCCCCTGTTCCATGCAACTTCAATGGAGTGTCTTATTGCACGTTCTACCCTGCTTGGCGTGGTTGAATACTTTTTGCTGATAGTCGGATACAATATTTTTGTAATACTGTTTATCATTTCCCTGTCCCTTATTGACATTAAAATTGCATCCCTGATATACTGATACCCCTTTATGTGGGCCGGAATTCCGACCTGGTGAATTATTTCCGTGATTTCGACCTCTAAATCCCTGTCCGAAACCATGTCATCAGAAACACTGACACTGTTTTTTCCAACAAAGCTGTTATTTACACTTATATTATTTTTCTTTGACTGTAATTCCTTGCATTCTCGAATTTTCTTTATAAGTGTATTAACATCAAATGGCTTTATCATGTAATATTCTGCGCCGAGGTTAAATGATTTCTCTGTAATATTTTCTTTTCCGACAGCGCTTAACATGATATAAATTGGTTTAACGGGAAGTGACATATCGTCTGATAATTGTTCAAGTACACCTAAACCATCAAGTTTCGGCATGAAAACATCCAATAAAACAACATCAGGACTTTTCTCTCTTATAACTTTTACAGCATCTTCTCCATTTTTAGCTTTACCGACAAGATTCATGTCATTTTCTTTTGACACAGCCTCGTCAATTAAATCCAAAATTCCTTCATTATCATCTGCAGCTACAATTTTAATCGTATTCATTACCCTTCCACCTCATATTTTTTTTGATATGGTAAATTATAATTACAATATTTAACATAAGCAACTTAATTTATTCGCATAATTCGACACCATTTGACAAAAATACTGTCATAAAAAATCAGTAAATATAAAAGAATCAGACCAAAACACTAAAACCGTTTTGATTTGGCGAAAACTTTTTGTCAACTTAATTCTATTTTATATATTGTACAACACTTTTTTCTATGACTCAACATCTTAAAATGCTATTTCGGTAAATATTTATTTGTTAAGTTACGTTATTTAACATTTTGTTCCAACATATTTTCTATAAAAATACCATAGCCCTTGGTTGGATTATTTACAAAAACATGCGTTACAGCACCAACAATCCGTCCGTTTTGTATAATCGGTGAGCCGCTCATTCCCTGCACAATTCCGTTTGTACGCTCCAAAAGTACCGGGTCAACAACACTGAATTCAATACCCTTATTAACATTAGCCGATGAATAATCAATAGCGTCTATTCTGATTTCATACTTTTTAACATCACTGTCAATACCCGATAAGATATATGCACTGCCCGGCTTAACGTCATATTTATAGCCTATTTCATATTTTTCAAGATTATTATATATTTCACCATTTAAAGCTATTTTCCCAAAGACTCCGCGCTCACAATTTTTATATATGGTTCCGAGCCTGTTTTTGGTGCTGTAATCTATTGTTCCAACATATTCTCCCGGAGTTCCTGACTGTCCCTTGACAACATTTAAAATATTGGCAGTATAAAGTATTCCATCATGTATTTCAAATAGTTCGCCTGTATCAATATCACTTATTCCATGTCCAAGTGCTCCAAAATTACCGTCTGAGTCAATATATGTCAGTGTTCCTATCCCCTGTGTATCGTCACGTACCCAAAGTCCCAGCTTATAATCACCTTCCGAATCTTTCTGAGGAATGACTTTTACGCAAATTATGCTGCCGTCTCTGTTGATTTCAAGAATAACCGGATTTCCCTCACTGTTCATGACATAATCTATGAGTTCATTTTTATTATTAAGCCTGACACCATTTATACTTACAATATAGTCGCCTTTTTTGATAATATTATCGCTTGGATTAACGTAATTTCCTTCATTATTGACAAACCTCGCGTTGTCTACAACCAGAATCCCCTCTGATTTAAGGTAAACACCCACCGGCAGTCCGCATGCAAAAACCGATTTATTCTCAACAACATTTAAAGTAATGTTCTTATATTTAATAAAACCAAATAGTTTTAATTCTACATTATATTCGCCCGGATTTCCTGTTGTAATTGATACAGGCTGATTAAAATTAACAGAGCTTACATTGCTTTCGCTTACACTTTTGGCTTCTATCTCTCCGGTGAGAGGCAGATTCAGGTCCAGAACGTTTTCCTGCTTTTCGTTCAATGTGATTTGATCAGGAATTCTGGATAGCATATAATGCATAACAAGGGACATAAGCCCGAGCAATGTCACAAGCAACAGATATAAAAGAAAAATCCTATATTTACGCTTTGTACACATACTATTCCTCCTCATCAATTATGATAGGAATAGTATATGTATTTTAGGTCATATATTTTTAGAAGTTTTTGTGCGGTCTGCCAAATCTTTCATTTCGCGCGCATTTTTTATTACATTTTCAGTAATTGAAACACCGCCCAAAAGTCTGGCAAGCTCAATAACACTCTCTTCATTATCCAGTTTTTTTATTGTCGTTATTGTCGAACCGTTTTCTGCATTTTTTTCAATAACAAAATGTTCATCGGCCATTGATGCAATCTGTGGCAGATGTGTTATACAAAGCACCTGATGCGTACGGCTAATTTCACTTAATTTAACAGATACCATCTGTGCTGTTCTTCCACTGATTCCTGTATCAATTTCATCAAAAATAAGTGCATCAATATCGTCCTTGTCAGCAAGAACAGTCTTAATGGCAAGCATTATTCGGGACAATTCACCGCCTGATGCAACTCTGGATAACGGTTTTAACTCTTCTCCCGGATTGGTACTAATATTAAAATCAATTTCATCAAATCCATTTTCGTTAAAATGCTCTGTTCTCGAAATTACAATTTCAAACTTAACATCCAGGAAATTTAATTCCTTTAGCGCATCTACAATCTCTTTCGATAATTTAGATGCGTTCTTTGAACGGATATCACTTAATACTTCGCAATATTCAAGGATTTGTTTCTTAGCTTCGCACAACTGTGAATAAATTTTATTTTTATTTTCATCATAGTTTGTCAATTCGCTTAATTTTAATGATTTCTCATTATAATAATTGCGGATTTCTTCAATGCTGTTACCGTATTTTTGCTTTAATCGGTTAATAAGACTGAGCCTTTCATTGACAAATGCAAATGTTTCCTCATCATATTCCATACCGGAAATGTAATCGCTGATATCAGAATTAAGACCATTTACAAGGTCTTCTAAATCTCTTATCTGCGCAAAAATGCCATTTAAAAGTTCATCATGTTCATTTGCAGCCGAAATATTCTTATACGCCTTACTCACAAGTACGGATACACTCTCATCATCTTCGCTGAGTACATGATATGCTTCAGAAATATTTTCTACAATTTTCTTGTAATTATTAAATTTCTTAAATGAAAGCTCAAGTTCGACATCTTCATTGTCTTTTAAGTCCGCTTCTTTTATTTCCTTTAATTCATACTGAATATAATCAATCTGACGGTTAAGTTCTTCATCATCCATTGCAAATTCTTCAAATTTTTTCTTTAATTCAGTATATTTTTTGTATTCATCAAAAAGCTGTGACTTCACCTTTAATATTTCATCCTGGCCAAAGCGGTCAATAATATCAAGATAATTCTTCTTGTAAAGGAGTGACTGATGCTCGTGCTGACCATGTATGTCAATAAGCAGCGACGCAATTTCTTTTACTTCGGAAACTGTCTTTGTCTCTCCATTAACCTTGATTGTAGTACGGTTTGGCATGATTTTTCTGGAAATGATAACTTCCCCGTCATCAAGCTCCATAACATCAAGTGCTTTAAGTGCCTCGATTTTACGCGGCGAATCAATCTTAAATGTCAATTCACACAAACCATATTCAGTTCCTTTACGGATAAAATCGGAGTTTACTTTTCCACCGAGAGCAACATTTATTGAACCAATTAAGATAGATTTACCAGATCCTGTTTCACCAGTAAGAATATTAAGACCATTTTCAAAATTAACATCTGCTTCTTCAATTAACGCCAGATTTTTCACATGTAAATTTACCAGCATATTTCTATTATTTCACCTCAATGTTTAACAATTTTATTGATGGAAGTCATAACATTTCTGGCATCCTCCGGTGTCTTTACCGCACACATAATAGTATCATCACCGGCAATTGAGCCTATGATTCCGCCAAGCTTCATCGCATCTATTGCAGCCGCAACAGCCATAGCCATTCCCGATACGGTCTTAATAACCAAAAGTCCCGGAGCCGTATCCATGCTGACAAATCCATCTCTTAAGACGCGAATATACTTTTCATTAAATTCCTGCTGCATATTGTTTGCAGTATATGCATATTTCTGTCTTCCACCTTCATATGGAATCTTAGTAAGATTCAAATCCCTTATATCACGAGACACTGTTGACTGGGTTACTTCACAGCCAATTTCGTTAAGGCGCATTACAAGCTCTTCCTGCGTTTCAATATTATATTTTTCGATTAATCTGATAATATTGCTGTGTCTCGAATTTTTCTTCATATAAACTCCTATTTTTAATTGCCGTTAAGCTTCTTACTAATCAGCTGTAAGAAACTAAGCTTATTAGTCTTAATAAAATCCGACTTGGATTCTGCTCTGGTTATAACAATTCTGTCACCTGTAACCATCTTACAGAATAATTCGCCGTCAAATGATGCAACTCGTTCTTCTTTTAATCCTTTGTTATCGCTCATTACGATTTCAATTGTATCATTATTGCTCAAAATAATACTTCTCTTATTAAGTGTATGAGGACAAATCGGGGTAATCATCATTATTTCAGCATTCGGCTGAACTATCGGGCCTCCGGCAGATAAGCTGTATGCCGTCGAACCTGTTGCAGTTGCAATAATAACACCATCAGCAGAATATGCATTAAGGAATTCTCCATTAACATATACATCAAAATCGATGACCTTTAATGTACCGCAACGGTTAATAACAATGTCATTGAGTGCAGTATTATCATAAATCATCTCTCCGTTTCTGTATACGGAACCATGAAGCACCATTCTGCTGTCAATTTCATAATCATTCTTTATTATGGCAGATAACGCATCATATATGTTATCCTTATCAACATCCGTAAGGAAGCCTAACGTTCCGATATTTACACCAAGCATCGGTATATTTTTCTTGTTGAGATCCCTTGATGCCTGAATAAGTGTACCGTCTCCGCCAAGTACGATAATACATTCAACATCATCAGGTATCTTATCAGCATTGGTATAACGGTATTTGGTATATTTAAGATCTTCATTGATATCCTGGCAAAGGCATTCCATACCCATACCTTTAAGATAATTAACAATTTCATATGTAAAAGAGAAATCAGGGTCTTTTACTTTGTTCGTAACCACATAAAATTTGCGCATATTTATTACCCCTTATGTATCAAAACTATTATATTTATATTACAATAATTCATGTGCATTTTCAACAATTTCATGAATATTAAATGGCATATTGGCACTGCTATAGCCCTCTTCATGATTCTGAAGATGCAAAAGATACTCAATATTTCCTTCAGGTCCCTTAATAGGCGAAAAATCAAGATTAAGCAGCTCAAATCCTATAGAAACCGCATAACTGCACACCATATTAATTACTTCCTCATGTACCTTTTTATCTCTGACAACGCCTTTTTTGCCAACCTGCTCCCTGCCTGCCTCAAACTGAGGTTTAATCAGGCATACTATCTGCGAATCGGTTGTCATAAGCTGCTTTAGCGGAAGCAGGACCTTGGTAAGCGAAATAAAAGAAACGTCTATGCTTGCAAATTCAACTGGTTCAGCAATATCTTCCGGAGTAACATACCTTATGTTGGTTTTCTCCATACAGACAACACGTTCATCCTGTCTTAATTTCCACGCAAGCTGGCCATGTCCGACATCAACCGAATAAACCTTAACGGCACCATTTTGAAGCATGCAGTCAGTAAAACCGCCTGTAGATGCGCCGACATCCATGCATACCTTTCCTTCAAGCAGGACATCAAAATTCGCCATAGCTTTCTCTAATTTAAGGCCGCCGCGGCTTACATACTTAAGAGCTGCACCCTTAACTTCAATTACAGCCTTTTCATCAAACATACTTCCGGCTTTATCTTCTTTTTGCCCGTTTACATAAACATTTCCGGACATAATTATTGCTTTAGCTTTTTCTCTGGACGGAGCAAATCCGCCATTTACAAGCATAACATCAAGTCTTTCTTTCATTTAACTATTTCCCCTGAAGTTCTTTAATAATCACTTCTTTGATACTGTCAATGTCAATTCCTGTTTCTTTTCGAAGAATATCAACATTTCCATGCTCGACATAATCGTCAGGCAATGCAAAATTATGAACTTTTACTTTAAATTTATTATCATTTATATATCGAAGAACGGCATCCCCATAACCGCCGGAACGCACATTTTCTTCCAATGTCGCAATAAAACGGTGATTCTTTGCAATACCTTTAATGCATTCTTCGTCTATAGGTTTAACAAATCTGGCATTAATGACTGTCGGCGATATTCCCTCAGTCTCAAGCATCTCACTTAGCTTTAATGCCTCATCAACCATGCTTCCAACCGCAAACAAAGCGAGTTTACTGCCTTTTTTCAGAATTTCACTCTTACCGAAAGTTACCTCTTCACATTCACAGGTCTCACACAACTCACTGTTGCCACGCGGATATCTAAGCGCAACCGGTGCTGATAAGTCAATGGCAAACTTTAACATTTCCTTAAGTTCAGTACCATTTTTAGGAGCCATAATAGTCATATTAGGAATGCAGCTTAAATAAGACAAATCAAAAATACCCTGATGTGTCTCACCGTCATTACCGACAAGTCCGGCTCTGTCTATTGCAAATACAACCGGCAGCTTCTGAATACAGACATCATGTAAAATCTGATCATATGCTCTTTGTAAAAATGAAGAATATATCGCAACAACAGGCTTCATCCCGCCTGCTGCAAGGCCTGCCGCAAATGTTACGGCATGTTCTTCGGCAATGCCTACATCAAAGAACCTCTCCGGATAAGTCTTCGCAAAATTTGTAAGTCCTGTTCCGTCAGGCATAGCTGCAGAAATAGTCACTATTTTATCATCATTTTGCGCAAGCTCCATTATCTGTTCTGAAAAAGCTTTTGTAAATGACTTACATGTTGACTTATTTAAGTCTCTGCCTGTTTTAACATTAAAAGGATTTACGCCATGATAATTGCCGGGATTTTTTTCAGCATATTTATATCCCTTGCCCTTCTTGGTGACAACGTGAACCAAAACGCCATGTCTTACCCTTGAAGCCGCCTTAAAGGTCTTTAAAAGTCTTGGTATGTCATGACCATCTATCGGTCCAAGGTAAGTAATACCCATATCTTCATAATTCATTCCCGGAATAAAGAAATGTTTAATATTACTTTTTGTTTTTTTAATTTTTTTAACAACCTTATCTCCTATAGTCGGAATTTTCGACAGATGATCCTTAACATTTTCCTTTATGTCATTATATTTCTCGTCAGTACGTATTTCATCAAGCATACGTGAAATACCGCCAACATTATTAGAAATAGACATATTATTATCATTCAAAACAATTATAAAATTAGATGTAAGATTAGACGCATTATTTAATGCCTCTAATGCCATTCCGCCGGTCAGTGCACCATCACCGATTACGGAAATAACCTTATAATCCTCATGATTCAAATCTCTGGCCTTTACATAACCAAGGCCTGCTGAAATTGAAGTCGAACTGTGTCCCGTGTCAAACGCATCGTATTCACTTTCACGTCTCTTAGGGAAGCCGCTCATTCCACCGAATTTTCTCAGGTCATCAAAATTATTTTTTCTGCCCGATAAAATCTTATGAGTATATGACTGGTGACCAACATCCCAGATAATCTTATCCTTAGGGAGGTCAAAAGCAAGGTGCATTGCCATTGTCAGTTCAACGACACCCAGATTAGATGCAAGATGCCCACCTGTCTTACTTATTTTTTCAATTAAAAAATGTCGTATTTCATCAGCCAGCTCATCATACAAAGAAGGATCTATCTTCTTTATGTCACCCGGCATATTAATATTATCTAATATCATTTTGCTCCTATTTGTCCCTGTTAATAAGCATTCGGACAATTCCCTCAAAAAACTCAGAATTATTAATTCTGTCAGACTGCTTTAATTCTTCTATTAATGCAATTGCTTCATCTGAATATCTGACAACGTCAGCTCTTGCCTGATTAAGCCCATACAGTGTAACATAGGTTACCTTATTGTTTTTTTCATCACTTAGTACAGGCTTTCCAAGTACCTTAGTATCACCGATTACATCAAGAATATCATCCTGAATCTGAAATGCCATACCGACTTTATTGCCAATCTGTTCTATCTTTAAAACATCGTCATCTGACGCGCCGGCCAGAATTGCACCAACCATTAGTGATGCCTCAAGCAAAGCAGCTGTCTTTAATCTGAATATAAAATCAAGCATTTCCCGCGTAACAGGCCTTCCCTCGTTACAGACATCTACCGTCTGTCCGCCTATCATGCCATAAATACCTGCCTTTGTCATAAATATTCTTAACGCCTTTGATATACGTTTATACATTTCAAAATCGTCAGTCATATCAAAAGCCTTTGATGCCGTCTCAAATGAATAATTAAGAAGTGCATCGCCTGCAAGAATACCAACAGCTTCACCATAGACAACATGTGTTGTTTTCCTGCCACGCCTGTATTCATCATTATCCATCGCCGGAAGGTCGTCATGAACCAGTGAATACGTATGAAGCATTTCAATGGCAGCCATAAACGGTTTAATAACATCGCCCTCTCCGCCAAATATGTTATATGCCTCATGCATAAGTAACGGTCTGATTCGTTTGCCGCCTGCCTTAACACTATATTTCATGGCATCCATAATAATACTCTGATAATCCGCGCTTTCCGGCAGATATTCATCTAATATTTTCTCAATTTCTAATACATTATCTGATAACTGCTCTTTAAAATTCATCGTCTGCCTCATTCTCATTTAAAATGATAATCTGTTTTTCAACCTTATCAAGCTGCGTATTGCAATTCTTAATCAGTTTGACACCGTCATTGTATAATTGAAATGATTTTTCAAGTGAAAGGTCACCCTTTTCAAGATTCGCAATAATTTCATCTAACTGTTCAAATGATTCTTCAATTGAAATCTGTTTTGCCATATACCCTCCAAATCAAACCGGTTTACGTTGTATTTTATCACATACTTTAGCTTTTACAACACCGTCTGACACATATATATTTAATTCATCACCTGTTTTTACGTCCTGAATGCTTCTTACCGACTTATGTTCATTTTCTACATACGCATATCCGGAAGCAATTTTATTAAGTGGTGAGTATCCTTCTAACTGTTTGGCCTTTAGTGCAAGTTCGTGTTTTTTATTTTCAATAATCCTGTTTATTATAAGATTTAATTTGTCGTGATAATCTGCAGTTTTAAGCCTTGACTCCCTGAGTATATTTATAGGATTTAAAAATTTAAACTGAAGCCTGTACGAAGATATTCTGTCCCTTAACAGTTCAATTTTCCTGTCAAATGCCTTCTCAAGTGCCATTTTATAATCATTAATCTGACCTGTGAGCTGTCTTACATCAAAAACAGCAAGTTCAGCTGCTGCTGATGGTGTAGGAGCCCGAAGGTCCGAAACAAAGTCTGCGATTGTAAAATCCGTCTCATGGCCTACGGCAGATATAACAGGAGTATTGCATTCGAATATTGCCCTGGCAACCGACTCTTCATTAAATGCCCACAAATCCTCAATTGAGCCTCCGCCACGGCCGACTATAATTACATCGACACCATAGTTGTCAAGAGTTTCAATACCTTTCACTATCGAAGCAGCTGCATATTCACCCTGTACAATAGCAGGGCAAAGAACCAGCTGTGCATATGGATTTCTTCTTGTAGCAATATTAATGATATCTCTAATCGCTGCACCGGTTGATGCCGTAACAATTCCAATCTTATTGGAATATTTAGGAATAGGTTTCTTATATTCTTCAGAAAACATTCCCATTTCTTCGAGTTCCTGCTTCAGCTTCTGAAATCTTAGAAATAAATCCCCTTCCCCGTCCTGCACGATTTTTGAGGCATATATCTGATACTTTCCATCACGTTCATAGACATTGACTGAACCGGTCACAATGACTTTCATTCCATCTGTCATTTTAAACGCAAGCCCTGTTCTTTTGGCTGCAAACATCACAACAGATATTGTGCCGACATCATCCTTTAAAGTAAAATAAATATGGCCTGATGAATGATATTTACAATTGGATACTTCCCCTTTAACCGATAATCCGCCAAGTAAAATATCCTGTGTAAACATATTTTTTATATAAAGATTAACCTGCCCGACTGAATAAACACTTGCCATAATTACCGCCTAAAATCTATTAATTAGCAAATTTTGATAATACTCCGTTTACAAATGCAAATGAATCTTCCCCGCCAAATTTCTTGGCAAGCTCAACTGCTTCGTTGATTGCAACTCCTGTCGGAATTTCATCATCAAAAAGGAGTTCATAAGATGCAAGACGCAAAATTGTAAGTTCAACTTTGCCGATTCTTCCAATATTCCAGCCCGTTGCCTTCTCGCTGATCATACTGTCTATCTCTTCCAGTTTGTCGCGAACTGCCCTGACTTTAGATGAAATATTGGCGTTGTCCTCATCAGTTATACTCTCAAGTTCCTCCATATATAATTTATCCTGTTCTTCTAAATCACAATTATCATGAAATTCTGTTCTAAATAACATCAAAAAAGCATGTTCTCTTTGTCTGCTTCTTGTCATAAATACCTCCACTTGTATATCAGTGTTTTTTCACACAAAAAAGATGTCTATAAAATAGACATCTTTTATTATATCAAAATTATTTTACTTTGTCGATATTAACTCCGGCAATTCTGACATCAACACTCTCAACTGTGAGACCTGTCATTGTTTCGATTGCTGTCTTTACCTTTTCCTGAACCTGCAGTGAAATCTTAGGAATACTGTATCCATACTCCAGGATGACTGCCAGATGAACTTTAGCCACATTATCAGAGACTTCAATACGAACGCCTCTTGAAAGATTCTTAAATCCACTCATTGTTACTATATCATCTGCCATTGTTCCCTGCATTGAATGAACACCCTTAACTTCAAGTGTAGCAACTGCAGCAACTGCCATTACAACCTCGGCTGAAACCTTTACATTACCAATTCCTGTATTATCACTAATAATATAACCCTCTTTATTATTCTTCATATCCGCTGCCATAGATTGGTACCTCCAACATCTTTTATATTAGTATTATACCAAACTGTAAGATTATTGCAAATTATTTATTGGTGATATTACAATTTTTTCGGCAGAACAATCCGTTTTTCTTTTGACAATATCCTCTATCTGTGCCCTTTGAACATCTGAAAGTTCAGGAAGGTTAACAACAACATCAACACCGTCATCCACAATGTTTACAACAGTTTCACCATACCCTTTTGCAGAGAGCAGAAGCTCCGCAGCCATTTCTTTTTCAGATATCTCTGTCATTTTAATCATCTCATTAATTGCCGCCTGCTTGGAGGCCTCATCAAGACTCTCATTATCAATTATTTTATACAAAGTTTCCTTATTGGCTGCACGAACCTGTTCCCTGTTTAATTTGACATCAGCAAGCATTGCCGAATCGACAACCTGAGTGGATGTAAACACTGCTGTTCCCGGCTCCATAAGACTCGTTTCATCTATGTCAATATCATTACTGTAAATATCATATAATTCATCATTTTTACTGTCAACAGGCGCATTTGCCGTTGCCGTGTCCTTATCAAGATTACTTATGTAGTTTATATATCCTGCAATTGCAATCATAACTGCCAACACGGTAATAATAATCTGATTTCTTTTAAAAATCGTTTTCATACTTCCTCCTAATCAACTGATAAAACTTTAATTCTGTTATAGTCCGCTCCCGTAAGTACCTTTACAGCTTCAGTGATATCTTTTGCAAGGCTCTGGTTTCCTTTGTAAACTACCAGGACACCACATACTGATGGCTTTGTTTCTGTCACAACATATGGTATATCCCCGGAGTAAACATATTCATTTGAAATTTTACTGCTTTCTTCCTTTCTTACTCCTCCCTGATAATCTTCCTCCTGCAAAATATTATATTCTGTATTCTGACTGCTTAAAACCTTCCTCTCACCGGAATCATCATAAGTTACAAGAACAGAAACCTCTGTAATACCATCAATTTTACCCAGAATATTTTCAATAGAGTCTGCAAGTTTATCCATAGATATACTATCTGCATCATAAGATATTGAATTATTTATATTTTTCTCAGGCTCTGAAAAATCCCATGTCCACGACATGGCAAGCAGAATTCCGGCCAGAAGTATTAAAAGTAGTTTTGAGATACCCAGTTCTTTAATTTTTTTATAATATTTTTTTACCATATGACACCTTATTTAATAATATTTATATTATCTGTTTCAATATTATAGAATTGAGAAAGCTTATTTTTTATATTAATTATATTTACATCCTCTGAATTATCATTCCTGGCCAGTACAATTTCCTTTATCTTAATTGAATCATCCCTGTACTTGTTTGTGACCTTTGCATTAATATAAAGCACTTTAAGAAAATCTTCACTTTCCGCGTCCATATTAAGCGTTACATCTATACTGTCCGCCAGAAGACCCTCATCGGATATTATCTCATCAATCTTTTTTATAATCTCATTTTTATATTCCGATACAATCTGCTCATTTCTGGACGAATCATAGTCTGCAAAAACCATGTCCATATCAGAAACCTCCATCCTGAGCATGTTTTTCTTCAACATATCATCAATACCATCTGCTTTTAAAAATGCATCAGTTAATGGTCTGAAAATTATAAGTATTAAAACAAGCCCCGAAAACAGATTAAAATATTTTTTGTATTCCTCTTTGGGCGTTAATTCCTGCAGGACAAATGAACACAGGCAAAAAACAATAATCTGTTTAATTACTCCAAAAAATGCGTCAGCCATTCTACACTCCCGTCATTATGCAGATTATGCTTATATTAATCATCATAGTTAAGCAGCTTGTACATATGACATACTGCAAAAGACCAATTCCTTCTGAAATACTGTTCACACCGGATACTATATTCTTCTGTGTAATCGGCTCTGTTATTGCCGCAAGCAGCCTGAATACCAGATTCATGACCATAAGCTTAATAAATGGCAGTGCAACTATAAATACAACCGCAAGTAACCCTGCCATACCAATTGTATTTTTAATCAGATTACCTGTCCCTGCAACAGTTTCTGCAAATGCTTCCGCTCCGTTTCCGATTCCCGGTATCATTGAAACTGCTTTTTTCAGGGCTGTATTTTTTATCGAATCAGCAAGAGGAACCGTAAGACTCTTTATAGATGTGATTCCAAGCAGTATTCCCATCATGCATCTGTTTACAAACATTATCAGCTTTTTAATCAACAGACACATATGATTAAATCTTCCGCCTTCCGTACCATAATTAACAACTGATAAAATAACATAATAATTAACCATCGGAAGTAATAATTTTACTACAACAACATTTACAATACTTACGCAAAGACCTGTCCACTGATACATCAGGGAACCTGTAATACTTCCTTTTACAAATGTGACCGCACAGAAAAAAGTCGGTATAAGTGCATATAAAAAATCAAGTACATTCGAAGCGGTTTCCTTTGAGAGTGAAAAACCTGTTTCAAACGCCGTAAAAAGCAGTGTTGAAACAGCCATATATGTAATAAATGTTCCTGTTTTAATTACAGAATTATCCTTAAAAATCTCTGTTATCCCTTTAAATGCCGCACCGGTAATTATTATACCAAGTATCATTAATACAATTTTTAAGCATGATGCAAGTTCACTCATAAAAAAATGCGAAACAGTACCTATAATGCTATTTTCATTGGAATAGTCCTGTCCCATTATGATTTTTGCAAGCTCAGAAAAAGTAATGTCAAAGTCATTGTCCGCAAAAAAATCATCCATTGTGTCAAAATCATATTCGTCAAGTGTCGTTGCACAAACATTATTTATATCAATTGTTACACATAAGAAAAATACACATAAAAACAGAAATATTTTAATTTTCATTATTACCCCAGATATGTATAAATAAGTTTAATAAGCACAAATAATATTGATGAGCCCAGTGTCATAATTGTTATTTTGCCGACTATAACAATCTGTGTTGCAATTGAATTGTACCCTGCATCTTTACATATTCCTGATGAAAGTTCACATATATAACTTATTCCAAGCATTTTCACAAGTACCCCTATATAATCCATCTGGTTTGGAATCAGATTTTTCAAGGATTCAAACATTGCTACAAGATCTTCCAGTTTCAGAATTATATAGTAAAAAATAAGTATAGAAATAAACAATCCAATCAGAACACCATATTCGCCTTTTACGGTTTTAAAATAATTTCCAAAAATTACACCTATTATTCCGATTAAAGCTATTTTTACAACAAGCATTTTTTCACCTATAACGAAAAAAGTTTTTTAATTGTTTCGAATAGTTCATATATGTACGGGACGATCCAGAACAATACAAGCACAAGTCCTGCAAGGCTTGTCAGAAAGGCATGTTCTTCGCGCCCGCTGTGTTTCAAAATCTGACTGATTACCGACACTAAAATACCGACTGCAGCAATTCGAAAAATCAAGCTAACATCCATGAAGTACTCCTATCAGATAACAATAATAATTATAAATATACCGGCAAGAATCCCAAGCTTTCTGTACAGACCTGATTTTACCTGATATTCATCTTTTAAATATTTATTATATACATCTATCGTTTCGACCATATTTTTAATTACACCTGCCAGCATGTCATTATTTAAATTAACAATTCTTCTTCCCAGCGGTTTTATTAACTCAATATCCTCAGCCTTTAAGGTTGTCTGTGCAAAACATTCCATACTGTTTTCCCATGCATTGGCAAAATGGGAGTCTTTATTGGTGTCTAACCTTTCCCACAGACTCGAAAGCCATCTGTTGCAGACACTATTGTCCTTTTTTGAAATGTCATAAACAATTTCCGGGAGTGTCTTCATTGAGTATGTTGCCTCGTTTGATATTTCCTGAAGTATTTTACTAATCTCATCTAATAATGTTATTCTTTGCTTCATATTCCCTGCCATTTTGTACCCAATCATTGCAGCCGAAATACCTATTATAACTATTCCAATCAGCTTAATCATAGACTACATCCTCCAATTCTTTTTTATTGTTATAAATTGATTTTTTCCATCCCCTTCCCTTTTCATACTCACAAAATATATAATTTTTAAATGTATTTTCATCCATTAACTTTTTAATGCCATCCTTTTGAGACACCTCATCAAACGTCAACCCATGAACCGTGGCAATTATTTTACACCCACACAGCGAGCAGTATTCAATCATCCTTGCATCTTCAATGCTCCCGATTTCATCTACGGCAATAATCTGCGGCTTCATCGACCTTATCAGCATTATCATGCCATCCTTCTTAAGGCAGCAGTCTAATACGTCAGTTCTGATTCCGACATCATTTTGAGGATTACCATTGTAACATGATGCGATTTCTGAACGTTCATCAACTACGCCGATTGTCTTTCCTTCAAATTCTTTCGTTCCATTGCTTATAATCCTTATCATATCCCTTAATAACGTTGTCTTGCCTAGTCCGGGAGGAGAAATAATCAATGTATTTTCAAACTCACCGTTTCTAAAAATATTTTTTACAACCGCACCTGCACATCCTAAAACCTGATTAGAAACACGGATGTTAATTGAATTAATATTTCTAATTGTTTTTATTTCATTGTTGTCATAAATTACTTTTCCGCAAATTCCTATTCTATGTCCTCCGCTCACTGTAATAAAACCTTTTCTTATTTCATCGTTGTATGCATACAGAGAATAATTGGTAATATACTCCATGGTCTCTTTAATATCATTTTCTTTTACCAGATACAAATCCGTTAAATCATTGGATAACCGGCCATTTTTATTTACATAAAATTCCTGCTGGTTCATGCTTACAATTATTGGTTTTCCGATACGAATCCTTATTTCATTAAGTTTGGCGTCATTTATGTCCTTTAACAGAATTCTTAAATTTGATGAGAGTATGTTTTGCAAATTGTCCCGCATTTTCTTACCTCCTCACTCAAATATATGTTGTCCATTTTTGAACTATTCCTGCAAATGGACATGTGGAAAAAATATAGTAAAAGAGTAGTTGATACTATAAAAAAGTTTTAAGAATCAACTACTCTTTAAATAAATTATATAATAATTTTATGAAAATATGTTATTTTTTATCAGTTTACATGATAATACGCTTTTGTTCCAGAATAATAGGAATTCAGTGAAACATGTCGTCTATTTGTTGTATGAGCACAAACAAGTAAATCACTTCTTCCATATGAACTATAAGCCACTCCGGTAATAATTAGTGAATGATAAGCAGAATCAGATGACAACATCTGAATAATATCACCATTAGATACATTATTCCAATCGCTAGTACTCATACCCAATTGTGAGTTACTACTAAGAACATAACTTCTAAACTCTGCTGCACCAGTCCAAGTTGATGATCTATTTGTACTTGTAGTATAGTACCAACAATCTCCTGTATAAGCAGCACCATAATGCATATTTTTTCCACCAGCGTATAAACATTGAGAAATAAAATTTGTACAATCTCCACCTATATTGGTGAAATCCGCATAACTTGTATTTGGAGTCAAAGCATATGTTAATGCATAATTTGTTGCAGCAGACGTATTATACCCAGATCTTGAGGATAGTAAAGATTCAGCATCTTTTACATTTTCTATATTAAATACTATTTCCTTTTCAAAAATTGATAAATAATCATTTTTTTGTTCTTTTGTTATCTGATCACCCATTTCTTGCAATCTGTAATCAAATACAATTTTAGATAGTCCTGACACATTTTCAATTTTCCACTTATTATCTTCGTAAACAAGATTAAATATGTATTTATCTACTGCTCCTGAATCAATTTCGGAAAAATCATACTTCCATGTCTTTGTTACCGTAACATCAACTAACGCATTACCATATGAAATTTGAATATCATTATAGTCAATCTCAATAACTTTACCATATTCTGTAATATCATTTTGAGAATGTTTTAATACAATATTATTTCTTTCAAATAGTAATGATGCCATATTAATGTAACTAGCATCACTATTAAGCGATTTTTTTGTACTATTTGCTTTAATATAAATCATTTTTTCTTCTGGTGTAAGTTTTATTGATTCAAAAACATCAATAAAACAGCTTACTTCATTAGTTACATCATCAAACTCACTATTCTATGAGGAATTATCAGATGCATAAACTACAATATTACTAGATAATACTACCATCATAAAAATAATAACACCAAAATTTCTTACCACTTTCATAAAAAAACCTCCTTATAGTTATTGGTAGTGTCAAATTTACTACCTTTTTTTCTTTATAAAACCTTTATTTTCGGGAGT
>JBJEOB010000102.1:0-2234 GCA_051880495.1 Lachnospiraceae bacterium
AAATGCAAGCTTTCTCTGTCCTTCTCTACCCTGCTCTTTAAATCCCGGCAGAATCCTCTGCAAACCATATGCCAGAACAGGTACAAAGCCTAGTAATACAATCATTATTACTATTTCTAAAGTATTCCTGAAAATACTTTCTTTGCAAAAGGCTAAAATGAGAATAAGTACAGAAACCATAATCGGTGGAACTGATAATACTCTTATAGCCTTCGCAATACGCTCTTTGCAAAACATATTAATAACCTCCCACAAAGTTATTTGATGTTACAGATTGTAACATTAACTTATCTGTTTTTCAATCTAAACAGCATCTCTTCGCATCGACTGTTACATATTTAATTATTATGTAACAGCATTCTTATTTCCCTTGCTACTAATATATTTTTTTACTAAAATTGCCATAGCTATCACTATACCTCTGATAATAACAACTACCCATATCTGCCAACTAAATGGATTAAAAATGTATTTACCAAACAATCCATCAATGATGATATTTAGTGTAGCTCCGCACATACTTCCCAAGATAAAGCCCAAAAATTTTACACCTGAAGCACCAAGATAAATACTTGCCATATCATAAGACACTACTCCCATAATTCTGATAATGAAACTTATAAAGAAGCTGTTATGTGTCTGAAATGAATCTAACTTGTTGACTATTGGATATTTTTGCTTAATTCCTTCAACAATATCTTTTCCCAAAAATTTTCCAACGGCATACAACAGGATAAATTCCACAAATATACCAACACCACTTACCACCGCTGAAAATGGAAAATCAAAGATCATTCCTGCAGCAATGTTTAATACAGCGGAAGGAAATACCATGCTAATGCCCTTTAACACATACAGCATAACAAATTCCAGTGTTGCTATTATTGGATTTGGGGAAACAAGCTTCACAATATTCTCAGATGAGGCCAATTCTGGATTGGTCTTCAGGCTTACAGCCACATATATTATCACTCCAACCAATGCCGTCAGAGATGCAATACGGATAAAACTCATAATCCTTTTTTGTTTTCTGTTGATATTGCATCCCTCCCACAAAATGTATCCTAATATACTAGTTATTTATCACTCTCTCGTATCGTTCTGCTGCAAGAATCGTATCGTTTTTTACATCACGATAACGAATCTTATAAAGACCTTTTCCCAATAATTCCACGCATAAAATTGCCCAGTACATACGCCCCATCAGGAAAAATTACACCGCAATATTTATATACAGACGAAATAGATAAGGTAAACAATTCCTGTTATCGGCAAAACTGCCAATAGTGATTCAAGAATTTTGGCTTTCAATTTTGGATTCATATTTTTCATGCCTCCCCTTGAACCGAATACTGGTCGCAATAAGTTCCAAGCCTAAAATAACTATATGTGTCGAGAGTTTCTCAAACGAGTCAAACAAAAGAAGTAATGCAAGCGATATACGAATCAAAAAACCCATAAGAGGCACAATAAATTGCTCTTTCATATAGATTTGTTGGATTGCCTGATTCAACGATTTTGATGCTTTGCGAATACCAATAATGGACCAGGTTATTCCTATTGGTCCTAAAGAATTTTCACCCTGGATAATAAATGCAAAACCCATTATGAACATAACAATACCGTGTACTAATTCTTCGGAATCATGGTTGAGAAAATGCTTATCCTGAAAACAGCTGATTCCTATTAACAAACCATCAATGACCATTGCATTCCCCAATAGATACGGTAACACTCGCACTACATGTTCTGTCCATATAATGCAAATTATTCCAAGAATCGGAAAGATAAATGATTTTACTTTTATTAAGTTTTTCATATATACATTCCTTCTTAGCTATCTTCTATCTTTTTCACTTTTTTCAAAGATTGCTTCATATATCTCAATCGCTTTGTCCAAATCGCCCCACACTTGTATTTTTTCTTCTGCAAAAGCAGCAGCCATTTCTATATCTCCACTTGCTAAGTCAATTGCAGTTTCAAAATCAGTATTGATAATTAAATCTCTGTCATAATACTCATATGGCTGTACTTCTATTTGCCCATCTGCAAACTCAACATACAAGGCGCCTTCCGCTTCTCCAGTTATATTTATCTGGATTGCAAAATGTTCTTCGATTTCTGATGCATCTAAGTTCTCATAAAGTTTTCTAAGTTCTTCAATTAATTCTTCATATGTCATTTTCTATTCCTCCCATAACTCATCTTCAAAAATAAGGTCATCATTCTCTTCA
>JBJEOB010000103.1:0-2217 GCA_051880495.1 Lachnospiraceae bacterium
GGATACAAGCAATCGTTACAACAAACAGCACCGGCAGTGCCAATACTTTCAAAATTATCTTCATAGGAACAACCCCTTTCTTTTGACTATATTGTACATTGGGAAGTGACGAACTGAAATGATGTCACCACCTATGTAACAGCCAAAAGGCGTTGAGCATAAAAAGAGGGCGCACTGGCTATTTGTGAACCAATGCGTCCCGTTCAATCCGTTTTCAGTTCGACAAACTGAAAGTTGTCAGTCTGGTAATTCAACCAATACTGCTTCGTCAATATCAAAGTAATCATCCATATTACTGCTAAGCCCAGATGCTTTCCAAGCTTGTTCGAAGGTAATATCTTCTATGTTGCTTAAATAAATGTATGTGCTGTCCTTAACGGCATTACTCAGTCGTCCACTGATTTCCAACCTGTATTTGTAGATATGTCCATCGCACTGCCATGTACCGTCTGACATTTCACTGTATGTTTTCATATTTCCTTCAATTGTGTCAATCGGCTTTATTGACTGTGTACCACAACCCGTGATTGAGGCCGTAAGTAAAAGACATAGCAACAATATTAGTATTTTCTTCATGGTCATTACCTCCCAAAATTCAAATAAACGCGTGCTTTTATATCTCGCCTCTCAAACGTGCTTCTATATCAGATGCCGTGTATAACACATCCGTTACAATTACCCTTTCGTCACGGATTGTGTAAAACACTGAATAATTATCGACGAGCATTCTACGCAACTCCATTCTCTTTTCCGGCTCAGAATCCATAATCCTAAATCGTTCCGGGAAAGTGTCTAATGTAAGTATTTCATCAGCAATGCGATTATATTGCCCCATTGCATTATCCGGAGCAAGCAAATCTATAGCAATATAATTGTATATATCTTCCATATCCTGCAAAGCTTCTTTTGTAATCTCTACCTTATATTGCTTCATTAATGCCTCTCTCTAAATGCCACAAACGCACTAGCTGCATCCTCAACATTTCCTTTCTCTATATCGGCATATCCTTTTTCTAACTTTTGATGAATCTGTGTAACAGACATCATATCTGCATTCACTGAATTAGCTGCTTTTGGTAATACAATAGAAAAGGGAATTCCTCCTACTAATGATATTTGTTTTAAATACATATCTATAGCAGTAGCCATTGGTATCCCTAATTGTGCCAATACACTTTCTGCATTTTCTTTTACATCTGGATTTACTCTTATATTTAATGTTGCTGTTTTTCCCATAGAATACACCTCCATCTTTCTTTTATTGTAACGTCTTTTGCGTTACAAGTCAATCTATGAAATATATTTTCGATGCGATAGCTTCACATTGTTTTGATTAACCATTGCATATCTGAGCGTTGTATCTATTTTCTCATGTCCCAGAATTTTCTGTACCTGTTCAATCGGCATACCTTTCTCAATTGCTCTGGTGGCCATAGTCCTTCTGAACTTATGTGGGTGTACCTTTTCTACACCTAACTTCTTCCCCATTTCTCGTAATCGTAACTCCACACCGCTTTCAGTAAGTCTACTGTGTGGTTTGTTTAACGACACAAATAACGCTATATTATTATCTGTCCTTGATTCAATATAATTCAACAAATGAATTTTGGTCTTAGCATCAAAATATGCTTTCCTCTCTTTGTCTCCTTTGCCATAAACCACGCATTCCTGCTCAGAGAAATCTATATCATCAATGTTCAGCCTTACCAATTCGCCTACTCTAATTCCTGTTGAAAGCAGAAAATCAATCATTGCCCTATCACGCAGATTATTACAATTATCTCTAAGAATTTCTATTTTCTCATCCGGACCTTCCCGCAAGAAACCCCGATATTGGATCGGTAAAAAACAACCCTAAAGCAATCCCAACGATACTGCAAATCAGCCACGCAACGCACGAAAGCGTAAGGAACTTATTCGCTTTTTCACTGTCCATTTTACCTTTACAAACAGAAATGCAAGTTGCCGCGCCAATTCCAAACATTCCGCTTATTGCAGTAAAGCAAAGAGTCAATGGCATGATCAGATTCATAACCGCAAGCTCATCATTTCCAAGTACATTCCCAACTATCACCGCATCAATGATTATACTCAACGATATGGACGCCGACATAAGCACCGACGGAAAAAAGAACTCCGTAAACTTTTTGTTTACTAATATACCATGATTAGCACGTCAAAAGGGTAAAAAATAAGATCCTTTTTTCGACATAGGAC
>JBJEOB010000104.1:0-9877 GCA_051880495.1 Lachnospiraceae bacterium
TCCAGATCTGTAGCGATAAAAAACAAATCGGTGTATGATTTCATTATCCTCACAACTTCCAGTTTGTAAGGATGACGGCAAACTTCCAATTTTCTTAATTTAACAGAACGTGCACATAAACAAAATAATGGCTATAACGTGCATTGTGGAGGTGCATTAATGGAAAATGATAAAAAAGCAGGTTGTACTGTATTAGCAATTTTATATGTTCTGCTATCTTATGCAAGCCCGCTCATTTGGTTGGGATTGGCAGGAGAAGATGCTCCATCAATCATTTTTTTGGTGTTGGTAAGTCCCTTTGTGCTTGGAATCATCAACGCAATTTATGTAAGGATTTATTTTCAGAAAATCAATCGAATGACACTCTTAAGGAGTGCAATTATAATCAAATATTCCCTGATTCCTTTGTATCTGGCAGGTGGGTTAATGATAGTCTTGTTCTTGCTTCTTACATTTACACCGGTAGTAATTATGATTTTTGTCGGCCCATTGATGATAGCTGTGCTTAGTGTATATGGTTACTTAATGCTGCTTGGAGGAAATGCATTTTCCCTGGCTTATATCAGAAAAGCAAAAGAAGAGGGGGCACATGGTGTATTACTTAGTACTGTTGGAAAGATACTTCAGTTTTTCTTTTTTGCAGATGTCGTATCATTGGCCATTCTCTCTTTAAAGGAGAAGAAATATGTCGGCGTCACTGTTACGGTATTCGCTTTATTGGTGCTTGGATTTATAGGAATATCTGCATGGTTGATTGTTAATATAGTGGCTGCATTTGTTAGAGTGATAATTGGATTTGAGATGAAATAGAAATTTTCCTGTTTACCCCAATCCGCCCCGCTACGTATCGTGACATGAATCATGTTTAAAAAAGAGAAAGAAATTCTGATATATTAGGAGGCAAAATGAAAAAACTATTTACTGTAATAAGGCAGGGAAAGCTTGATGAAGTAAAAAATATAATTGAGAAAAAACCGGAACTTGTCAATTGTGTGGCAGGGCCATTACCTAAAAAAGACCATGGCCAGTCGCCTCTTCAAGTGGCATTAAAAACAGGAAATTATGAGATTGCAGGTTATTTGATTGAACACGGTGCAGATGTCGATTTCATGGAAGCAGAGGATGATGATCCGGGATTGCGAGCACCGGTGTTATTTGATGCTATAAATTCTACAATTATTTCTCTTTGTTACCAAAAATTCGAGGAATCGGATATTGCATTTGAATATGTTAAACTGCTTGTTGAAAAAGGAGCAGACGTAAATAAGTTAGCATCAAATGGACTCGATGCTCTTAGCTGGACTGTACACAAAGCCGGATATTTAATGGAAAACGCTGGTGTATATCCACATTCTCAGGAAGCTGTAAGGAAACAGTTTGAAAAAATTCTGGATTGCCTGATTGAGCACGGAGCAGATTATGTTGCCTGGGCAAACAGAGGTTATTATCCGGAACCACATACAGAACCAAGTAATAGGAGCCTGTTTATTGATGCTCCCGTTCCTGATGTCGAGCCTGAAATTGAAAGATGTAAAGCGGTGCGGGCATTCCTTCAGGAGTATTTTCATAATAGAAAACTGCAGTTTTAATTAGACGGGAGAAGTGCAAAGGAGAAATCAAATTGCCATATTACCATTAATATGGTATGATAAGCAGAGTATAGGAACTGCGTAAAGGGGTTTCAAAATGAAGTTTCTGAATGATAATATCAAAGAGGGAAGATTTAAAAGAACATATCTAATTTGTGGAGAAGAGGATTACCTTCGCAAGCAGTACAGGGACAAGCTGAAGGAAGCCATCACACAGGGCGATGATATGAATTATTCGTATTATACGGGAAAAGGAATCGACTGCAGGGAAGTGATTGACGTGTGTGAGACGTTACCGTTTTTCGCAGAGCGAAGACTTGTGACCATAGAAGATTCGGGATTTTTTAAGGGTTCATGTGATGATGTTCTTTTGGAGTATTTGGAGAACATACCGGACTATCTTACGATTTTGTTTGTTGAGAATGAGGTAGATAAGAGAAGCAAAATGTACAAGGCTGTCAGCAGAAACGGCTATGTAAGCGAGATGACGGTTCAGGATGAGGCAACGCTGAAACGCTGGGTGGCATCGATGCTTTCCAAAGAGGGTAAGCAGATGGATATGCGGGCAATGGAGCGTTTTCTTGATTGTACAGGTTATTCGATGGACAACATACATCAGGAGATTGAAAAGCTTATCTGCTATACTATGGGAAGGCAGCAGATAACAGCCGATGATGTGGGCGAGGTGTGTACCGTTACAACGGCAAATAAGATTTTTGACATGGTATCTTATGTTGCGCTAGGCAGGCAGAGCGATGCACTTGAATTATATTACGACCTGATAATGCTAAAGGAACCGCCGCTTAGAATATTATATATGCTGTCGAGACAGTTTAATCTGCTCCTGCAGGTTAAGGAGCTGGAAAATGAAGGATATTCGAGGGCGACAATCGCCAAGAAGATGCAGGTAAAGGACTTTATTGTTACGAAATGCCATTCGCAGGCACAGGAATGGTCAATAGCGAAATTACATGAGGCACTGGAGGATTGTGCCGCATATGAGGAGGATGTGAAGCGCGGGCGGCTTAATCCTAATATGTGTGTAGAGCTGATTATTATAAAATATAGCCAAAGGAAGGTAAGTTAATATGGGAAACGGAAAGTGGAAAACAATTGCAATCATTGAAACTGTAATAATTGCGGTTGTAGCTGTTGCAGTAATATTTGGTATAGGTTTTATGCTTGGACGAAAAGATACCGGCGAAGCAAATGCTACGGTAGCAAACCGGGAAGCACAGCAGAATGAGGAAACTAAAGAAAATACGACGACAGCCGAAAATGTCACAACAGCCGAAAACAGGCAGGAGGAAACCACGACAGTTACAGATTCGGAGGCAGTTTCATATGAGGTTAAGTCAGAGAATGACCTTAAGGTAAGTTTTGCTTTGGAAACAAGCTGGGACAGTGGTGATAAGAAGAGTTTTCAGTACAAGGTGGTTATTGAAAATACCGGCAAGGAAGAAATGAAAGACTGGGTTATTAAGATCCCTGTCAGCGAGGATTTGGAACTGATGAGTTACTGGAACGTAAAGTGCGAGCTGTCAGACGGAATCTGGTATATGACACCGGTGTCGGAGTACAGCAATGCGATAGCAGCCGGAACAAAGAAAGAGGATATAGGCGTACAGGTTACGTGTAAGGAAGAACCTGCATTTTCTGATGCGGTAATAGGTTCAATTGTTCCGGATAATTCAGGTGATGATAATAAAGATGAAAAAAAGCCTGTTAGCAATAAGAATGGGAATGCCGTGACCGAATATGCCGGGAAATTGCATGTAGAAGGAACTAATCTGGTGGATTCAAAAGGTAATCATGTAGTGCTTAAGGGTGTGAGCACACATGGTATCGGATGGTATCCTGAGTATGTCAACAAGGATGCATTTAGTGACCTTCGTGATATGGGTGCAAATGTAATAAGACTTGCAATGTATACGGGCGAGTCGGGAGGTTACTGTACCGGAGGCAATAAGGAAGAGCTTAAAAAGCTTATTGATAATGGTGTATCATATGCAACAGATTTATCAATGTATGTGATAATTGACTGGCATATTTTAAGTGATAACAATCCGAATACATATAAGGGCGAAGCAATAACCTTTTTTGATGAAATGTCAAGAAAATATGCAGACAATGACCATGTTTTATACGAAATATGTAATGAGCCGAATGGAGGCACATCCTGGGAAGATGTAAAGTCTTATGCGGAGGAAGTAATTAAGGTAATCAGGAAAAATGATAAGGACAGCGTTATTTTAGTCGGAACGCCTACATGGTCACAGGATGTGGACAAGGCAGCAGCTAATCCGATTAAGGAAGATAATATTATGTATGTTCTTCATTTCTATGCTGCAACACATAAGGATGATTTGAGAAATAAGATGACCAAGGCAATTGATGGCGGACTTCCGGTATTTATAAGCGAGTTCAGTATATGTGATGCATCCGGAAATGGCGGACTTGATTATGACTCAGCAAACAAATGGCTTGAGACGATTAGAAAATATGAAATAAGCTATGTAGGCTGGAATTTAAGTAACAAGAATGAAAGTTCAGCAATATTAAAATCATCATGTCAGAAGAAGAGCGGATTTACCAAGGATGACATGAATGATTCAGGCAAGTGGCTGATTGAAAGCTTTCAGTAAATAATAAAAAAGTGCAATTAAAAAAGAATCTCGCTTGCGAGATTCTCCGCCTGCGGCGGGTCGCGTTGCGACAATCTTCCAATCCGCCGCAGTGCGTTCCTCGCGGAGCATTTTTTTTATAAATAGGAAATTTCGTTGAAATTTCCTATTATATAAAAAAACGATACAGGGTGATGTATCGTTTTTTTGTTTGACAGGAAATTGCGTCGCAATTTCTCTGTATTGTTTGTAAACAAATTATTTAAAAAATTAAGCCATAGCGTTAACAGCTTTTGTTAAACGAGAAACTTTTCTGGCAGCTGTATTCTTGTGGTAAATACCCTTTGAACATGCCTTTGAAATCTCGCTAATAGCAGCAGTTAAAGCTTCGTTAGCAGCAGCCTTATCGCCCTGAGCAACACAAAGTTCAACCTTCTTAACATAAGTCTTAACCTTTGACTTAATTGCCTTATTTCTTGCAGTCTTAATCTCTGTAACTAAAACTCTCTTCTTAGCAGATTTAATGTTAGCCAATCCGGACACCTCCATTTATATAATTTAATAAAATTCAACCAGATGTTTTTCATTAAAGCCGGACACGGACGTTCTAATGTAAACATACTATTGTATTTTAGTTCAATCAAAATAATATGTCAATACATAATTATTGGTTTTTTGAAAATAATTACATTAAGTACATTATAGTTTTGTCGGTTGGAGGTTGTCAATGAAGGAATCATTTAAAGTGCGTACTGACCTTGCGCTTGAGGCAAGGGAAGATATAAAAATGTCTGACAGCGAACTTAAGGGAGTTATCGTTGAAGAGAAAACAAATGAAAAGGAAGATATTCACGTAATCAAGATGACCATAACAAATGAGCACGGCAGCCGCCTGCTAAACAAACCAATAGGAACATATATGACGCTTGAAGCACCGCAGATGGCACTGCCAAGTGAGGAGTATCACAGGGAAATATCATGTGTGCTTGCGGAATATATCAAGGAACTTATGAAAGATTACTGGCGTGAGGAAGGTATTTCAATACTTGTTGTAGGACTGGGAAACCGTGAGGTAACACCGGATGCATTAGGACCGAATGTAGTCAACAATATTTCCATAAAACGTGAGGCATCCATAGGCGACCGGAAGATAAATATAAGTGGTATCGTACCGGGTGTACTGGCGCAGACAGGCATGGAAACGGCTATTATCATAAAGGGAATAGTAAATGAGACAAAGCCGGATGTTGTGATTGCGATAGATGCACTGGCAGCACGCAATTCAAGAAGGCTTAATACAACGATACAGGTGACTGACACGGGAATACATCCCGGCTCAGGTGTCGGAAACCACAGAAGGGCACTTACTAAGGAAACAATCGGAACAAATGTAATTGCAATAGGTGTTCCGACGGTAATTGACACGCCGACAATCGTGTATGATACGCTTGAAAATCTTTTGAAAGCATTGTCGGTGTCGGACCATTTTAAAACGGTATCGGATACGTTTCATAAACTCAATAATGAAGAAAAGTATGAGCTGATTAAAGAAATAATTTATCCTGAGATGGCTGAAATGTTTGTTACGCCAAAGGATGCGGATGAGACAATAAAGCGTATCGGCTATACGATTTCCGAGGCAATCAATATTGTGACAAATTCTGTGTAATATTAATATCCTGTGAAATCACTGAATATATATGAATAAGTATCATACGTGGGGTGATTTCGATTAATTTATGAAAAGAAGAAAAGGAAATTTGTGGGGAACAGGACTGATTATCATTGCCTCGGTCCTGTTTCTTATGATGAAAATAGATTGGGCAGATGCATTTTCATTCTGGGGACAGAATGTGAGTCTACTGCCCGGATACATTGAAAGCCATAAACACGGAAATTTTACAACACAAAATGTAATCAATCAGTATCTGCCTATTGTAGGTTATGTTGAAACACATTATGTGGATACGTCATTTGATGATGATCCTTCTTATAAATATGAACCTCAGCTTGAATACCTTACCTTAGATATGGAAGATGAGACCGATGCAGTGCAGGAAAATGTGGAAACACAGGCGGCGCAGGAAACGTCTGTACCGGTTACCTTATTTCCGGTTAAGGTAAATAAGAATGAACTGGCTGATTTTAAAAACCTGCTTTCGAATTTTTATACGGTAACGTCGATAACTGAACTGAAGGAGGATACATTTGACGTAAACAGCGCATTAAACGAGGACCTGACACTTAAAGGAGACGCGTCAAATCCTCAGATACTGATATTTCATACACATTCGCAGGAAACATTTGCAGATTCAACAGAAGGTGACCCTTCTACCTCGATAGTAGGTGTGGGCGCAAGGCTGGCTGAGCTTTTAAGCAGTAAATATGGGTATAATGTAATCCATGACACGTCAGTTTATGATTATGTAAATGGTGTGTTAGACAGGAGCAAAGCCTATACGTATGCGGAGCAGGGAATCCAGTCAATACTTAATCAATACCCGACTATTGAGGTGATACTTGATATCCACAGAGACGGTGTGAATGAAAATGTAAGACTTGTGACGGACGTTGATGGTAAGCCGACGGCAAAGATAATGTTTTTTAACGGAATAAGCTACACGAAGGTTAACGGCAGGATTGATTACCTTAAAAATCCGTATATTCAGGATAATCTCGCAATGAGTCTTCAGATGCAGATGCTGGGAAATACATATTATCCGGACCTTTTAAGAAAAATATATATAAACGGATACAGGTATTGTCTTCATTTCAGGGAAAAATCAATGCTTATCGAGGTTGGAGCGCAAAACAATACACTGCAGGAGGAACTCAATGCAATGGAGCCGCTTGCGGATATGTTAAACAGGCTGTTTACAGGCGAAAAAGGATATGAGTAAATACTTGTAAATACGAAAAAAATAAGATATACTTAATTAGATACACTCTTAAAAATACAATGGAGAAATGAAAAATGTTTTACAATAGATTTAAACCTGTGATTGCAGGCGTTATTCTGGGAATAAGTATTTTGACAGGCTGTGGAAGTACTGAACTTGAGCAGGAGGTTGTTCATCTTATAGATGAAACTACACAAGAAACCACACAAAAAACCACGCAGGCATCAAAATATAATCCTGAACCGCTTGAGACAACGGAATATGTTAAGACAGAGTATGTACCGAGTGAGGAATTCCTTAATCAGGATGAGTGGATTACGGTATGTCTTGACCCGGGACACGGAGGACGTGATGTTGGTGCAAGTTACGGCAGCCACACTGAAAAAGAACAGGGTCTTGAAATGTGCCTGCTTATACGCGAGTACCTAAAACCGTATGACGTACATGTCATTCTGACAAGAGAAGAGGACATTTCCATGCCTTCACTTGACAGACCTTTATTTGCAAATGAACATTATGCAGATGTACTCGTTTCCATTCACAGAAATAAATATAAGACCTCGGATGTAAGAGGAGTTGAGATATGGATTGGCAAAGCCAGAAAAGACGAGGATGTAAGGCTTGCCAAAATTCTCATGGAAAAAATGGGACAGGTTGACGGAACCAAGCTTCGCGGAATAGAAGGCGGTTCAACGGCAGACAGGGACAAAGATTATTTTGTTAACAGATACAGCCATATGCCAAGCTGTATTATTGAACTTGGATTTATGTCCAACAAGAAGGACAATGAGCTCTGGGAAAATCATAAGGAAGATTATGCAAGGCTTATTGGGGACGGCATTTTGGAATTTCTCGGCGTAGAACATTAAGGAGACTAGGACAGATGAGTAGGATTAATCAGAAAAATATACGTAATTTTTGCATAGTTGCACATATAGACCACGGTAAGTCGACACTTGCGGACAGAATCATTGAGATGACGGGCACACTTACAAGCCGTGAAATGCAAGACCAGGTTCTTGATAACATGGAGCTTGAGAGAGAGCGCGGTATTACAATCAAGGCACAGGCAGTGCGTATTGTATATAAGGCAAAGGACGGGGAGGAATACATATTCAATCTGATTGATACACCCGGACATGTTGATTTTAATTATGAGGTTTCACGAAGCCTTGCAGCCTGCGACGGTGCAATTCTTGTCGTTGATGCGGCTCAGGGCATAGAGGCACAGACACTTGCCAATGTTTATCTTGCATTGGACCACAATCTGGATGTATTCCCTGTAATTAACAAGATTGACCTTCCAAGCGCAGAGCCTGAACGCGTTAAGAATGAAATTGAAGATGTTATCGGAATAGAGGCGCAGGATGCACCGCTTATTTCAGCCAAGAACGGAATCAACATCGAGGAGGTGCTTGAGGCTGTGGTTGCCAAGATACCGGCACCGACAGGCGACCCTGATGCACCGCTTAAGGCGCTTATTTTCGACTCTTTGTATGATTCGTACAAGGGTGTTATTGTGTTCTGCCGTATTCGTGAGGGCAGCGTTAAAAAAGGCACAAGAATCCGCATGATGGCTACAGGTGCAGAGGCAGATGTAGTGGAGGTAGGATATTTCGGAGCGGGACAGTTTGTTGCCTGCGATGAGCTTTCTGCCGGTATGGTTGGATATATTACGGCGAGTATCAAAAATGTTAAGGACACCACTGTCGGTGATACCGTGACAGATGCCAACAATCCATGTGATGAGCCACTGCCGGGCTACAAGAAGGTCAATCCTATGGTTTACTGCGGACTGTATCCTGCTGATGGTGCCAAATACGGAGATTTAAGGGATGCCCTTGAAAAATTACAGTTAAATGATGCTTCACTCCAGTATGAGCCGGAGACCTCAATAGCACTGGGATTTGGTTTCAGATGTGGTTTCTTAGGTCTCCTTCATCTTGAAATAATACAGGAACGTCTGGAGAGAGAATACAATCTTGACCTTGTCACAACGGCACCGGGTGTTATTTACAAGGTTCACAAGACCAACGGTGAAGTGATTGAGCTTACCAATCCGTCCAATCTTCCTGACCCGTCGGAAATCGATTACATGGAGGAGCCGATTGTAAGTGCCGAGATTATGGTAACTTCTGAATTTATCGGTTCAATCATGACTCTTTGTCAGGAAAGACGCGGCGTATATCACGGAATGGAATACATCGAGGGCACGAGAGCACTCTTAAAATATGATCTTCCGTTGAATGAAATTATTTACGATTTCTTTGATGCATTAAAATCACGCTCAAAAGGATATGCATCATTTGACTATGAAATGAAGGGCTATGAGAAGTCAAAGCTTGTCAAGCTTGACATCCTTATCAATAAAGAAGAGGTTGACGCACTTTCATTTATTGTTCATGCGGACTCTGCATACGAGCGTGGCAGAAGAATGTGTGAGAAGTTAAAAGAAGAAATTCCGAGACATTTATTTGAAATACCGATTCAGGCGGCAATCGGAAGCAAGGTTATCGCAAGGGAGACAGTAAAGGCACTCAGAAAGGATGTCCTTGCAAAATGTTACGGTGGCGATATTTCGCGTAAGAAGAAGCTTCTTGAAAAACAGAAGGAAGGAAAGAAGAGAATGCGCCAGATTGGCAACGTAGAGATTCCTCAGGAGGCCTTCATGAGCGTTTTGAAGCTGGACGAGGAGTAGTATGAAAAACCTGGGGCTTTATGTGCATATTCCGTTTTGCGTGCAAAAATGCAGATATTGTGATTT
>JBJEOB010000105.1:0-2206 GCA_051880495.1 Lachnospiraceae bacterium
ACAAGAAACTCTCCTGTTTCAGAACAACTTAAAAACATGTATTCAGCCTTTTCATATATACTTCCGATGTATTCAAAAAAATGGAAAGGAAATATAATTGCTAAGCCAATAGGAGCCATCAATGCTATGGCATTCGAACTTACTGGAAGAAGTACAACAAAAGCCGCAATAAATAGATAGGATGTCTTTAATGCTCTTCTTTCATCCTTTATAGCGTGTGCTGCTAAGGTAATGTAGAAAAAAGCAATCGTTACTGTCATGAATAGACAGAAAAAATAATATAGTCCATCACTATCATAATCTGTAAACAAAGCACCAGACCCCCAAAAAATAACAGGTACTGCTACAACTACCCAACGTAAGCAGAGCTTTCTGAGAGATAAAATAAGTTTGTTCATATCTAAATGGCGTAGTTTTATGAGTTAAGTATCTTTTTCTTTTCGCTATCAAACTCTTCCTGTGTGAGAATGCCTGCATCAAGAAGCGATTTGAGCTTAATCAGACTTTCGCTTTTTCCAACGATATCACCAGAGTTTATGGTTGTTGAGGCAATTGATGTATGGCTGGTATTGATTTCTGCATTATTCCTGACAAATTTCAAGTCTGGCTTCATATCATACCCATCGTTTGTATGAGAAGGAATATAACAGCCTAATACATCTTGAAATGCTTTTCTGAAATCAAACGGTGTATTGATGCAGATAAGGTTACATATTGTAGAACCTGTTCCTTTGATGCTAATGTTTCCTGCATCAAACAACCTACTAATTATATTCTGGTCAACAGATATCGTTTCAACTTTAGTCAAATTCAATTCCAATGTAGTCCTGGAAACAACACCTGTCTTTATAATAAGCCTTTGGTTGGTTATTGCAAATTCATCTGTTTGTGTCCTAATGTAGGTATATATCAAAATCCAAAGACCAATCAAGAACATAACACCAGGAAATCCCATACTATCAGCAACCTCATCAGAAGGTGCATAACGCAACACGAAAAACAAGGGAATAGAAAAGAATACAAACCCTATAATCGGTAAAATCCAAATACACCAATTATAATGTGCCTCAAATACTACATGCTCTTCTTTTGTAAGATGCGATTGTACGTAGTTTCCCATATCGACTTGAATAATTTTTCTGTGCCGATACGCTCCATTCTCACGGCGGTTTTACCTAATATATACAAGAAAAGGATGGAGCGTCATACCGCTGCATCCTCCTACTCAGGTGTCTGGAAAAACCTTTGAAAACGAATGAACGAAATTTGCCCCATCCTGTGTACGATATGTTAAGACACAGTTGGGGCTGCGTCATAAATATACAATACACCACGGATGGCACATTTTCCTATATCCATCGCTTTCAATATTCAAAGTTTTCCAGACTTTTGAGTAAGAAACGGATAAAGCAAATATGCCTTCTCTTGACCGACTGGCTATTCTCCTATACGGAGCCTCCAATCAGCAATGCAAAGGTATAAAAAATAACTGAAAACAAGGAGGCAAGCCCAATATTTAACTCATAATTTAACAGAAAAAGTTTGGATAACCGAGATTTTTGTGTATATAGGCGCAAAAAGCGAACATAAGAAGGTAAAAACAAGACCTATTACAGCTTTGTGGTAAGGGAGTCTAATAGGGGTTGTTATTTTCCGTTCATTCTTATTTGCCAGCCACTCCGAAGCGACATCGACAACCAGACAGCGCAACAAATGTTAAATCTCACCTTCGGGAATACAGATTTATCAGGTTTTCTTCGTTTATCTCGAAAAAAGGGAATAACTTAGCCCTAAAATTTAATTGATTTATTATGGAAGGTAAAGACATAAACAGGCTTAAGCTGGTTTTGGTCGAGAAGAAGAGAACGGCAAAATGGTTGTCTGGAGAACTCGGAATCTCTCCTGTAACGCTGTCTAAATGGTGCAGCAATACCACACAACCGTCTCTCAAAATCCTCGATAAGATAGCGGACATCTTGGAGATTGATATACGAGAATTGCTGAATGGAAGAAACAAACAATAACACACAATGGATAAAGGACAAATCATATTATACCAAACGCCCGATGGTGAATCGAAGATAGAAGTCAGATTGGAGAACGACACCGTGTGGCTCTCGGCAGACCAAATGGCGGAACTTTTTCAGAGAAACAAATCCACCATATCCAGACATATAAAGAATGTGTTGGAGGATGGTGAGTTGGA
>JBJEOB010000106.1:0-9618 GCA_051880495.1 Lachnospiraceae bacterium
TAACAGTTATCTCTGCTGCACTGTTTGTGCCATCACCCTGCACGCCATTAACAGTATATTTAACACTCTTTGTTACATAACCCGCAATGTCATAAACCGTTTCCGTAACTGTATACTTTCCAATTCTCTTGTCCGGTATGGTCAGTGTCCACTTCTTATTTACCGCATCGTATGTAAAATCCTGAAGAGTATATGTCGTTCTGTCCGATGAATCAACAAGGCTTTGAACAACAAACACAAGATTATTTTCTGCAAGTTCCCTGGTAACAGGTCCTTCAACAGTCTTGGTTATAACAATCTTACCGCGTTCATAATCGTATTCATCAGCAAAGTCTGCCTGTACGGATGCATCCTTTAATACCGTAACTGTCGCTCCGCCTGCACGTCCGTCACCTTCCACGCTGTTTATGACATACTTTACACTCTTTGTTACATAACCGTCAATGTCATAAGCAGTTTCTGTTATCTTATATTTTCCGACTTTTTTATCAAGCTCTAAAGTCCATTTCCTTGTAGAAGGATTATAAGTAAAATCACTCAGTGAATAATCATTTGAATCTGTCGGGTCATTTATGCTCACTACCTTAAACTTTATGTCAGACTGCGCAGTATCCCTTGGAACTATACTGCTTACCGTCTTGGTAATTATTATTTTACCCATATCAGCTTCATATGTATTGGTAAAATCAACTTCAGTCGTATTGCCGTCTGTTACGGTAACAGATGCACTCTTTCCCGTAACAGCCGTACCTGCATCTACCTTATAGGTAACGGTATTGGTGTAACCTGTAATGTCTGACGCACTTTCTGTTACCGTATAACCACCGGTCAAATACGGAAGTTCAAGTTCATAACGGCTCTTTACAGTATTGTATGTGAAATCCGTAAGCTTATAAATTACCGGTGTATTGGTTAAATTATCTGTCACCGTAAATTTAATCACACTCTCATATGTTGCTTTGTCAACAGGTCCGTCAACTGTCTTGGTAATAAGAATTTTACCAAGGTCGCCATATTCATTCGTGTAAGCCACCGTGTACTTATTGTTAAGCGGTACGGTTACACTGACTTTTTTATCTGTTACCGGTGCAGAAGAATTGAGTTTATAGGTTGTTGTCTTATAAGCGTAGCCTGAAACCGTATACGCTGTTTCTTCAACAATATACTCAACGTCAGGTTCTACGGTAAATTTGACCGAATATGTACCATCACTGTTCTTTAACATGTCTGAAAGCTTATATGTTCCTAATACTGCATTTGTTACGGCATTTGTTACAGTAAATACAATGCTGTCCTCCGCACGTGCAATATCAGAATCAGTAATTCCCGTAATCGTCTTGGTTATTTCAATAATCGGGTATTTCAGATAATCATTGTTAAAGTCAGCCTCTATACTCTGTCCGTTTACAAGAGTAAATGTTGCCGCATCACCATTCATTTTGCTTCCTGAGTCAATCCTGTATGAGGAAGTTACCTCATAGCCTGCAAGCGAATAAGCCTTTTCCGTTACGGTATAGCCGCCTGCCGTTGCCGGAATCGTAAGTTCATACACGCCTTCACTGTTCATGGTAAAATCGGTTGCAAGGTAGTATGTTTCCGTCACATGGGTGTCATTGTTGGTAACCTCAAAGTATAATGCCGCAACCACTGCTGCCAGTTCAGATGAATCAACAATATTGCTGATTGTCTTTGTAAGCTTTATTTCACATGGCAGTGCTTCGTATTCATCGGTAAATGCAACTGTTTGGGTATCATCTTCACCAACAAGTGTTACAACGGCACTCTTACCTGTCACAGACGTTCCACCGTTTATCCGGTACTTGACACTCTTTGTCGTATATCCGGTGATATCAGAAACAGTTTCCTCCACCGTATAGCCGCCTGCGGCAGCATCAAGTGTAAGCTTATATACACCGCCTGTTAATGTGAAATCACTTAATTTATAAACCGTGCTAAGCATCGTTGTATTATTTGTCACTTTAAAACGAAGTGCTGTCTCTGCCTGCTCAGCCGTTACCGGTCCTGTAATTGTCTTTGTTATTACAAGCTCGCCTCTCGCCTCTTCATACTCATCGTAAAAATCAACCTGCTGTACAGAGTCGCTTGCAGAGATTGTGACCGATGTGCCCTTACCCGATACTTTTGCTGCGCCGTTTACACTGTATTTGACACTCTTTGTAACAAAACCGCTGATGTCAGAGGCACTTTCCTCTACCGTATATCCGCCGGTTTTATAGTCCAGCTCAAGTGTATAAATACCGCCGCTATATGTAAAATCATTTAGTGAGTATACCTTGCTGTTTGACTCTGAATCAGTCACCTTAAACTTAATTGCTGCCTTTGCCTGTGCATCCGTTACAGGTCCTGTAACAGTCTTGGTTATTATAAGCTTTCCAACCTCATACTCATTATTAAATGCCACTATCTTGGTGTTATCTGATTCAGTTATTGTGACCGTTGTACTCTTTCCAACAGTTTCTGTTCCTCCGTCTACCTTGTAGCTGACCTTCTTGGTTACATAGCCTGCTATGTCTGAAACAGTTTCCTCCACCGTGTATCCGCCCACATTTTCCTCAAGTTCAAGCTTATAAACTCCCAATATATATGTAAAATCATTAAGCGAATATGTAGTACTGCTTCCCGTCTTATTATTTGTTACCTTGAACATAATTGAAGCCCTGGCTTCGGCACCTGTAACCGGTCCTGTAAGTGTCTTTGTTATGATAAGTGTTCCCTTGGCTTCTTCATACTCATCTGTAAATGTTACCTCTTCCTCGTCCTCATCTGCAACATCCAGAATTACGCTGCTGCCTGTTCCACTTGCTCCGGCCACTACGGTGTAAGAAATGCTCTTTGTCTTGTAACCCGTAACATCATATGCAGTCTCTTCTACCGTGTATGTACCCGGTGACACATTTATTTTTGATGAAACATACTGGCTGCCAATCTTTGTAAAATCGCTGTCAAGCGAATAAGTTCCGATGACATTGCCGCCTGAATCCTTTATTGTAAACTTAATAATGCCAAGTGCGTCAGATAAATCCGCTGTTGCAATACCGGTTATATTTTTCTTAATGACAATTGAACCACTCTGCTTAGAATATGTATTGGTAAATGTTACATCGGTATCCACGCCTTCTGCTACGGTAACATCAACACTTGTTCCTTCTTTATTCGTTGCATTGTAAGTATATGTTACCGTTGCATTATAACCATCTACGCTAAATGCTGTTTCCGTTACCTTATATGTTCCGACAGGAAGTTCTATTGTCTTGGTATAATCATATCCGCTCTTTGTAAAGCCGTCAGTCTTAAGTGCAAATGTCTTATCGTAACTGATTTCTTCATTTACAACCCTGAATTTTACAACATCTACAACTTTGGCAAGTTCTGCAGAATCAGTAATTCCTGCGATTGTCTTTTTAAGGATAAGTTTACTTTTTGCAGTCTCATACTCGTTATTAAAATCGACTGTTGTAGTGTTGCCGGCAGTAACATTGACAGACGCCGACTTTCCTGTAACCTCTGAACCGGAATCAATTCTGTAAGTTGTTGTTACACCATTATATCCTGAAATATCGGAAACCGTTTCCATTACGGTATAGCTTCCCTTTTCCTGTAACTCTAAAGTATATTTCTTTGTCACACTGTCATATGTAAAATCAGACAGATTATATGTAAGCTCCAATCCTGTATCATTGTTTTTCACAACAAATGAAACTGTTGCAGCAGCCGTACCAAGGTCGGCCGTTTTAACACCCGTTATGGTCTTGGTGATAACGAGCTTACCATCCTCACCGGCTTCATTTTCATAAAGCAGATAGTTAACAGAATTAGGATCACCCGAACCTGCCCTGTGAACATGAATAGTAGAACCAATTAATGAAGCATAAGTTGCTGATACCGTACCCCAGCTTCCACCCGGAAGTATAAAATAGTAAATACCTTTATCCTTTTCATATCCTGCAGGTGAAGTATTTTCAACCAGTGCATAGAGCTTGTCAAGATAAAGGTTCTCTATTTTCCACTGTGATTCATCTGCGGCAAGCTTCTTATCCATAAGCTTGTTGCCAAGTGATAATGCTCCGTCCGCATAATTAACTTCATACAATGTAAATGCAGCGCCATTTAATCCGAATCTGTTTCCGTCTGCATCCTCAGCAAACTTATACAATGTTATATCTGATGTTACCGAATACGGAACAAGCTTTGCCTTACCCGAAAGGTCAATCTTTTTCATGATATCTTCCGTGCTCTTGCTCTTGCCAAGCAAATAGAAAACATTAGCCGACGCAACCGGGTCAATTGCTTCATTCTTACCCAGTATGTAATAAGCACTGTATTTTATTTTTAAATGTCTGGCATCAGGAAGTTCAAACTGAATCGTATTATTCAGCGCATCAAATGTGTATTTATAATCTGTTCCTGCAGTAAGTAATGTTTCCGTACTGTCAGAGGCAACTTCATAAACCTTAAGTGTATCTGTCTTAAATGAAAGACCGTCCCCCATCTTATCCTTACCGATAAGCCAGTCAGCCTCCGGGTCAAAATCCGTAGCATATGGGTTAATATCGATTGTAAATTCAATAATATCCTTTTCATACTGGAAGTCACAGCTCTTACTTACAATATCATATATTTCAAATGTATCTGTTTTCAAAGCCTTGCCCAGAGAAATCTTAACGCCTTCTGATTCCTTTGTTGCTGACACATTGTTGGTATATGTCGTATTTGCCGTCAACTCCGGAACATTTTCAATATGTGCTCCGACATTTACGATAAATCCGACTAAAGATGTGCTTGAGGTTATAATATCAAGCATCGGCTGTGTAACCGTAATGCTGTACTCATATACATTAGTTCCGTCAACATGCGAAGTTGAAACGGACGATGTAACATCTATATGAGAATTCCAGTTCTCAACACCATAAACCCCTGAATTATTGATTACATATCCATTGGCAAATTTACCAATGTATGCAGAAATAATTCCGTCAGCCGTGTTCATCTTCATTCCGGCAGGCAGCTCTTCTTTAAAGGTAATCACGTCGCCAACCTTAAGATTAGCCTCCTTAAGATCCGTTGCTAATGAATAAATAAAGCTTCCGTCTTTATTATTAATGGAATTTTTGTATGTAACACTGAGTGAAGGGTCATCATCATACCACTTGGCATCATCACTTCCGGTCGATTTTATGCCGTCATACACATAACTTAAGCTTGAAACATTCCTGTAGGTTTTTCCTGCAGAAGATGTCTCGGTGATTAGAGAATCATATGTAATTACAATATCATCTGTTTCTGTAATCGTATTAAGATAATCTGTCTTAAACTTAAACGTAAAATATCCCTTGTTGTTGGTTGAACATGACTCAATCATATCAGTAAGGAGTACCTGAGATGATGTATAACAGTTCCACGCATCAATATACGTACATGTAAACTGCATCGCAGCTACACCATTTATTGAAACCGTAAAAACATCTCCGGAATTTTTAAAGAACGCATGCTGGCCCTGTGAAGTATCAAGAGTATCCTCAAAAGATGCTTCCGTTGCTCCGTCAGGAATGTGGATTGTTGTTGTCCATGACAGTATTCCATCCGAAGAAGCTTTTGCAGAATCAACGTCCTTATTGATATATCCATCCGGATTACCATCCGTATAAAGGGTTGAACTTCCCGAATATTTATGTCCCTTAATTGAAACATCCGAAACTGTATTTTTAAGCTCGACCTTATGTGCCGATGCAAGTGCTTCACTGCTTACATCTGTTGTATATGAACAGGTGTATTTTCCCAAAGCATCAGGGCCGCTAAACTCAGATTTTTCAATTGAAACAGTTTTGGTAAAGCCTGTGCTTTCCGTATATGTATCCGTAAAAGGACCTGTAACATCTGTCCATTCAAATGGAGCAGGATTAACCGTAATGGTCCATGTAATCTTTGACTTGTCCGAATTAAAAGAACCACTCTTGCTGACAGACGGTTTTGCAATCACCGGTGTATCGTAATCGTAAATCTCTTTTTTATTTTTTAAATTAGTTTTATATTCAGTTTTAAATGTATTATTTAAGGATTTTCCTGAGTTCTGCTCAAAATAATCCTCACCGACAACTGCATCATATGTTATGGTGATTGTATTTCCGGCTCCAAGAGTCATACCCTTATCACCGTCTGCATCAGTCTGTGTAAAAAGTGCTGTCTGAAGTTCCTCAAACGAAGCATATGTAACACCATTACACATGATATTGTCAAATCCTGTATAAGCATTTCCGGCATTATCAGTAAAACCGGTTATAAATGCATCATAGGCATTAGCTGTAACAGTAACGGTAAACGGCACCGTGTATGTTCCTAAAGAAGATGGTCCGACAGGCGTTCCCGACGACTTATCAATAGATACCGTACCTTCCTCCTGTTCACAGATTACTGTCTTTATGACAACATTTTTACCAATACCAATCTGCGTTTCAACAAGATTCTTGTTCTCTGTATTGTCTACATTGATATTTCCATAGATTTCACCGGTACCCTTTTTATCAGAACCACTCTTAAGATAAGACTCCAGCAAATGTACTGACATTACCGTTTTGCCGCCCTTTTCTACAATGCAGAATGTTCCTGCCTGATTATGAGTATTATCATAGAAATCAATAGGTGTCTCAAATTTAGTAAGGGATATTCCATATAATTCAAGATCGACATCGTAATCTATATCACCTGTTATTAAATCCTGGTCAAGATTTGCAATTGACCAGTCAAAATTAATCTGGAGGTAGTCACCATTTTCCAGACCGCCCATAGCCTCTATCTCATCAAATGTATAATATGAACTGCCTCTTTGCACAAGGAATGTATAATTGCTTACTTCCACCTTAACATCCGATTCCCCCATAACCGGAGCAGGAAACTCCTCTGCTATATTCTCCAGTGCCTGCTGATACTTTGATGCTGTACCTGTCGCCAGATCTGTAGGCATTGCCCCCAATATAAGACAGAACACCATCAAAAAAGCGATTATTGATGCTTTTCTTTTTCCTCTCATACCAATTCTCCTTTTATTATTAAACCCCGTATTTATAGTTATAGATATAGTTACTTAAACTATATCAAAAAAATCTGCTTTTTTCTACCTTTTTTTAACAAAAAATTCATAATTTTTTCACATTTCAATATTTAGTATATATAATAAAAAAGTCCACCAATATGTAGAATTTTATCTACTATGGTGGATTTCTATTTTATAAAATTACTCCCATTTCGGAATTGTGTTTCCGCCAAGTCCTGTGTGTCTGTTGCAGACTATAGTTTGACGTCGGTATTTAGGTCCTGTACTGTAGGACCTTATGTACCGCTACGTCAAACTTTAAGCGAGAGCGAGTCTGCAATCAGACATGCAGGACTTACGGAATAAGAACACAGTTCCTAAAAGGAAGTAAAATTATGAACAAATGTATTACTTATTTGATTGCCTTGAATGCTTCATCAAGATCTTCAATAATATCGTCAATATTTTCCGTTCCGATTGAAAGTCGAATTGTGTTCTTCTTTATATTCTGCTCGGCGAGCTCCTCATCATTAAGCTGCGAATGTGTTGTAGATGCAGGGTGAATGACAAGCGACTTAACATCCGCTACATTTGCAAGCAGTGAGAATAATTCGAGGTTGTCGATAAAATCTTTGGCTTCCTTCTCTCCGCCCTTGATTTCAAACGTAAATATTGAACCGCCTCCATTAGGGAAATACTTCTTGTACAGAGCCTGCTGCTCCGGGTCATCTGAAACAGACGGATGATTTACCTTCTCTACCTGAGGATGGTTGTTAAGGTACTCAACTACCTTAAGTGCATTTTCCACATGGCGCTCTACACGAAGAGAAAGCGTCTCTAAGCCCTGCAGGAAGAAGAATGAGTGGAAAGGTGAAATTGTTGCGCCTGTATCACGAAGAAGGACTGCACGGATTTTTGTGACAAATGCTGCAGCTCCTACTGCCTTGGTAAAGCTTATTCCGTGATAGCTTGGATTTGGTTCTGTAAGTGAAGGGAACTTTCCTGATGCCTCCCAGTCGAATTTACCGCTGTCAATAATAACGCCGCCAAGTGTTGTACCGTGTCCTCCGATAAACTTTGTTGCCGAATGAACTACAATATCTGCTCCGTATTCTATCGGACGTACAAGATAAGGTGTTGCAAAAGTATTGTCAACGACAAGCGGAATCTTGTGTGCGTGTGCTATTGATGCAAGCTTTTCGATATCTACTACATCTGAGTTCGGATTTCCAAGTGTCTCGATGTGGATTGCCTTAGTGTTTTCTTTAATTGCATTTTCAACTTCCTCATAGTTAAACGGATCAACAAATGTCGTTGTAATTCCATACTCAGGAAGCGTATGTGCAAGTAAGTTATATGTTCCTCCGTAAATGTTCTTTGCTGCAACAATGTGGTCTCCTGCCTGTGCAAGATTCTGTAACGTGTAGCTTATTGCTGCCGCACCTGATGCAACCGCAAGTGCTGCCACACCACCTTCAAGTGCTGCTATTCTCTTTTCAAATACATCCTCTGTCGGGTTAGTAAGTCTTCCGTAAATATTGCCCGCATCTGAAAGTCCAAATCTTGCTGCTGCATGTTCGCAGTTGTTAAATACATATGATGATGTCTGATAAATCGGAACGGCTCTTGCGCCTGTAACCGGGTCCGGTGTTTCCTGTCCAACGTGTAACTGTAATGTCTCAAATTTTAAGTTTCTTTCTGAATAAGTCTTTTTGCTCATAATCATAATCTCCTTTTATAATATTCTGTAATTCAGGTGTTTGCGAAACTACTTAAGTTATTCTGTCAAACAAGTTTGTGGGGGCAGTTAAGAGGCAATTGTGAGCCGCCGGTACTTAGGTGCTGTTATTTGGCACCTTATGTACCGCTGCGAGCGAGCATTAGTGCAAACGTGCCACTCAACTGCACCCACAAACTTATTAATTGAATTATTATAACAGTTTCGCAATCACCTAAATCAATAAATCCTATCTGTTTACAATGAAATCATACCAAAAATAAAACAGGCTGTCTAATACACAAATTATACAGCCTGTTATAGTTTTATCCTATATCAAATCATATTATATATTCACTTGTCTTTTCCCGCTGCCACTCAACAAGGTCAGCCAGTGTAGTATTATCAACAACCTCATTTACCGCATCATTAATCTTTTTCCAGAGCATCACGGTCACACAGCCTGACATTCTGTCGCATGAACCATTTTCCAGCTCAACACATTCAACAGGTGCAAGACTTCCCTCCGTCGCACGAAGTATCATTCCCACCGTGTAATCCTTTGGCTGTTTCTTTAAAATGTAACCGCCGTTGGCACCGCGCACGCTTTTGACAAATCCTGCCTTGTTAAGTACGGAAATAATCTGCTCAAGATACTTTTCCGAAATATCCTGCCTCTTTGCTATATCCTTAATACTCACGGGATGCGATGCTTCCTGAAGTGCAAGGTCAAGCATTAATCTTAACGCATATCTTCCCTTCGTAGAAATCCTCATATTCATTCCTCCATAAATTTGCAGGTAGTGTCAAATTTACTACCTTTTTTTCTTTATAAAACCTTTATTTTCGGGAG
>JBJEOB010000107.1:0-2135 GCA_051880495.1 Lachnospiraceae bacterium
TGCAACTCTTTTCATTAAGTTTATAGAATTTTTATTTGAACCTGACACCTTATGTGATATGCCTTATGTGATAACATTCATTATCCAACCCTTTTCACTAATATCATAATGCTCTGTTGATTCCTGAATTTCTTGTAGAATTATCTCTCAATTGCAAAGAATCTTTATGAATAACAGATTTTCGGCTTTATTAGTAAAATTTCTCTTCTTCTGTTCGGGATTTTAAAGCTAACCGTTAAGTATTATGTATATTAGCCATTATACTTTCCAACTTCCGTTTTTTCAAGTCATGTTTTCCATTTACTTCACTTCTACATATCTTCCATATTTTTTCTCGTATTCCGCAGTAATAAATGCACCACTTTGAATATTCTTGCGGCTAGAAATCGCAAATCCGGACATTTGGTAAGCGTATAAAAATTGGGTGCTTTGATAAAAATTTAATGGGTCGAGTAGACGCACCCATTACTGAGCACGCCCCTCACAGAATCCGGACGTGCGGCTTTCCCGCATCCGGCTCTTCATGCAGCTAATCATCTGACAAATCTCTGTGTATCTGTCGGTTTTCTCCTTGAAATCAATTTTCTTATCATATCAATCTCTGAGTATTGGATAAGTTTCTCTCAAGGATATCACCACATGCAACTCCCTTCCCTCCTGCGGCATTACCCGCACTCACCGGTAATATGGAGTTGTCCGACTACCTGTAGCACATTTGCCATCCTCCCTATAGGTTGTTTGACATACCACATCTTACACATGGATGTGGATGATACAGGTTCTCCCCTGTTGACTTGAAATCCTTGTATAGCATGAACAGGTCTTTCCGACACCGCAGAAGTGTGTGAAATCTCACCATATCGATAAACCCACATGTTGGCTTCTGCCCAGACAACAGCATCGCCCTTCTGGTATTTCGGTATTTCGTTGCTCAATAGCTGTCCCTACTATCTCGTTGTTTACGCTTAGCTACTACTGTTACCAACAGCAACTCAAAACTCACTTCTGGTGGATTGGTTAGTTCCTTTCCAGGTAGGATTTCCACCTGCATTATTTCAAGCCCTTGCAGGGTGCACTGCCTGACACCGTGTGACGTATAGGAGCACTATCTGTTCCACTGTTTTCCGAAATTTTAATAAGGCACTTAAATATCAGGGCTTCCAACAAATCATTTGACACATTGGCAGAGCGAATACTGGCTAAAACCATCTCTTCTTTTGATGATTCGGTAAAGTCTATCTCAAATCTTCCATTATTCTGACATAACTGTTCTATGTAGATTCTTTGAGTTCTTCCGTTCCCTTCTCTGAATGGATGAATCATATTTAATTCACCTAAATAATAAGCAAGTCGACAGCTCATCTCTTTCTTATCTGTTATATCCGATAAAAAATTTTCATTCTTTAGTTTTCTATAAAGATCCTCAAACTGCACTTCTATAAACTGTACCAAACAAAAAATTGTGCCCTTTGAAATATCAACTGTTCTTGTCTTTCCAGCCCATGTATATACATCCTGAAATAGCTGCTTATGAATTGAACAAAGATGATTGAATGAAAAATCTCCAGTCACACCTTTATTTGCCAGCTCAGCCTGACGGACAGATGAGTAATCTCTCTCCGCTTTATGCAAAACATCAATATCTCTAATATCGAGCTTATTCTTTAATATATTTGTTCCTGGATAACAATACTTTTTGTCTTTTTCGTTATCATAAAAATAATCATACTCTTGATCTTTCACGACGCTTTGAGGATACACCATACTTGTTATTCAACTCTGCAATTGCATCAGCAACTGATACCTTCTTAGTAAGCACATTCTTCACTCTTTGACGACACTCTGTATCAAATTGCATATTCTCCATCTTGAAACTAGCCTCAATACTACTTACCTTTCTATCAACTGTCATATTTGTATCCTTTCTCCTTTCCCCATTACTAAAGAAAAAGTCTTATAGATATTAGTATTATAGCACAGAATCTCTCTTTAATACAGTAAAAATAAATTTTATCTACATTAGGCACTTTAGCAATTTGTGTTCACAGTGATACTACCTGTCTGATGTATACAACAAACCTGCATTTTTCGCATAAATAAAAACGTAGTCCACAAAGGATATACCTCTGTGGACT